>JAICIE010000101.1 GCA_025924515.1 Jatrophihabitans sp. | reverse complement strand
CCGACGCGCTTCAGGACGTGACGCGAGACCTTCATGCCAACCCCTCCCGCTGCCGACCGGCGGTGTTCGAATCACAAGTCCCGTCGAGGGTAACCACTGATGCAACCTTCGGGACGATCGTGTGATTGGCCCGTAAAAGAGCGAGGCGGCCCCAGCACAGAGCGCATCCGTGCGTCGGTAGATGTGCGCCGCGTCCTTTCGTCAGGGCCGGGCTACTACCTTGCTGTAGGCAGGCCGGGCTCCACCGACGGGTGCGGCAGGACGGGGGAGCGATGGCCCGGACGGGTCCCAATGCGGCGGGCTGGCGCGGCGCGGTTGCCGGAACGCTCGCCGAGGCGACCGGCCGGGATTCCCGCAAGGATCCCCACGTGGGTGGCACCGGCGGCCCGGCCGGGAATGCGCGGATCACCGCATGGACGGGAGTTGTGCTGCTGGCGCTCAGCGTGGGGGAATTGGTGACGCTGCTCGATATCGAGGGGCTGATCAGCTGGCATCTCGTCCTCGGTGGCTTGCTGCTGCCGCCCTCGCTGATCAAGACCGGGTCGACCGGCTGGCGGATCGCGCGGTACTACACCGGTTCCCGGGAGTACCGAGCCGCCGGACCGCCGCCGATGCCGCTGCGGATCCTCGGACCGTTCGTCGTGGCGGCCACCCTCGGCCTGCTGGCGTCCGGGATCGTCCTGGTGGCCCTGGGCCCCGACCGCTCGCAGTCCCGGCTACTGACCGTGGTCGGCCAACGCCTCGACTGGGTGACGGTGCACCAGGGCTTCTTCCTGGTGTGGGCCGTGCTGGCAGGTCTGCACGTCCTGGGCCGGCTGCTCCCGGCCGTCGGCATCGTGGTGACCCGTCCGGCGGCCGGTCACCGGGTCGACGGCCGGGGAGCGCGCACCGCCGTCTTGGCCGCGACGGCGGGGCTGGCGGCGCTCACCGCAGTCCTGTTGCTCGGCGCCGGGTCGGGATGGCGCAGCGGGACCCGGGGCTTGCACGGCCGGGACGGCTTGCGCGGCCATCTCGGTGCGAGCGCCGGGCGGCACCCGGTCAGGGCTGCGGCAGCGGCTCGGCCAGCAGCATGACCGTCAGCAACGAGATGTCGTCCTCGGGCTCACGGTCGCCGAGCATCTCCGTCATCGTCTGCACGCAGGCCGACTCGGCGGTGGGGAGCGGGACCGCCGAGAGCACCGACCGCAGCCGCTCCACCTCCTCGTCGAGATCACGCGTGCGCCGTTCCACCAGGCCGTCGGTGTAGAGGCACAACAGCGCTCCGGGCGAGAGCCGGATCGGGTGCGACCGGCGCCGGATCGAGGACTTCACGCCGATCGGCGGAGCGACGGGTACGGGCACGACCTCAGCGGAGCCGCCCGGGTACACCAGCACAGGCGGCAGGTGACCTGCCGATGACGCGGTCCCCTCGCCGGACGCCGGATCGAGAACGGCGTAGAGGACGGTCGCCAGATGCCCGGGCTCGAAGTGCTGGATCTTCCGGTCGAGCCTGGCCAGGACCTCCGCCGGATCGGCGTGCTCCAGCGCGTACGCCCGTAGGGCGCTTCGCACCCGGCCCATCACGGTCGCAGCGTGCAGACCGTGGCCCATGACGTCGCCGATGGCAACCGCGACGAGGCCGGAGGGCAGCCTGAAGACGTCGTACCAGTCACCGCCCACGCCGTACTGGCTGCCGGGGACGTACCGCGCGGCCAGCTCGAGGCCCGGCAGGTCCGGCAGGCGCGGGGTCAGGCTGTGGAGCAGCGCCGCCGCCCCGGCACGGTCGACGAAGGTTCGATGGCGCACCAGGACCTGGCTTGCACGCGCCGCCCCTCGCTCCAGCATTCCGACGTCCAGCGGCGTGAAGCGTCGCGGTGTCAGGGAGCCCACGTGCATGACACCCAGCACCCCCTCGCCGGCGAAGATCGGCACGCCGACCATCGAGGCGATCCCGCGTCGCACCAGCAACGGGTTCACCACATGCTTGGAGGTGACTTCGTCGAGGACGATCGGGCGGCGGTCGGCCGCGATGCGACCCGCAAAACCCCGTCCGAGGCGCACCCGGACCCCCTGCCGCACCTCCTCCTCGATACCCCGCGCCGCGGTGGCCACGAGGAACTGGCGGGACTCGTCATAAAGCAGGATCGCCGCGGTGTCGACCCGCATCGTGCGTCGAACCTGATCCAGCAATTCACCTATCAATGCGTCGGTGACCGTGCGTGACGACTGGTCCCCGAGCACCGCGTCGAGCACTCCGTGCTGGGGGTGCCGCGCCGCGTCGCCGAGATAGTCCGGCATGTCGCCGTCCGAGCTGGCCGCCCGGTCCGGGACGGCGAACTCTGCCCAAACCTCCTTGCCGTCGTCGACGGGGAGGACCCCCCAGTCGTCGGAGACGGCCGCGACGATCAACAAGCCTCGTCCGTGGGTCTCGGTGACGCCCGGATGCTGGATCGTCGGCATCCCGGCCGCGTCGTCGCGCACGCCCACCCGAACGGTCGTGTCGGCCTGCACCAGGTCGACGCTGAGCGAATGGCAGTCGGCGCGCAGCGAGTTGGTCACCAGCTCGCTGACGACGAGCTGCACGTCGTCCAACAACTGCATCGGCACCCACGGCAGGAACACGTCGAGCTGCCAGGACGCCCACAGCCGGGCGTAGCCGACCGCGCCGGGATCGCACGACAGGGTCACCGTCGCACGGGCCGACAGCGGGCGCGACACCGTGGCGGCGGAGGTCGGCGGCGATGTCGGCACCGCACAACTATGACCCGTCCGCCAGCGGCCGAGCCGATGCCCTGCCTGCTCAGCCGGACGGCCTGGAACGATCAGTGCCCGTGGACCCTTATCGCCACGCCGAGTCGGTCGTGATCGATGCGTCGGCGGAGGCGCTCTACGACCTGGTGACCGACATCGCGAGGACCGGCGAGTGGAGCCCGGTCTGCACGACCTGCCGGTGGCGCGACGGCACCGGGCCGCGCGTCGGCGCGTGGTTCGTCGGCCGCAACGAGGCGGACGGCCGGGTCTGGGAGACCGAGTCGCAGGTCGTGGTCGCCGAACCCGGGCGCGAGTTCGCGTGGCTGGTCGGCGGCCGATATGTGCGCTGGGGTTACCTGATCGAGGCTCAAGGCCCGCACCGCAGCCGGCTCACGGAGAGCTGGGAATTCCGGCCCGCCGGGCGCGAGATGTTCCGGGAGAAGTACGGCCAGGACGCCGACGAACGCATCGAGCTGCGCAGACGTCAGGCGCTCAGCGGGATCCCGGCGACCTTGGCGGCGATCAAGCGGGTCGCGGAGGGCGGTTAGCCGGATCTCGAGCGAGACCGTCCGCCGGGCCGGCACCGCCTCCCGAACCGGGAATCGGCGCCGACGCTCCGGCGCGGACGTCCGGTGCGCCGAGGCGCGCGGCGTCGGCGGTCCGGTCGTCGGGCTGGTCCTGCGACTCGCGTTCTGCCGCGACCCGGGCCTCGTAGTGGGCGATCTCACCCGCGACCACGTCGTCGGACCAGCCGAGCACCGGCGCGGCGAGCCGGGCTGCTTCGGCCGCCGACGCGACGCCGCGATCGAAGGTCTCGATGCTGATCCTGGTCCTGCGGGCCAACAGGTCGTCGAGGTGCAGGGCCCCCTCTGCCTCGGCGCCGTAGCGCAGTTCGGCCCGCAGGTACTGCGGCGCGGCGGCCAGCGGCTGCCCGAGCGCGGGGTCCTCGGCGATCAGCTCGAGCAGGTCCGGAAGAAGAGAGCCGTAGCGTCGCAGCAGGTGTTCGATCCGGCGCGGCTCCAGCGCTGACTCGGCGGCAAGCCGCTCCCGCGCGTTCCACAGCGCCGCGAAGCCGTCCGCACCGACAAGCGCTACCCGCGAGGTGACCGACTCAGGGGCCGCTGCGCCCCTTGCCTGCAGCGCCGCATCGACGGCGTCCTTCGCCATCACCCGGTAGGTCGTGTACTTGCCCCCCGCCACGATCGTGAGGCCGGCGACGGGCGTCACCACGGCGTGCTCGCGCGACAGCCGGCTGGTGGCGTCGGACTCGCCTGCGAGCAACGGCCGCAGTCCGGCGTACACGCCCTGGATGTCGTCACGGGTCAGCCGAGTGCGCAGCAGCTTGTTGGCCTGAGCGAGCAGGTAGTCGATGTCCGACCGGCTGGCCGCGGGATGAGCGAGGTCGAGGATCCAATCCGTGTCGGTGGTCCCGATGATCCAATGACCGCCCCAGGGGATCACGAACAGGACGCTGTTCTGCGTTCGGCTGATCACGCCGACCGTCCCGTCGATCCGGTCGCGCGGGACGACGAGGTGGACGCCCTTCGACGCCCTCACCCTGAGCTCGCCGCGGCCACCGACGAGTCGCTGGATCTCGTCGGTCCAGACGCCGGCGGCATTGATGGTGTGCTTGGCACGAACCTCGAGTTCCGCGCCGGACTCGAGGTCGCGGACCACGGCGCCCGCGACCCGCTCGCCGCAGCGCCGGAAGTCGACGACCCGGACGCTGTTGGCGCAGGCCGCTCCGTACCGACGGGCCGTACGGACGAGCGTCATCGTGTGCCGGGCGTCGTCGACCTGGCCGTCGTAATACCGGATGGCCCCGACCAGCGCGTCCTCACGCAATCCCGGGAACAGCCGCCGAGCGCCCGAACGGGTGAGGTGCTTGTGCCGCGGCACGCCGGAGCGCCGTCCGAGCGCGTCGTAGAGGGCAATCCCGGCGCCGACGTAGAGCCGCTCCCACCCCCGGTGCTGCAACGGGTAGATGAACGGGATCGGTCGGGCCAGGTGCGGGCAGAGTTCATTGAGGATCAGTGACCGCTCGCGCTGGGCCTCCCGCACCAACGAGAAGTCGAGTTGCTCCAAATAGCGCAGCCCGCCGTGCACCAACTTGCTGGATCGGCTCGACGTCCCGGAGGCGTAGTCCCGCGCCTCCACCAGCGCGACGGACAACCCCCGGGTTGCCGCGTCGAGCGCGGCGCCGGCGCCCACCACACCGCCACCGATCACGAGGACGTCGAACTGCTCGCTCGCGAACCGGGAGAGCGCTTCCCGGCGTTGCTCAGGTCCTAGGTCAGCTCCTAGGGAAAGCACCGCTGCGCCTCCTGCGGCGGGTCGGTTCGGGGTCGGGTCGGCGAGGGGGCGGTGCCGGAGGTCACGTCGTGCCACTGGGCGCAGTGAGGATCTCCGCACCGTCGTCGGTGACCACCACGGTGTGCTCCCACTGCGCAACGAGGGACCCGTCGGTCGTGAGGATCGTCCAGTCGTCGTCCCAGCCGTACCAGTCGATCCCGCCCAGCGTCAGCATCGGCTCGACCGTGAACGTCATGCCAGGTTCGAGGACGGTCGTCGCCCGCGGCTCGTCGTAGTGCAGGATCGTCGGCTTGGTGTGGAAGGACGGACCCACGCCGTGTCCCGTGTAGTCGCGCACCACTCCGTAACCGAACCGTCGCGCGTAGGACTCGATCACCCGTCCGATCACCGAGACCGGCCGGCCGGGACGGATCGCCGCGATGCCGCGCAGCATCGCCGCACGCGTGCGGTCGCTGAGCATCCGGGCGTCGTCCGACGGGGTTCCGGCGAAGAAGGTGGCGCAGGTGTCGCCGTGCACGCCCTCGGCGAAGGCGGTGATGTCGACCTTGACCACGTCTCCGTCCTCGAGCGGACGGGAATCGGGGATCCCGTGGCAGATCACTTCGTTGACCGAGGTGCACAGCGACTTCGGAAAGCCCTTGTAGCCGAGGGTCGACGGATAGGCGCCCGCGGCGACCACGAACTCGTGCCCGATCGCGTCGAGGTCGTCGGTCGTCACGCCGGGCGCCACATGCCGGCCGACCTCCTGCATGGCGTCGGCCGCGATGCGTCCGGCGACGCGCATCCGGGCGATGGTGTCGGCGTCCTTCACCATCGGGTCGTCGTAATCGGCGGGAACGCCTGGACGCGCATCGAGATAGTGCGGACGCCGGATCGCCGCCGGCACCGGCCGGCGCTGCGAGATCTCGCCGGGGCGAAGGGGCGCTCGGGTGGTCACCTGTTCATGGTGCCGGATGCGTCGCGCACCAGTTCGAGGACGAGGGTCACTGCCTGCGGCGCCGACGACGCGCGGGGGAGGGCGAGGTCGGCGCCGGCGGCGTCGCTGACCCGCCAGCCGCCCAGGCACACGACGGGGACGCCGGTGCGCCGGGCGAGCGCGATCTCGCTGAGGGTCCCCCAACTCCCGCCGACCGCGAGCACCGCGTCGGCCGCCCGCACGACCAGGACGTTGCGCGCCTCGCCGAGCCCCGTCGGCACCGCCACGGTGGCGTCCGTGCCGTCCCGCGAGGTCCCGGGCAGCAGCGCCAGGGTGAGCCCGCCGGACTCGCGGGCGCCCTCGGTCGCGCCGGCCATCACACCGCCCAGACCGCCCGTGACGACGACCGCCCCGGCCGTGGCGAGCAGGCGGCCGACGTCGCGCGCCGCGGCGACGTCGTCGGGAGAGGCGCCGTCGCCCGGACCGACGACCGCGACGTACGGCCTCGCGCCGGGCGTGGTCACACGGTGACGACCATCGGCATCAGCATGGGACGTCGTCGGTATTCGCGGTCGACCCACCGGCCGACCGTGCGCCGCACCAGGTGCGACAACGAGTCGGCGTCGGTGTTGCCGTCGGCGACCGCCTTCTCCACGATCTCGATAAGCTCGGCCCGAATCGGGTCGAGCGCGCCGCGGTCGTCGCTGAAGCCACGGGCCGTGATGTCCGGCCCGAACACCACCCGTCCTGCCTCGGTGTCGACTGCGACGAGGATCGTCAGGAATCCGTCCTCACCGAGAATTCTCCGGTCACGCAACGTCGCGTCCCCGATGTCACCGACCTCGAGGCCGTCGACATACACGTATCCCACAGGAATCCTGCCGGAGATGCGGGCGCGACCTTCGACCAGGTCGACAACGGTTCCGTCCTCGGCGAGGAGGATCTGATCATCAGACATCCCTACCGATCGGGCGATGCGGGCGTGCGCGCGAAGATGCCGCCATTCCCCGTGCACCGGCATGAGATGACGAGGACGTACGACGTTGAGCAGGTATCGCAACTCACCGGCGGGGGCGTGGCCGCTGACGTGTACCAAGGCGCTTGACTTGTGCACGACGGTTGCCCCAAGGCGGGCGAGCCCGTTGATCACCGAACCCACCGAGGTCTCGTTGCCGGGAATCAGGGACGAGGCAAGGAGGATGGTGTCGTCGGGCACGATCCGCACGACCTGGTGCTCTCGGTTCGCCATCCGTGACAGCGCGGACAGCGGCTCGCCCTGCGAGCCCGTCGAGACCAGCAGGACCCGCCGGGACGGCAACTGTTCGGCCACTTGCAGATCGATGAGAAGGCCGTCAGGAACCCGCAACAAACCTAGCTCGCGGGCGATAGTCATGTTGCGGACCATCGACCGCCCGACGAAGGCGACCTGCCGCTCGGCTTGCACCGCCGCGTCGAGAACCTGCTGCACCCGGTGGACGTGCGATGCGAAGCAGGCGACGATGACCCGTCCCTGCGCCTTCGCGATGACATCGGTGACGACCGCGCCGACCTCGCGTTCCGACGGGTTGAAGCCGGGTTGCTCGGCGTTGGTCGAGTCGGACAGCAGGAGGTCGACGCCGCCATCACCGAGCCGCGCGAATCCGGCGAGGTCCGTGAGCCGGCCGTCGAGCGGGGTCTGATCCATCTTGAAATCGCCGGTGTGCAGCACGGTCGCCCCGCCTGCCCTGATCGCCACTGCCAGCGCGTCGGGGATTGAGTGGTTCACCGCGAAAAATTGGAGGTTCCAGGCGCCGAGCGTCACCCGGTCGCCTTCGCGCACCCGCCGAAGGTCCGGCTTCTGCAGCTGGTGCTGGTCGAGTTTGGCGCCCACCAGGCCCAGGGTGAGCCGCGACCCGTAAATCGGCAGGTCGCGGCGTTGTCGGAGCAGGTACGGCAGCGCGCCGATGTGGTCCTCATGGCCGTGCGTCAGCACGACTCCGTCGAGGTCGCCAAGGCGGTCGTCGAAATACGACCAGTCCGGCAGGGTGATATCGACCCCGGGGGAGTTCGTCTTCCCGAGAAGCATCCCGCAGTCGACGACGAGGAGCCGCCCCGGACCACCGTCCGGGGCGTACTCGAACATCGTCATGTTGCGGCCGATCTCCTTGATGCCGCCGAGCGCCACCACACGCAAGCCGCCGGCGGACAGCGCAGGAGGCGCCGAGGCGGTGCGGGGATCCTGCGCGCCGCGCTGGTCGATCACGTCCGAAGCCACGTCCCGAGGCTATCGTTGGCGCCCATGACGGACGTCTCGGCGCTGACTTCGACGTCGATCGCGGGGATCGGCGTGGGAACGATCGCGGTCGTCGTGGTGATCGGGATCGTCCTCGCCGTCGTGATTTCCGCCCTGGTCGCGCGGCTGCTCGTCGTCCTGATCGTCGTCGCTGTCGCCGTCGTGGTTTGGCAGCAGCGCTCGTCGGTGCAGAACGCCGTGGCGAACTGCAAGACGAATGTGTCCTTCTTCGGCGTCCACGTCGACGCTCCTCGCAGCGTGCAACAGGCGTGCCGGGAGGTCACTCGCTGACGCGGCGTGACCTGGCGCGACGGCGTCCCTGAACGTAGTGCAGTGCCGCCGGAAACAGCCCCAGAAGGACGACCACCAGGATCACGTAATCGATCTTTCCTTCGTTGCGCTGCACGAAGGCCAGGTGCCCGAGCCAGTAGCCCGCGAGCAAAAGCCCGTCGCTCCAGACCACTCCGCCGAGCACCGAGGCGGCCGCGAACGTCGGCCAGCGCATCCGCCCGACGCCGGCCATGACCGGAGCCACCGTGCGAACCACCGGCACGAATCGTGCGATCAGCACGGTGGCGAGGCCGAAGCGGTCGAAGAAGGTCCGGGCGCGGGTGACGTATTCGGGTTTGAACATGCGCGACTTGGGTCGATCGAAGACCACCGGCCCGGCGCGGTACCCGAGCCAGTAACCGACGAGGTTACCGAGGATCGCCGCGATGGGGGCGATGACCAGGAATTCCCAGATGGGGACATGAATGCGGTGCGTCGAGGTCAGGATCCCGCCGGCGAGTAGAAGCGTGTCGCCGGGCAGAAAGAACCCGACCAAGAGTCCGGTCTCGGCGAACAGGACGACGGCGAGTCCCAGCAGGCCGAAGCTCGAAAGCAGATCGCCGGGGCTGAGCGGATTACCGGCCAGCGGCACGGCGAGGGCCTGCATGCCGCGGAAGTCTACGGAGACGCCACCCGCCGACCGGTCGGTTGCGCCGCTGAGCGGGCCGCCGGGCCCGCGGACGGACCCGGCGGCCAGGAGGCCGCCCTCCGATCAGCGAACAGCCTGCCGAGCCTCGCCCAGAACATTGGTGCTGCGAAGGCGTTCGGCCACGTTGGAGCGGGACGCGACGGCCGCGCAGTACGCCTGCCGGGCCGCGGCCCGGCCGCGGGCAGCCGGTTTGACCTCGCTCGGGGCGTCATCGACGCCGGACAGGCCCTGCCGCAGCAGCGTCAGCGCCTCTGCGCGCAGCTGGGATATCCGGGACTCGGTGACGCCGAGTTCGTCGGCCAGGTCGGCCATTTTGCGGTTCTCGAAGAAGTACCCGCGCACGACGGTCCGCAGGCGGTCCGGCAGCTCCGCGACGGCGTCGTGCAGATAGCCGATCTGTTCCCGCTTGAGCAGCAGCGCCTCGGGACCCTCGTTGCTGGTCGGGAGCAGTTCGACGCCCTCGTCCGCGGTCAACGCCTGCAGGCTCAAAACGGCGGCGCGCTGCACGTCGGCGTCGACGCCGTCGAGCTCCGAGACCGCGATGCCGAGCGCCTGGGCGGTCTCCTCGCGCGTCGGGTGTCGGCCGAGCGCGGCTGCGAGGTCATTGCGAACGGCCTCCAGCTCGCGCGCCTTGCCGCGCACCGAGCGACTGGCCCAGTCCATGGTGCGCAGTTCGTCGGTCAACGCGCCCCGGATCCGGATTGCGGCGAAACGACCGAACGGCACGCCCCGGTCGGCGTCGAAGCTTCGCGCGCTCAGCACGAGCGCCAACATCCCGGCGGACACCAGGTCGTTGCGCTGGATATGGGCGGGCACCCGGGTCAGGACCTCCCGGACGAGGTGGCCCACCAGCGGAAGGTGCTCGCGCACCAGTTCGTCGATCTCCGGGCCGCGCCCGGGGGTCGGGTGAGCAACGGGGGTGCTGACATCCGTGTCAGCGGAGTCGACCTGAGTCGACACTGCAGCCGTCATGGCTTGCTCCTCGGGGGTACAGGTGCGGTTGTCGTACTGCGGCGCCGCTCTCGCGACGCCGTGATCTCCCCGCGCCCGGTGCGCACCCCCCGGTGCCGGCCGGACTCCGACCCGTGTGAAGTCGGTGTGAAGTAATGGAACACCGTCGGGACCCCTCGGCGCAAGGTGTCCGGGCAAACTTTTTTTCCGGCATCCTCTTCCAGGAAAGTCTTTGAGCATGGTTGGCGGTCAATTTCCGGTTTTGTCCGCCCGGTTCCGGCCTCTTAGCTTTCGCTTAACCTGAGTAGCGCGGAGCCGATGCATGAGGACGTGCCTTCGCCGAGCTCGTTTCCGACTGCCAGCGCGCGGCCGGCGGACGCGGCGTTCAGTGCGCTCGCCACTGCGCTGTGGACCGAGCGGGAGACGCTGGACCAACTGCAGTTCCGGTTGGTGACCCAGCGTCTGCTGGTTCGCGCCGGCGTGGGCCGTTGGCTGGGGATCAGCGACGACGAGATCCGAGTGGCGGTGGCCCGGTTGCACACCGAGGAGCTGGTGCGGGCCGCCGAGGTCGAGGCGCTACGAGCCGTGCTCGGCGTGTCGTCGGGCGCGACCCTCGACGAGATCGTGCAGGTGGCACCGCCTCCCTGGGGGCTCGTCCTCGCCGAGACCCGTGACGCGCTTCGCGAGCTAATCTCCGAGGTCGACAGCGGGCTGTCCGAGACCCGGCGGCTGTTGACAGGCGGCGCTGCCGCTGCCCGCCGTAGCCTCGACCAGCTGCCGCGTTCGGCCGGAGCGGCCGACATGGCCCGCGATGCCGAGCTCGCGGATCTCACCACCTCGCAACTGGCGGTGCAACTGGCCAGCACGTCCGCCTGCTACGACGCGGCGGCGGAGACGGCCGACGCCATCGACTTCCGATCGCTACGCGACTTCGTGGCCTGACTGCCGCGGCCGGTGCCTGGCTGCCCGGCCGGCTCCGCGCTGCGGGATACTTCTGACGTTCGCCTGCCCACGGCCCGACGACTATTCGTCGGACGAACGACCAGGAGAGTGCTCATGCCGATCGCCACCCCCGAGATCTACGCCGACATGCTCGACCGGGCCAAGCAGGGTGGGTTCGCCTATCCGGCCATCAACGTGACGTCCTCCGAGACGCTCAACGCGGCGTTGAAGGGATTCGCCGAAGCCGGCAGCGACGGCATCCTGCAGATCTCCACCGGTGGCGCCGAGTTCCTGTCCGGCACCGCCGTGAAGGACATGGTGACCGGCGCCGTTGCGCTCGCTGAGTTCGCCCACGTGGTCGCCGAGAAGTATCCGATCCACGTGGCGCTGCACACCGATCACTGCCCGAAGGACAAGCTCGACAAGTACGTCCGTCCTCTGCTCGAGATCTCGCAGCAGCGGGTCGACGCGGGCAAGGAGCCGCTGTTCCAGTCCCACATGTGGGACGGCTCCGCGATCGACCTGGAGGAGAACCTCGCGATCGCGGCCGAACTGCTCGAGCGGGCGGCCAAGGCGCGCATCGTCCTCGAGCTCGAGATCGGCGTGGTCGGCGGCGAGGAGGACGGCGTCGTCGGCGAGATGAACGAGAAGCTGTACACGACGCCCGGCGACGCGCAGCGGACAGCGGACATGCTCGGGACCGGCGAGAAGGGTCGCTACCTGCTGGCGGCGACGTTCGGCAACGTCCATGGCGTCTACAAGCCGGGCAACGTGAAGCTGCGCCCGGAGATCCTGCAGCAGATCCAGGAGGCCGTCGGCGAGAAGGTCGGCAAGGACAAGCCGTTCGACCTGGTGTTCCACGGCGGGTCCGGATCGGAGCTGGACGAGATCCGCGAGGCGGTCAGCTACGGCGTGGTGAAGATGAACGTCGACACCGACACGCAATACGCCTTCACCCGCGAGATCGCCGGACACATGTTCACCAATTACGACGGCGTCCTGAAGGTCGACGGCGAGGTGGGCAACAAGAAGGCGTACGACCCGCGGTCGTACCTGAAGCTGGCCGAGACCGGAATGGCGGCGCGCGTGACAACTGCCTGCGAGGCGCTGCAGTCGGCCGGAACCTCCCCGACGGCCAAGTGAGCTCGCCCAACCTGCTGGCGCCCCCGACGCGGCTGCCGGAGGACCCCGCGGTCGCCGACCTCGACGGCGGCGTCGACCCGGCAGAGGTCGCGGCGGCGCATCCCACGTCCTCTGCGGCATGGGCGACCCTCGCGGAGTCGGCGCTCGCGGGCGGCCGGGTGATCGAGGGCTACGCATATGCGCGGACCGGCTACCACCGGGGCCTCGACGCATTGCGGCGCGCCGGCTGGAAGGGCTCGGGTCCGGTGCCGTGGGCGCACCAACCCAATCGCGGGTTCCTGCGCGCCCTCGCCGCCCTGCAGCGGGCGGCCGCAGCGATCGGCGAGGACGAGGAGGCGCAGCGCTGCGGCCGGTTCCTGTCCGACAGCGATCCCGAGGCTGCTCGCGTGCTGCTGGGCTGAGGGCCCGAGCCGTGCGGCGCGTGCCGCCGGCACAAGGCGCTGGTGCAGCGCGGGCCGCGTGGCGTGGGCCCCCGCGTCCTCCCGTGGCCAGCAGCGCGGGCCCTCCTGCCGTGGGCCCCCGCCCGTGATCAACAGACAATTCGCGCTGT
>JAICIE010000100.1 GCA_025924515.1 Jatrophihabitans sp. | reverse complement strand
GGGGTAGCCGCATTTTTACGGCCACCCTGGCCGGGATCGCCGCTAGGCGACGGCGCCACCTCGGCGTCGCCGGCAGCGCCGGGTCGCTGCGGTCGGCTGGTCCGCACCCGGTAGGCGTTGGTGAGGCGTTCCCGACCGGACCAGCGGGGGACCACCGCGACGGCTCCGACGTCGATCAGTTCGCGCAGTGCCCGGTCGATGGTGTCGGTCGACTTCTTCCGCAACCGCCGGGCCAGCGTGGCCCGGGACGGCATCCGCGCACCGGACACGTGCCCGTACCGCAGCAGCACCGCATACAGCCGGACGGCGCAGTCGGAGACGGGTGCGTCGAGCAGCCATTCCGGGACGACCGCGAACCGCTCCTCGACCAGCAAGGCAGCGTCCTCGCTGCCCCGCCGGCCGGCGTCCTCAGCCACGGGTACGGCCGGGCGCGTCGTGCCCCCGTGGTGCCCCCGAACAGCTGCACGGGCCCACTACGGCCCGTCCCTGTTCACCTGCTTCCATCAACAACCGCAACGAAAACGCCAACTCCTGCGCGAGCGGATACGGCCTCGTAATGCGCAGGTCGTGGGTTCGAGTCCCACAGGCGGCTCCAGCGGCTCCCGTGTCCCCGGCCGTTCGACGTGTCGGGCCGGCATTCACTGCGCGCCCGAAGCATATCCCGAATATGCCACACGTAAAACCAGAAAGCACCGTCAGCAATAAGCAGGACGCCGGCCGACACCGTGGCGATGAACCTATGAAATGTCAGCGATCTGGCGCACCGACAGCTCGCGCCAACCGCCGACTTCTTTGTTCTGCTCGAACAACGCCGCACGCGACCGCACGAGGTCGATCAGCAGCTGCTCGGTACGGTGGCAGCCGACACTTGACGATCACCGGGGGCCCGCGACCGCGACGAAGGGCGTTGGGACCGGGTCGCCGACCCTGCCGATCGAGTCGTCGCCGCGGAAGAAGCGGTCGCAGACGGCCGCCGGGTGGACTACCAGTCGCTACTCCAGTGACCATCCATCCCACCGCGGTGCTGAGCTCAGACCGACAGGCCGAACCCATCGTTGAGCACGTGGAGATACGCGCGATTGCCGATTCTGCGCGCGAGAAGTCGGGCTAACCATCGGCAATATGCGCGCGCACAGCATCTGTTTCGACAAGCCAGCCAAGTGGACGGAAAGCTAGCGCGGTAATTGTGAATCAAGCGCCTTTCTCGCCTTTGCTCTGGTCCTACGTCGTTCCTTTGCGTTACTGGCTTAGGCTCTGCTGCGTCGAGTTGCTTCGGAAGAACCTGCATCCAAAGCTTTCGGGCCGGACTTTGTAGTGGTCGTCCGATGGAAGTGCCTGTCGGCGTTCAACCTCCCGAGCCAGAAAGTTGACGAGCGAGACGAACCACAAGCCAAGAACGGAATTCCGCCTTGCTGTCCCGGAAGTGCCATGCCGAGCCCTGGGACGATGAGACCCTCATTCAGGACGGCGACGCTGTCGGTGCACTCTACCGGCAGTTCCATTTTACTCGCCGGAGTGCGAATTCTCTGGAGCTAAGCGGTGGGCCAGTTATCGTGCGACAGGATCCGTTCTGTAGGCGAATATCGATGTCATCACACGAGGGAGACTGTTTGACCTGGTTCCTTGTCGTGCGAGTCCCCACGGCTCGACCCGAATTGGAGCGATCCCAACGAGCGAGCGGTGGACCTCCGTCGCTATCGATTGGCTTCTTATTTCAACGGTTACCAACAGCGCCTCTGCGGCCAACAGGACTCGGCCGCTGTCTTCTGCGAGTGGCCGCGTGTCGACACTGTCGTAGATGAGCAGATCAATCTGACCAGATTGGTGGTTGGGGCAACCAACCACTTCGCCACCAACAGCTTCGAAGCGGCTCGGCAGGCGGCCCTGAAAAAAGCGACCGACACCGTCCTCTCGCACCCCACCCACGTCGCCCGATTACTTCTAGGCCGTTGGCTCTCTCGAAGCTGCTCCAAAAGTCCGCCTCGGCGCGATCCAGACTAGGATGGAATGCGGTAACGTTACTAGGCAAAAGTCGGTTCTAGTAGGTCATCGAGCTATTCCCCGTTCGCCTCTGTGACCGGCTTCATAGCCATGCGAGTGGTCGGCGCTGAGAAGGTAGGGCGGATGGACGCCATCCTGCAGATCGCCGGCCTGGTGCGCCGATTCAGCGGCGTCACGGCCCTCGACGAGTTGTCGTTCGCCGTGCCGGCCGGCCAGATCGTCGGATTCCTCGGCCCGAACGGGGCCGGCAAGACGACGACCATGCGCGCGATCTTCGGTCTCACCGAGCTCGAAGCAGGACGGGTGAGCTGGCGCGCGCAGCCGGTCGGACCCGCGCATCGGCGCCGGTTCGGCTACATGCCGGAAGAGCGCGGCCTCTACCCCTCGATGGCCGTGGCCGACCAGGTCAGCTATCTCGGCCGGCTGCATGGGCTGTCGCGGTCGGCCGCTGCCGAGGCGTGCGACCGGTGGCTCACCCGCCTGGACCTCGCCGACCGCGCAACGGACAAGATCGAGGCGCTCTCGCACGGTAACCAGCAACGCGCCCAACTGGCGGCCGCGCTCGTCCACGACCCGGAGCTACTCGTGCTCGACGAGCCCTTGTCAGGGCTCGACCCCGCGGGCATCGACGCGATCATCGACGTGCTGCGTGAGCGCGCCGCAGCCGGTTGTTGCGTCCTGCTGTCGAGTCATCAGCTGGACCTGGTCGAAGACCTGTGCGAGTCGGTCGTGATCATCGACCACGGTCGGCTGGTATCCGCCGGATCGGTGGACGAGCTCGAGACCAGCGGCGCGCGCCGACTAGTCGTGCGACTCGCCGGCGACCGCGACGGCGTCTGGGCACGCTCGCTGCCCGGCGTGACGGTGTCGGAGCTCGACCGCGGCTCGGTGCGGCTCCTCCTCGACGACGACGTCGACCCGCAGGCCGTGCTGGCAGCGGCGACATCCGCCGGTCCGGTCACCCACTTCGAGCTGGTCCGCCGCCGGCTGTCCGAAGTCTTTCGAGAGGCGACGGCGTGAGGACGACCGCAGCGCAGCCTGCCGTCAAGCTCGGGACGGCCGGGCTCGTCGCCGGGCGCGAGATACGCGAGCGCATACGCGGCCGCGCGTTCCGGATCGCGACATTGATCGGCGTGGTCGCGATCATCGCCGCCATCGTCATCCCGACCTTCACGTCCGGAAGTAAGCACGTCCAGCGCATCGGCGTGATCGGCGTGCTGTCACCCTCCGTGCGGGCGCAGATCTCGGGCGCAGCCCGCAGCGCCGGCACGCCGTTCCAGTTCGTCGTCCGCCCGAACCGCTCGGTGGCGGACGAGGATCTCCTTGCGGGAAGTCTCGACCTTGCCGTCGTCGACAGTGCGACCGTCCTGCTGCACAAGTCGATCGGCACCGGCGACACGTCCACGACGGCGCGACTGGCCCGAACGGTGGCGCAGATTCTGGGGACCGACCGCGCCGCCTACGCGGCTGGGCTCACGCCGGCGCAAGTAGGCGCGCTGGCCGCGGCGCGGCCGGTGCCGATCCGCGGACTGGCGCCTGCCTCCAACCACAAGTCGGTCGGTGGCGCGCCGATCACCGGGCTCATACTGGTGTTCATCCTGCTCAGCCAATATCTCGGCTGGACCTTGGTCGGCGTCATGCAGGAGAAGGCGAACCGGGTCGTCGAGGTCCTGTTGGCCACTGTCCGGCCACTGCAACTCCTGGTCGGCAAGCTGCTCGGAATCGGCGCAGTCGTTTTCGCGCAGGCCGCCGTTTTCACGGCGGCGGCACTGATCGCCGCGGAGATCGCCGGATCGAACGTCCTGCGTTCCGCCTCTCCCGCGGCCATCCTCAGCCAGCTGGTGTGGTTGGTGCTCGGCTATGCCTTTTACAGCTGGCTCTACGCCGCCGCCGGGTCGATGGCCGAACGCCAGGACCAGGTGCAGACCTTGGCCATCCCGCTCACTATTCCGATGGTCTTCGGATACGTCGTCGCGATCTCCGCTGCCGGGTCCGGCCAGGCGTCCACGCTGCTTCGTGTCCTCGCCTACCTGCCCCCGACGGCACCGTTCGCCGCGCCGATCCTGGTCGCCCTCAGCGCCATGACCTGGTGGCAATTCGTCCTGTCGATCGCCATAAGTGTCGGGAGCACCCTCGCTGTGGCGCGGCTCGCCGCAGCCGTCTACCGCCGCGCCATTCTCCGCACCGGACGCCGTGTCCGATTCCGCGAACTATTCCGATCCGAGAAAGTCGCCGCTCATAACGGCTGATCCCTGCACGGCAGCGCGGTTTGCGATCTTGCTCAGAATCCGGCCGAACGCGCCAATGGGCAGCGGGTCGAACCAGAGACGGTTTGGCAGGGAGGGACCGTGCAGGTGCAGCAAACTGCGCGCCACGGACGGCGCGGAAATCTCGTCCTGGCAGTTGTGCTCCTCGCGGCAGCGCTGGCGAGCCTGCCCGGATCCGCCCCGGCGAGCCCGACGGTCGTCGATGCGTGCAACCAGACGGCCCGTCGCCGGCCACGTCACCTGCTTCGCCGAGCGGCGCATTGACGTCGGCGGGACCTCGCCCCAGGTGGTCGCGGACACCACGCCGTCGGGTTTCGGCCCCGCCAACATCCGGTCGGCATACAACCTTCGTCCTCATCGGCCCGCGTCGGAACTCGGGTGTACATCATCGACGCCTACGACGACCCCAGCGCCGAGTCCGAGACCTCCGATCGAGATGCGATTCACGCACCCTACAGATCCATTTGCGTGGCGGTCGACTGCAGACTCCCGCGAGTCTGCCGACGCATAGCGACGGATCGGGCGCACCTGTTGGGCCCGGCGAAGCGCGGGTCGGGTGGCTGGGCTCGGGCATACGGGTCCTTCTCCGACGTGCGTGCCTGTGTCCAAGCGGCGACGGCAATCGCCAGTCGACGCTGTCGCGCCGGCCTACCGGTAGCAGTAGGAGTCTGAGGACGCGTCGCCGCCCTGCAGCCTAATCTGATGTACGCGGCGCCCGCGGAAATCGTCGTCGTGGGGGAAAAACCGTTCGTCTATCGTCATGCCGCCGTGGGGATCGGCGTTGAGCTTGACCATCCACGCGCCGACACCGTCGGGGTAGAACTGGTCGTCCCAGGCTCCGTACAGGGAGTTCGTGAAGTACACGCTGCGCCCGTCGCGGCTGACCTCCACCATCTGGGGGCCACCTGCCAGCGGCAGGTCCGGCCTGGCCGGGTGCGGTGTCTTGCGCACGATGCCGCCCAGTTTCACTGAGCCGACCTCGTGCGGATGGGCCGGATCTGATACGTCGTATTGCTTCAGCTCTCCGGTGGCCCAGCACGACACGTACAGGAACTGGTCGTTCACCGACAGGTCGATGTCGGTGACAATTGGCGGGACCGCGCCGAAACCCTTAAGTAGTGGCGGCAGTAGGTCCGGGTCGGCCGGCTCGGCCGGAATGGAGATGACCTTCTCGACCCTCCATTCGCCGCCGTCGTTGAACCAGCGCCATACCGAACCGGACAGGTCCGCGGTGCTGACGACGACGCCCACGAATCCCCAGTCGGCGTCTGGGTCGTGCGCGGGTCGAACCTCGAGCGCCATCTGATGTTCGGCACCGAGATCGACGCGCTGCAGGTGCTTGCCCGCCGTGAGGTCCCAGAAGTGAACCGCATGCCCGTACCTGTTGGCGAGCAGCAGTTCTGGGACGACTCCGTCCTCGATCATCGCCGGCGTGCCCCACTCGCTCGAGATCAGCACGTTGCGGTTCAGATGCCACCAAGCGTCGTAGGACAACTGCTGCGGGCCATGGTCGACCTCCCATGCGCGGACGACGTCGAACGTGTTGTGATCGAGCAGCGCGATCCCGCTCTGGCCGTCCGGATCACCTTCCGGACCGCCCAAGCAGGTCAAGAACACCCCGTCGGGGCCGCAGTGCAGCGTATGTGGCCGGGAGTAGCCCGCCTTGCTCGACAACTCGGACGCCTCGATCGTCTTGACGAGCTTCGGCTGGCGCGAGTCGGGCTGGGTGTCCAGTACGAAGATCTTCGAGGAGCGGATCCCCGGCACCAGCAGATACCGCCGCGCCAGGCCGCTCATGTCGTGGCCCTCGTGCTTGAGCGCGCTGGAACACGCATTCCAGCCGAAGTGATGCAACTCCTCGCCGACGCCAACCTCGGTCCAGCCGACGACCCTGCCGTAGCTGTCGGAGTCGGGATCTACGTCGACTACCGTCACCGCGTCCGACAGATCGTTGTTGCGATCAAAGGCGACGACGTAAGCCAGACGTTCCCGCGGAGCCTCTCCCGCATCCCGCGCCGATCGATAAAACGTCGGGTCCAGCGTGCCGGTTACCATCGCTCACATTTCCCTTTCCCCGCAGGAGGCGTAAGGCGCCGAGGCGGGGTGTCTCGATCAAACCCCCAGGGCCTACGACCGACGCTAGACCTGTGCTCCTCAGCAGAGCAACCGCCTAGCCGTCAACGGTCGGGCGTGACTTGGCATTCGGCGATAGCAGGGCTCGTGCGGCGCGGTAGCAGAAGTACAGGCAGGCAGTTCCGCGAGGCCGAGCAGGCAGGCGCAGAGATCGAACGGCGTCTGCTAGCGCTGCTGCAGGCAGGAGTCGCCCCGGACGATCCCGCCGTGTTCAGGATAGTGGAGGACGATGTTGCCGCTCAGAGCCGGCTGTTGCCATTGAACGCAGAGGAGTGCAGCAAAGTCGGTCAGGCGTTCGCTGCTGCTCCAGAGCTACGGGCACACCTCGACGCCCGCGACCCGCACCTAGCCGAGTACTTGCGCGACGCCATGGCCTCCTACGCGGCGACACGCATGAAGTAGATCTTGGGGGCAATCCCGCGTCACCGCGTGCAGCTCCGGAATGCGGCGCGCGACCGGTGGCCCACTTATCAGAAGGAGCTGACATTGGGCGCCTTTTATGAATTCATCTGCGCAGCGCGTTGGCCGTGTCCCGGTCGTCCAGATCGACGGATAGCGCGCGATGCGCGACTTGGTTAGCGGCTCCTTCCAGGCGATGCCTATTCGGGTCCGGGGATCCGCTGGTTGATTAGTTTGTGAAGGCGGCGCGGAACCGTGCGAGCGCGGCCTCAGAATCGCCGGTCGAGGCCCAGGCCTCCATGCCGACTACGCCGGTGTAACCAAGATTGCTCAGGGCAGCGGCGATCGCGGGGTAATTGATTTCTCCGGTTCCGGGCTCGTGCCGGCCGGGCACGTCGGCGACCTGGATCTCCGCGATAAGTGGCAGGGCACGTTCGATTAGTGCGATCAGGTTGCCCTCGCCGATCTGCGCGTGGTAAAGGTCGAGGTTCATCCGCAGGTACGGGCTGTCGACCGCCTCGACGAGGACGAGGGTGTCGGCGGCGCGGGCGAACGGTGTGCCGGGGTGGTCGACAGCGGTGTTCAGGTTTTCCAGGGTGAAAACGCGACCGGAGCGCTCGCCGAGGGCTGCGACGCGCTCGAGGGTTCTGGCCGCGGTGAGCCACATGGCCGGTGTGGGAGTCGCACAGGGCACGACCGGTAGGCCGTTGCCGTTGAGTCCGGTGCCGTGCACGTTCAAGCGGGGGCAGTCGAGACGCTCGGCGACGTCGAGTGACTGGCGGGCGGTGCGTAGCAGCTCCTCGGGTCCTTCGTCGTCGGCGAGCGTTCCCGTGACGTATCCCGTCATCGAGGAGAAGGTGGCTCCGGTTCGTCTAAGCGCGGTGATGTCCTTGGTTGTCCAGCCCCAGATCTCGACCTCGAAGCCGGCCGCGGCGATCCGCTCGACGCGGTCGACGAATGGGAGCTCCTGAAAGAGCATTTCGGCGCAGGCAGCGAGCCGGTAACCAGTCACTTCGGCACGTCCTCGAGACGGACCGGCGCCCGGGTGGCGGCCGACTCGATCGCGGCGAGGGCGATCGCGAGCGCGGCCCGTGCGTCCTGACCGGTCACGGCGGCCGGAACCCCGCAGCGGATCGCGTCGATGAACCCGAGGAGTTCGCCGACGTAGGCGTCGGCGAACAGCTCCCGATCGCTTCGGACGGTGGTGACGGTGCGGCCGCCGGCTCCGGAGAAGGCCATGCCGTTGCTCCGGCCGTCGCCCATCGTCGCCATCCCACCTGGGCCGAACACCTCACCGCGCACGTCGTAGCCATAGGCCGCCTCAAAGCAGGCCTCGGCCACGCCGACCGCACCGTTGTCGAATCGGACGACCGTCACCGACGTGTCGATCAGCCCACCGTCGCGCCACGCCGGCTCGACGAGGGTGTCCGCGGTCGCGTAGACCTCGACGGCCTCGGCGCCGGGGTTGAGGTACCGCAACGTGTCGAAGTCGTGGATCAACGTCTCGTAGAACATCGTGTTCGGCCGGACCGCACTCGGGTCGAAGCCCCCCGGATCACGGGTGACGGACCGCACCAGCCGGGGCGTGCCGATGACTCCTCGGTCAAGCAGCGCCCGCGCCGCGCGCCAGTCCGCGGCGAACCGCCGATTAAACCCCACCTGCAGCACCACCCCGGCTCGTAGCGCAGCGTCGATGACCCGGTCGGCGTCGGCAAGGGCGAGCGCCATCGGCTTCTCGCAGAAGACGTGCTTGCCCGCGTCGGCCGCCGCCACCGCGAGGTCGGCGTGGAACCGGGCCGGTGCCGCGATCACCACGGCGTCCACGATGGGATCGGCGAACGCCTCAGCGGCGTCGGTGTAGCTGTGTTCGACACCGAGGTCGGCGCCGAGGGCCGATGCGGCGCCGGGAGCCGGGTCGGCCACCGCGACAAGTCGTGCACCCGGCACCCGCCGGCGCAGCGACTGGGCGTGGAAGGAACCCATCCGACCGGAGCCGACGAGTGCGACTCCAACCTCATCCGCTTGCTGCCCCAACCATCTCACCTCACCGAACTTAGAACGTTATAGCCGCACAGCGTGGACTAGGCCTACCGCCTGCGTCAAGCCCCCGGGCTAGAACGTTCAAGGCGCGGGCGGCTACGATGGGCAGATGGGCCCGGGACGGGGTGGCCGGCGGGCCACCCTCGCCGACGTCGCTGCCCGCGCCGGTGTCTCCACCGCCCTGGTGTCGATCGTCATGCGCGATCTGCCTGGCGCCAGCCCGGCCAACCGAACCCGCATCTGGCAGGCCGCGACCGAACTCGGCTACCGTCCCGACGCGCGGGCGCGACTGCTGCGCAGCAACCGCAGCAAGCTGATCGGCGTCGTCTTCACCGTCGAACAGGCCTTCCACGCCGACATCGTGACCGGCCTCTATTCGGCCGCCGACAACGTCGGTTACGAACTTGCGCTCAGCGCCGTCACTCCCGCCCGCGGCGAGCAGCAGGCCGTGGCGAGTCTGCTCACCGACCGGTGCGAGGCGCTGGTGCTCATCGGACCGCAGACCCCCGCCGCCCAGATCGCCGAACTCGCTAGCCGCGCGCCCGTGGTGGTCCTTGCCCGCGCGGTGCGCGACCGAGCGGTCGACGTCATCCGCAACGACGACGCCGCAGGCATCCACCAAGCCGTCGATCATCTCGTCGCACAGGGCCACCGGCGCATCGCCCACATCGACGGCGGCCGCGCGCCCGGCGCGACCGAACGACGCAACGCCTACCAGACCGCTCTACGCCGACACGGACTCACCGACATGCGGCTCGCGCCCGGCGGACCGACCGAGGGTCCCGGCGCCGAGGCCGCGCGAACACTGCTGACCTCGCCCCGCCCGACCGCAGTGCTCGCGTTCAACGACCGAACCGCCGCTGGAGCCATGGACACCTTCCACCGAGCAGGCCTCAACGTGCCGGCCGACATGAGCGTCGTCGGCTACGACGACAGCCACCTCGCCCGGCAAACCCACCTCAACCTGACCACCGTCGCCCAAGACGTCGCCCAAATGGCTGAACTCGCCATCCAGCGCGCCGTCGACCGCGCGAACGGAGTTACCGTGCGGCACCGAGAAACCATCCTCCAGCCCCACCTCGTCAGCAGAGAAACCACAGCACCACCACGGCCGAACCCCCGATCGCTGAAACGAGCGTGATCGACTTCGACAGGGTGGATCACCGGCCAGTCGGTACCGATCGGCGAGCGCTCACCGCTCCCGATCGAAGCATTAACCCAGCCGTTGCTACGCGAGAAAGCAGCGAACAGCCAGACCAACGCTGCACGGATCACAGCGCTTGACGACGGCACCTGCACGGCGTTACGTCGCACATCGATACCCGATTAAGTCATTGACCGCGTCGAAAAACTCAATCCTCCGCCGACTGCAATTCCTCACGGATTACTACACGCGGCGGCGCCACCAAACTTGAGCAGCAAATATCGATCCATCTGCTCACCCGTGCCGTCGCCCGCGAGTGCGCGAGATCGACTCATATGAGCGTCAGCTTTGCCGCGCGCGACTGCGCGAGATCGACGGCTCTAGAGCGATTCCGGTGGGACTGTCGGAAAAACGGTGTGTGAGGTCCGGCCCAACTGAAGGGACGGGCCGTGTCGGACACGACCGAGCTGGAAACCGATGTGATCGTCGATCCCGTGACGGGCGAGGTCATCGATGAGAAGAACTTGGCGCTGCAGCTGCTGGAGCAGTCCAAAGAGCAGGGCGTCGGGCTGATCGGCCCGGCGGCCTGCTGTCCGGGCTGACCACGACGGTGCTGGAAACCGCGCTGGAGGCCGAGCTCACCGAGCATCTGGGTCACGAGCACGGCCAGACCCCGATGGGGTCGAACATGCGCAACGGCACCCGGGTCAAGACGGTGTTGACCGAGATCGGGCCCGTCGAGATCGAGGTGCCCCGCGATCGGGACGGGTCGTTCGAACCGGTGATCGTGCCCAAGCGCAAGCGACGGTTGGACGGCATCGATGAGATCGTGCTGTCGCTGACCGCCCGGGGGCTGACGACCGGGGAGATCGCGGCGCACTTCACCGACGTCTACGGCGCCACGGTCAGCAAGGACACCATCAGCCGGATCACCGAGAAGGTCAGCGCGGAGATGGCCGAATGGGCCTCCCGTCCGCTGGATGCGATCTATTTGGTGATCTTCGTCGACGCGCTGGTGGTGAAGGTGCGTGACGGGCAGGTCCGCAACACCCCGTACTACGTGGTCATGGGCGTCACCGTCGCCGGCGAGCGCGACATCCTGGGCATCTGGTCCGGCGGTGACGGCGGGGAGGGTGCCCGGTTCTGGTTGCAGGTCTTCACCGAGCTGAAGAACCGCGGCGTCGAGGACGTGTTGATCGCCGTGTGTGACGGGCTGAAGGGGCTGCCCGAGGCGATCACCACCACGTGTGAACACACCATAGTCCAGCAGTGCATCGTGCACCTGATCCGGGCCTCGTTCCGCTTTGCCGGCCGGCAGCACCGCGACGCGATCGTCAGGTCGCTCAAGCCGGTCTACACCGCACCGTCCGAGGTCGCGGCTAAGGACCGCTTCGCCGAGTTCGCCGCCGAGTGGGGCTCCCGCTACCCGGCGATCGTGCGGCTCTGGGAGAACTCGTGGGCGGAGTTCGTGCCGTTCCTCGACTACGACGTCGAGGCGCGCCGGGTGATCGCGACGACGAACGCGATCGAGTCGATCAACGCGCGTTACCGGCGCGCCGTCAAGGCGCGCGGGCACTTCCCCAGCGAAGCGTCCGCGCTGAAGTGTCTGTATCTGGTCAGCCGCTCCCTTGACCCCACCGGCGGCGGACGGGCACGCTGGATGGTGCAGTGGAAGCCCGCCTTGAACGCGTTCGCGATCACCTTCGCGGGCCGGCTCGACAGAGCCATTCACTGAAACCGCCGGACCTCACACACCGTTAGCCGGACAGACCCCAACCCAACACCGAGCCCTGCAATGCATCCTCAAACAAAATAATGCGATGGCCGCTTGACACAGGGCTGCTCATTCGTGCTCGTCGATGTAGGCGGTGTAGTCGTCGTTACTGTGCAGGTCGGTGGGGACGGCGCCGGCTCGGCCGTTCTGGGCGGCGAGCAGCTCGCCTGCACTTGTTGCAGGTGTGAGCCCTGCACGGCGAGGCCGGTGGGGTTGGTCGGCGCGGTGGGGGCGGCTATCCCGGCCAGCGGATCATCGGTCCGCGGCGTGGGAAGGCTCAGCGCGGCGGCGACGTCGGGGGCGGACAGCGGCGGCGTCGCGGCGGGTCAACGGCGCCAATCCCCAGCGGTGTTCGACGGTGGCCAGGATGCTGGTGTGATCGAACGGCGTCGCGCCGTCGGGGACCCGGTGCGCGCTGCCGGCCGGGATGAGCGGGCTGACCAGCACGGTCGGAACCCGCACCCCGAAGCGGGTGAAGTCGAACCCGAACTCGCCGACCGAGTCATCCGGCGGGGTCGCGCCCCAGGGCGGGGGGACGTGGTCGTAGCAGCCTTGCCTGGGTGTCGGTCTATTCGCTCGCCGCGCTCGGTTGTGGGATCTGCGGGTCTCGGTGTGTTCGCGGGCCGGCAGGTGAGCGTCTTGGGGGTGGGGGCAGCTCTGCCGGCTGAAGTCCGAGGGTGGCGTCGAGCTGGCAGAGGCTGCTCATGCGCCGTAGGTGGTCTGACGGGTGGATCGTGCGTAGCGACACGCCCTGGCTGGCGAGGGTGCCGCGCAGCCTCATCAGTGCGCCGAGGCCGGCGGCGTCGATGAACCGCAGGCCGGCCGCGTCGATCACCGCATCGGCGGCGTTCTGGTCGCCCCGATCGTGGTTGTATGCGGCGGTGTGTTCAAATACACCAACAGCCGGGCAGTTCCCGGGCGGGAAAGGAGATGGAACGGCTTCTCGAATTCAAGAACCATCCCCCAAGCTTGCAGGTAATGGGAGTCCTGGGCCGTGCCGTTGGAACTGCGTGGCATCTGAAAAAATCCGTAGCGAATCGCCCATTCGGGTTGGATTAG
>JAICIE010000099.1 GCA_025924515.1 Jatrophihabitans sp. | reverse complement strand
TGGCCCGCGGAGCGGTGATGGCGCTGTCGTACGTCGCGCAGGCGGCCCGCGGGCTGTCGACGCCCGCGGTCCCGCAGTCGCGGATCGACCAGTGCTCGACCATCGTGGAGCGGTTCATGACCCGCTGGCGCGGCGAGCCGGACCCGGCCCACGTCAAGGCGGTCGACGCCTACTTCGTCTCCGCCGCCGAGCACGGGATGAACGCGTCCACGTTCACCGCGCGGGTGATCGCGTCGACCGGCGCGGACGTCGCGGCGGCCATGTCCGGCGCCATCGGCGCGATGAGCGGGCCGCTGCACGGCGGCGCGCCGGCGCGCGTCCTGCCGATGATCGACGACGTCGAGCGGATCGGGGACGCGCACAAGGTCGTATCCGCGATCCTCGACCGGCACGAGCGGCTGATGGGCTTCGGCCACCGGGTCTACCGCGCCGAGGACCCCCGCGCCCGGGTGCTGCGACGCGCCTGCAAGGAGCTCGGCGCGCCCCGCTTCGAGGCGGCGCTTGCGCTGGAGCAGGCGGCCCTGGCGGAGTTGCGCGAACGGCGGCCGGACCGTCCGATCGAGACGAACGTCGAATTCTGGGCGGCGGTCATCCTCGACTTCGCCGGGGTGCCCCCGCACATGATGCCGGCGATGTTCACCTGTGCCCGGACCGCGGGCTGGTCGGCGCACATCATGGAGCAGAAGAAGACCGGGCGGCTGGTGCGCCCGTCGGGCCGCTACGTCGGTCCGGCGCCGCGCAAGCCGTCCGAGGTGGCCGGCTGGCCGGACATCGCCCACGACTGACGCCCGGCCAGGTAGACGGCGCGCGGACGGTCGAGCGCGCTGACGTCGGCGACGGCGTCGCCGTCCACCAGCAGAAGGTCGGCGTCGTAGCCGCGCCGGATGCGTCCCTTTCGCGTGCCGACCCCGCAGCTGTCCGCAGCCACGGAGGTCGCCGCGGCCAGGGCGTCGATCACGGGCACGCCGCCGGCCACGTAGAACTGCACCGTCACGGGCAGGACGCCGTGCGGCTTGCTGCTGTTTATCCCGGAATCGGCGCCGGCGATCAGCTTCACACCGGCGGCGTGCAGCACCCCCGAGTGCCGCTTCATCGCGGCGATCATGTCGGCGACGGTGAGGCCGAACCGCTCGAGCATCGCCCGGCCGTTCGGCGGCAGGCGCGGGGTACCGACCGCCCCGCTGGTGACGCAGACGGCGATGTGGCGCGATGCCAGCTCGGCCAGGTCGGCGGCGGTCGCGGCTTGGCCCCTCTCGGTCAGGAACATGCAGTGCTCGATCCCGTCGGCCCCGGCGGCCATCGCCTGCAGGACGGCAGCCCGAGGATGTGCGTGCACGGTCACCGGGAGCCCCAGCCGGTGCGCCTCGTCCACCGCGGCCGCCAGCTCGTCCGGCTCGAACTGGCACCGCAGCACGTCCGTGCCGGTCGTCAGGAAACCACCGCTTCCCATGATCTTGACGACGTTCGCGCCGCGGGCCGCCCGCTCGCGGACGGCCTCGCGGATCTGCGAAATCCCGGCGACCTCGCCGCCCATGTTCGCGCAGTGCCCGCCGACCGTGGTGATCGGCGGACCGGCGGCGACGACAGTCGGCAGTCCGTCGCCGTCGCGGCGCTTCGCGTTCCACTCGACGACTGCGTACCGGCGGTCGCCGAGGTCGCGGACGGTGGTGACTCCCGCGGCCAGCTGCTTGCGCAGGCCGTCCTCGATCGTGCCGAGTAGCGCGGCGTCCTCGACCTCCCCCAGCCGTTCCAGCGTGCCGTCGGTTCCGTCCGCACACAGGTGCGCGTGGGCGTCGACCAAGCCGGGCAGCAGCGTGGCGCCAGGAAGGTCGCGGACCTCGCAGCCGGACGGGACGTCGGCGGGCGCCTCCTCGATCCCGACGATGCGCCCGCCGTCGATGAGGACGACCGATCCCGGGGCGAGTGCGCGCTCGCCGTCGAAGACGCGTCCGGCTCGAAGAGCGAACATCCGTCCTCCTCGGTAGTACGTGGCGGACATGGTCCTGCCGCCGCATCGGTGCGGTCAACGACGTATTGCGAGGATGGACCGGTGCTCGACATCCCCGAGGCGCTGAAGCCGGTCGACGGACGGTTCGGCTCCGGCCCGTCGAAGGTCCCGTCCTCGGCCGTCGCGGCGTTGGCCGAGACCGGACCGACGGTCGTCGGCACCAGCCACCGGCAGCCGCCGGTCCGCGCGCTGGTGGGCCGGGTGCGCGCCGGGATCGCCGAGCTGTTCGATCTGCCCGACGGCTACGAGGTGGTTCTCGGCAACGGCGGGTCGACGGCGTTCTGGGACGCAGCGGCGTTCGGGCTGGTACGGCGCCGCTCGGCGCACGGCATCTGCGGCGAGTTCTCGGCGAAGTTCGCCGCGGTCACCGCCGGTGCTCCGTTCCTCGACGACCCGGTGCGGTTGGCAGCCGACTACGGCAGCGCACCGAGACTGACGGCGGTCGAGGACGTCGACGTGTACGCCTGGCCGCAGAACGAGACGTCCACCGGCGTGGCGATGCCGGTGCGCCGCGTGGCGGATCCCGACGCGCTCATGGTCGTCGACGCCACGTCGGCCGCCGGCGGCATGCCGATCTCGATCGCCGACACCGACGCGTATTACTTCGCGCCGCAGAAGGCATTCGCCGCGGAGGCCGGTCTCTGGCTGGCCGTCCTGTCACCCGCCGCGCTGCAGCGGATCGGCGAGTTGGCCGAGGCCCGCTGGTCGCCGCCGTCGCTGTCGCTGCGGTTCGCCGTGGACAACTCGCGTAAGGACCAGACGTACAACACGCCGTCGGTCGCGTCGCTGTGGCTGTTGGCCCACGCGCTCGACCGGCTTCTCGAACTCGGCGGGCTGACCTGGGCCGTCGCGCGCAGCGCCGACTCCTCCGCGCGGTTGTACGAGTGGGCGGAGAAGACGGCGTACACGGTGCCGTTCGTGTCCGACCTGGGGCTGCGCAGCCCGGTCGTCGGGACGATCGACTTCGCGGGGGAGGTCGATGCGGCCGACGTCGCCCGGGTGCTTCGGGCCAACGGCATCGTCGACACCGAGCCCTATCGCGCGCTGGGCCGCAACCAGCTGCGCATCGGGATGTACCCGGCGGTCGACCCGGACGACGTCTCCGCGCTGACCGCGTGCATCGATTGGGTCGTCGAGCGGCTCTGAGCGGCGTGTGCTGACGGGTTTCGGCCCGGCCGGACCCTAGGGTCGGGCCATGCGGGAGCTGCGATTCGTCCAGCAGGCGTTCGAAGGCTCGGTCCTCGTGCTCGAGGCCGAGAACGGTGAGCAGTTCGTGCTCCCGAGCGAACAGGTCCGCGACGCCGCGGCCCCGGGGCAACCGCGCGAGCGAACAGACCCGGCGAAGCCCGCCGCTTGGGTCTCGGCCGCCCGGCGCACGCCCGAGCCGGCGTCGCCCGCAACGACACTCGGTCCCCGCGAGATCCAGATGCGCGTGCGCGCCGGCGAGTCGGCCGAGGCGCTCGCCGAGGACTCCGGCATGGCGCTCGAGCGGGTGCTGCGGTTCGCGCTGCCGGTTCTCGAAGAGCGGGCGCGCATCGCCGACGAGGCGCACCGGGCCCGCGCCCGCCGCGGCCCGGGCGAGGCCGCCACCCTGCCGTTCGCCGAGACCGTCGACCGGCGGCTCACCGCGCACGGCATCGACCCCACCACCGTGACCTGGGACGCCCACCGCCGCGAGGACCGGCAGTGGGTGGTGACCGCGTCCTGGACGCGCGGCGACCAGCGCTACAGCGCGGCGTGGACCTACACCCGGGCCGGTCGGGTCGTCGCGCCGGCCGACGACGCCGCCGGCGAACTGCTCAGCGACCGGCCGATCCCGCTGCCGACTGCTCCGCCGCGCTTGACCCTGGCGACGGCCCGCCCGGTCGCACCGGAGATCGTCCCCTTCCCCCCGATGCCCGAGGCCAGCACCGCTCCGCTTCCCGTCCTGCCCGAGAGTCCGGAGCTGTTCGACCAGGACTCCCCGCAAGCGGCGGCGGAGCTGCGCCCGGATCCGTGGCAGGACGTCGAGTCACCTCCCCTGCCGCTGTCGCTTCCCGCGGAGCAGCAGAAGGACGAGGACGAGCCCGTCGTCCGGCGTCCGAAGCGCTCCCGGACGCCGCGGGCGGCAGATGCGCCGGCGAACGTCGAGCACCCGGCCGCCGGGCGTCCCGGCTCGGCGAATCCGTCGGCGCATCCGTCGGGGCATCCGTCGGCGCATCCCTCGGCGCATCCGAGCACCGAGCTGTCCCGCGCCGCCCGCGGCAGCGCCGCGCGCTCCCCCGTCCCGTCCTGGGACGACATCCTGCTCGGCGTGCGGCGCGAGCGCGACTGAACGCACCGCGCCCGGCGCGGTGCCTCAGCCCGGCGCGCTCCGGCAGCCCGGCGCGGTGCGGCAGCCCGGCCCCCCACTCCCGTGATCAACAGACAATCCGCGTCGTGATAGCAGCACGAATTGTCTCTTGATCAAGCCACAAGCCACGCGCGCCCCAACCCCGGCCGCTCCAGACCGCCGACCCGGCGCGGTGGCTGTGCTCCTCGCAGGTGGCCCCCCAGTCCCGTGATCAACAGACAATCCGCGTCGTGATAGCAGCACGGATTGTCTCTTGATCAAGCCACGGACGCCCACGGCCAAGCCTCAGCGGGCTCAGGCCAAGCCCCGGCCGCCCCACGCGGACGCCACGGACGCCCGAGGCCAAGCCCCGACCGCCCCAGGTCCAAGCCCCGCACACCCCAAGCCCCGGCCGCTCGAGACCGCCGACCCGGCGCGAGTCGTGCCCGCTAAAAACCGTTGGCCCGTTGTCGGAGGCCGTCCGTAGCCTGAGAGCTCGTGACCGCGCCTGATCAGCACCACCCGACCGGCGCTGCCAGCACCCTGCTCCGCCTGCGCCGCTGGACCGGCCCGCACCGCCGCTGGTTCGTCCTCATGATCGTCACCGCCAGCGCCGCCATGCTGGCGCAGTCCTTCGTCCCGCTCGTCATCGGCCGCGTGGTCGACGGACCGATCCGGCACCACGACCGGTCCGGGCTGCTGCAGCTGGCGGCGCTCGCGCTCGTCCTCGGAATCGCCGAGGCCGCACTGTTCTGGGCGCGCCGCCGGGCCATGGCGGACGCCGCGTTGGGTGTCGAGACCGACATCCGCCGCGACCTCTATGCCCACATCCAGCGGCTGCCGGTGTCCTTCCACGACCGGTTCCCGTCCGGCCAGCTCGTGAGCCGGTTCACCAGCGACCTGTCGACGCTGCGCCGCTTCCTCGGTTTCGGATTCGTCTTCCTGATCGCCAATTCAGTGACGACCGTGGTCGTGCTCGTCCTGCTGCTGCACATTCACCTCGTCCTCGGGATGGTCGTCCTCGCGGCGATGACTCCGCTCGTCGTGGGCACGCGCCAGTTCGAGCTGCGCTACAGCCGCGACGCCCGCCGCGCCCAAGACCTCACCGGAGACCTCGCCACCTCGGTCGAGGAATCCGCGCTGGGGATCCGCGTCATCAAGTCCTACGGCCGGCGCCCGTACATGCTGCGCCTGTTCCTCGGCGAGGCCGAGCGGCTGCGCGGCGCGGAGATGCGCAAGCTGACCACCCTGGGCTGGTTCTGGGCGTTGCTCGAAGGGGTTCCGCAGCTGGTGTTGGCCGCGGTCGTCGGCGGCGGCGTCCTCGCCGTCGCGCACGGCTCGATCACCCTGGGTGGCCTGGTCGCCTTCGTCACGCTCTATCTGCGGTTGATCTGGCCCCTCATCTCTCTCGGGTGGCTGCTCGCGATCATGCAGGAGGCAGCCAGCGCCACCCGACGGATCTTCGAGGTGCTCGACACGCCACCGACGATCCTCGACCCGGACGTCCCGGCTCCCGCCGAGCGCGGCACCGCAGTGCGCTTCGACAACGTGCGCTTCCGCTTCGCCGACGCCGAGACCGACGTGCTGCGCGGCGTCGACCTGGAGATCCGCGCCGGCGAGACGATGGCGCTGGTCGGCGCCGTCGGGTCCGGCAAGACGACGCTCACCGCGCTCGTTCCCCGGCTCTACGACGTCACCGGCGGGCGGCTGCTCCTCGGCGGAGTCGACGTGCGCGACCTGACCCTCGACCAGCTGCGACACGCCGTGACGACGGCCTTCGAGGACGCGACGCTGTTCTCCGCCAGCGTCCGCGAGAACCTGGTGCTCGGCCGCGCCGGCATCTCGGATGCGGACGTGGCCGAGGCGATCGAGGTCGCGCAGGCGGACTTCGTCCACGAACTGCCCTTCGGGCTCGAGACCCGCATCGGCGAGCAGGGACTGTCGCTCTCGGGCGGCCAACGACAGCGCCTGGCGCGCGCTCGCGCCGTGCTCGGCCGGCCCCGCGGCCGCGTTATCGACGACCCGCGGTCGGCCCACGACGTGCACACCCAGTCCCACCTAGAGTCCGCGCTGCGCCGGGTCCTGTCCAGCACCACCGCGCTGCTGGTCGCGCACCGCCCGTCGACAGTGCTGCTCGCCGACCGGGTGGCGCTGCTGCAGGACGGCCGGATCGCCGCGGTCGGCACGCACCGGGAGCTGCTCGACACCGTCCCGGCCTACCGCGAGCTGCTGGCGCAGTCGTCGGAGCTGGCTCCCGCCGGACTAGCGCGATGACCGACCAGGAGACGCTCGAGGTCGACGGGTGGCGCGGGAAGCTGACTGCCGACGCGGCCGCCGCCGCGCAGGAACAGGACGACGTGACCGCGGGCGGACGGCCGCGGTTGCGCAAGGACGCCCGCCGGCTGCTGTTCGAACTCCTGCGGCCGCACCGGCGCCCAGCGGCGATCGTGTTCCTCATCGTCCTCGTGCAGGTGGCGGCAACCATGGCGGGGCCGTGGCTGGTGGGCGTGGCGATCGACTCGGCGCTGCCCGCGGCGCTGCGCGGACATTACGGATCCCTGATCGCCGTGGCGACCGGCCTGGCGCTGGCCGCGCTGGTCTCGGGGCTGCTCCGGTCGGCGTTCGTGCTGCGCAGCGGCGCCATCGGACAGGCGATGCTGTTCGAGCTGCGCCGTCGGGCGTTCGACCACGTTCAGAGCCTGTCCGTGTCGTTCCACGAACGGTTCACCTCGGGGCGGGTCATCTCGCGGCTCACCTCGGACGTCGACACCTTGAACGAACTGCTCGAAGCCGGCCTCGACGGGCTGATCACCGCGATCTTCAACATCGCGGCCATATCAGTAATCCTGTTCTTCCTCGACGTGCCGCTCGCGCTGCTGGCGATGGCCTCGCTCGTGCCGGTCTACCTCTGTTACCGGTGGTACACCGCGCGGGCCGTCCGCGCGTTCCGACGCACGCGCGAGACCAACGCCGCACTGATCGTCAACGTCGTCGAGACGCTGAACGGCATCCGTGCCGTACAGGCGTTCCGCCGCGAGCGGCGCAACGATGCGATCTTCGCCGGCCTCAACGGCGCCTACGGCGACGCAAACCGCGAGACCTACCGGCTGCAGGCGTTCTTCATCCCGGGAACGACCCTGGTCGGCAACCTGGCCCTGGTGGCGGTGCTGCTCATCGGCGGGGTCCGGGTCGCCGACGGAGGACTCCAGCTCGGCGTCCTCACCGCGTTCCTGCTGTATCTCCAGCAGTTCTACGACCCGATGGAGGACGTCGCCGTCTTCTACAACTCATTGCAGTCGGCCACCGCGGCGCTGGAGAAGATCGCCGCGGTGCTCGCCGTACCAGCGAGCGTTCCGGAGCCGCAGACGCCGGTGCCGCTGCCGAGACCGGTGCGTGGGCGGGTCACGCTGGCGGGCGTGCGGTTCGGCTACACGGCCGACCGTCCGGTGCTGCCGGAGTTGTCGCTCGATATCGCCCCGGGGCAGACGGTCGCGCTGGTGGGGGCGACGGGGGCCGGGAAGACGACGATCGCGAAGCTCATTTCGCGGTTCTACGACCCGACCGAGGGGGTCGTCCGGCTCGACGGCGTGGATCTCCGAGATCTCGCCGAGGCCGAGTTGCGCCGCGCGGTGGTGATGGTGACGCAGGACGGATTCCTGTTCTCCGGCTCGGTCGCCGACAACATCGCCTTCGGCCGGGACGGCGCCACCCGCGCCGACGTCATGGCCGCGGCCGGAGCGGTGGGCGCGCACCAGTTCATCACCGCGCTCCCCGACGGCTACGACACCGACGTGCGCAAGCGCGGCGGCCGGCTCTCGGCCGGACAGCGGCAATTGGTGGCGTTCGCCCGGGCCTTCCTCGCCGACCCGGCCGTCCTGATCCTCGACGAAGCCACGTCGTCGCTCGACGTGCCCAGCGAGCGGGCGGTGCAGCGGGCGCTGCGCACGGTGCTGGCCGACCGCACCGCACTGATCATCGCGCACCGCCTGTCGACGGTGGAGATCGCCGACCGGGTCCTCGTCCTCGCGTCCGGACGGATTATGGAGGACGGCGTACCGGACGATCTGGTGGACTCCGGCGGCGGCGAGTTCGCGGCGCTGCACGCGTCCTGGCGGGACTCGCTCGTCTAGCGGCGGCCGCTCAGCCGCCCAGCCAGGAGAAGGCGACGGCGGCGGCGGTGGCCACGTTGAGCGAGTCGACGTCCGGCGCCATCGGGATCCGCACCCGCTCGTCCGCGCGCCGCAGCGCCGCCTCGCTGAGCCCGGGACCCTCCGCGCCGAGCAGGACGGCCCACCGGTCCGGCGGGTGGGCCCGGGCGAGCGGCGGAGCGGCCGGGTGCGGCGTCAGCGCCAGCAGCCGGAATCCCGCCTCGCGCACCGACTGCAGCGATCCCGGCCACGCGCCGGCCAAAACCGCGAAGGGGACCCGCAGGACATGCCCCATCGACACTCGCACGCTGCGCCGGTACAGCGGGTCGGCGCAGTGGGGATCGAGCAGGACCGCCTCGACGCCGAAGGCGGCGGCATTGCGGAACAGCGCGCCGATGTTCTCGAAGTCGTTCAGGCCCTCGAGGATCGCCAGCGATCGCGCGTCCTGCAGCAGTTGCTGCACCGGCGGCGGCGCAAGGCGGTCGGCGGAGGCCAGCACACCGCGGGTCACCCGGAAGCCGACGACGTCGGACAGCAGCCATTTGTCGGCGACGTAGACCTCGACGTCCAACGGCTGCAGGACGGTCGCGAGCGCCGCCACGCGCGCCGGTACGCCCAGCACGCAACGGACGGGGTACCGAGACGACACCAGCCGTTCCACCACGCTGACGCCCTCGGCGAGAACGATGCCTCGCCGGTCCGGACGCACGTCCGCGTCGCTCAGGTCACGGAAGTCCGTGAGCCGCGGGTCGGCCGGATCGTTGACCTCGACCAACCGCACGACAGATCAGTGTGCCCGCGCCGAGGCCAGCCGCGAAGAGACGTCCTCGACCGCCATGCCGCGCCGCCGGGCGTACCAGAGCGCGAGGGCCGCCACCGCGACGAGACAGATGAGCCCGCCGCCGACGAGCCCCCAGCGCGGTCCGGCGACCCCGGCCATCCATCCGACGATCGGCGCGCCGAGCGGCGTGCCGCCCATGAAGCACACGAGGTACAGCGCCATGACCCGTCCGCGCATGGTCGGCGCGACACCCAGTTGCACCGACGAGTTGGCGGCGGTCGTCAAAGTCAGCATGGCGAACCCGGTCGGCACGAGGATCGCCGCGGTCGACAGGAATCCTGGCATCAGACCGGACACGATCTCGAGAACGCTGAAGACCACGGCCGCGGCGACGATGAACAGCGCGGTCGGCCGGCGGACCCGGCGGGTGGCCAGCACGGCACCGAGGCAGGCACCGACGGCGAGCATCGTCGACAGCAAGCCGTACCCCGTCGCGCTGCGGTGGAAGACCTGCTTTGCCACAAGCGCCGTGGTGATCTGGAAGTTCAGGCCGAACGTCCCGACGACGAAGATCAGCATCATCGTCAGCAGCAGGTCTGCCCGGCCGCGCACGTAGGCGAGTCCCTCCCGGAACTGGCCCCGGGCCCGTTCGATCACCGGTGAGGGCAGCAGTTCCTGCGGTCGCATGGCGACCAGCGCCGTCAGGACGGCGACGCTCGAGGCCGCGTTCGCGACGAACGCCCAGCCGGTGCCGACCGCGCTGATCATGACTCCCGCGGCCGCTGGGCCGAGGATCCGTCCGGCATTGAAGATCGTCGAGTTGATGCCGACGGCGTTGGCCAGGTCGTCCTTACCGACCATCTCGACAACGAACGACTGCCGCACCGGACTGTCGACCGCCGACACCAACCCCAGAACGGTCGCGAGCACCAGCACATGCCAGTACCGCACCACGCCGGTCACGTCGAGCACCCCGAGGACGACTGCCACCAGAGCCAGACCCGACTGGGTGGCCAGGAGCAGCTTTCGCTTGTCCATCCGGTCGGCCAGGACGCCGCCCCACAGTCCGACAACCAGAGCCGGGCCGAACTGCAGCGCTGTGGTGATCCCCAGCGCGGTGCCGGAGTTGGTCAGCGTCAGGACGAGCCAGTCCTGCGCCACCCGCTGCATCCACGTGCCGGTGAGCGAGATCAGCTGGCCGCCGGCGTAGAGCCGGTAGTTGCGGACGCGCAGCGAGCGGAACATGCCGCGACGCGGCAGGTCGGATTCGGACGAAGAGGTAGGCGGCCGGACGGCGACTGCGGTCACTGGCCAGCCAGTTTGTCGAGAACGGGAACGACGTCGTACAGCAGCGCGCGCTCCTCCGGAGTCAACTCGGCGAGCCGCCGCGACAGCCAGGCGTCGCGCGAGCGGCGCTCGGAGTCGAGCAGGGCGAGGCCCGCCTCGGTGATCTCGATGATCGCCTGGCGCTTGTCCGACGGGTGCACCGCGCGCCGCACCAGGCCGCGTTCCTCGAGGTTCGCGAGCACCTTGGTCATCGACGGCGGCTGAACCCGCTCGCGGTTCGCCAGCTCGCCGGCGCTCATTGAGCCGCAGTTGGCCAGCGTCGCCATCGCGGACAGCTGGGTGAGCGTGACCGTCATGTCGACGCGCTGGTTGCGGACGAGCCGGGTGAGGCGCAGCAGCGAGGGGCGCAGCAGAGCGGCAAGACCGGGGGCCGTCCTCGGCGCCGCTACATCCATAATCGTTAGTCTACCTAACGATCCGGCTTGCTAACCACTCTCTTCCCGAGATTGGCGGCTCGGCCTCTCATCGGATGCTGGGCCGCCAATCCCGGCACCGGGGCCGGCGACCGGGATCGAAGCGTTCCGAGGGCCCCTACGATGGCCGGGTGCGCGGCAAGCGGACGCAGCTGGTCCAGCCGCCGGCGGTGCGGATGAACGTCGGGCGCATTGCGGCGGCCGGCACGGTCGTCTTCTTCCTGGTCTTTGTCGCGCTGCTGCCCTTCTGGGGATGGCTGCAGGCCCACGGCCACGAGATGTGGCTGTGGACCTGTCTGGCCGGCTGGCTGCTCGGAATCGCCGGGTGGCTGCTGGCGGCCAAACACCGCCGCGAAGGGCGGACCCGCTAGGCGAGTCCGCCGCGAGGGGCGGACCCGCTAGCGGAGGTCCTCGCCGTCGTCGTACACGAGCTCTGTCGCCGGCTCGAGAGCCGGGCCCAGGCCGGCGGTGGCCTCCGAATGCGCGCCGCAGCCGAACTCGACGCTCACGACCTGCCCGTCGACGGGGGTCACCTCGTTCGCGCACACCCCGAAGCCCGCGCGCAGCGCCCCGGCCAGCGGAACCAGGAACCCGCAGGTGCCGCACCGGCCCGGCGCCTGCTTCGCCATCGGCGCGTCCGGACCGCCGTCGCCGGAGTACCAGCGATCCGCGGCCTCGAGACGGCCGTCGCGGGACAGCACGCGCACCCGGCCGACGCCGAGCTCGAAGGCGACATCCTCGACCGCCGGGTCACCCGAGTCGACGTAGGCCGGCACGAGCCGCGGGTCGTCCGGCGGCGCGGGAAGCAGGTCGCCGGGGCCCAGATCGCCGGGCTGCAGCCGCTCGTTCCACGGCACCCACGGCGGCGCGAGCACCGCCTCCGAACCCGGCAGCAGGACGACCTCGTCGACGGTCGCCACCTTCGCGCGCGGCGCACGGGCCAACGTGACGGCCCAGTACCAGCCGCGGTAGCCCGGCAGCGTCGCGGCGAACAGGTGCGTCGCCAGCCGCTCGCCGGCGTCGTCGATCCCGAGGTGCTCCCCGACCGCGTCGCCGGCCACCTCCTCGGCGGCGCGGCGCGCCCCATCCACGGCGGCGGCGAGGGCGGCGTCGATCCCGCCGCGGCGTCCGCGCGCGGACCTCCCGGGAACCGGCTGATCGGTCTCCACAGACATGACCGTCCCATTGTGACGGACCCGGAAATCAGGTTGATTCCCCGCTCCGCAGCAGTGCACAGAACCGCTCCAACGTCGTACCGGTGCGGCAGGATGGTGCCGTGGGCCGACGCGACCGCGAGCCGCCGCGCAAGCGGTTCTCGAAGTCCGGGCACACGCGCCACGACCCGTTCGCCTACGCGGCCGAGCTGCCGACCGCGAGCCTGACTCCGGGCCCCGCCGGCACGGCTCCCTATCCGGTTCCGGGCGGCCCGGGCGCGGCCAACCCGGACGCCGGCAGCCCGCTTCCCGGCAGCCCAGGACCCGGCAGCCCGCTTTCCGGCAGCCCGGGTCCTGGCAGCCCGGGTTCCGGCAGCCCCGACGGCGCCAGCACCGCTGCGCCGCCGGGAACCTGGCCCGGCGCTGCTCCGCCGGTCGAGGACGGATTCGGCCGCCCCACCTACCACCACACCGCCGCGTCCTCCGACGAATATCCCGAACGCACTCCGCAGCTGCGCCCAGTCCGCCGGCCGGGGCACCGCGCCGGTGCGCTCACGTTGGCGGCCTTCCGGTCCACCAACCACCTGGCTCGGCTGCTCACCAAGCGGGTGATCAACGCGAGTAAGGCCGACGGCGCCTCCGAGTCGGGCCTCACGGCGTTGGTCTGGAACCAGGTCCTGAGCTACGGCACCGACGCCATGGTCACGGTGGCGCTCGCCGGGAC
>JAICIE010000098.1 GCA_025924515.1 Jatrophihabitans sp. | reverse complement strand
CTGTCGCTCAGCGCGGACGGCAAGGCGCTGCTGCGCAAGTTCCGCAAGCGCGTGAGCACCCTCGAGGAGCAGATGCTGCGGGATATGTCCGAGCGCCAGGTGAGCACCTTCCGCAAGACACTGCAGTCCTGCCTGACCTCCATCGCCACGGCCGACTGACCCCCCTCCCGGGAGGGTAGGCCGCCAGGGCCGGAGGGGTTCGCGGCTGCCTGCGGCCGTGCGGCCGGCCGGGGGGATCCGCCCGGGTCCACTCGGCGGCGCCTTCGCGGAAATGTCGGTGGCCGCCTCGATACTCCGAGGCGTCCTCGTCGGTTCCGCGCGAAGGGAGCGTCTGCTGTGCGGTTCCTGCATACGTCCGACTGGCACCCGGGCCGCACCCTGCACGGCGAATCCCTGCTGGCGTACCAGGCCGCCTTCCTGCAGTGGCTGGTCGACCTCGCCGCCGAGCGGGCAGCCGACGCGGTGGTGGTCGCCGGCGACGTCTACGACCGTGCGGTGCCGGCCCCGGACGCGGTGCGGCTGCTCGACTCGGCGCTGTCGCGGCTCTCGGCCGCGGGGGTGCCGGTGCTGCTCACGAGCGGCAACCACGATTCGGCGGTCCGGCTGGGCTTCGGCGCTCGCCTTGCCGAGACCGCCGGCGTGCACCTGCGCACCCGCCTCGACGATCTCTGCTCGCCGCTGATCGTCGGCAGGGTGGGGATCTACGGCATCCCCTACCTGCTGCCCGACGCCGTCATGGCCGAGCTGCAGGCCGAACGCTCGCACGCGTCGGTCCTCCGGGCCGCCGTGGCCCGCATCCTCGCCGATGCAACCCGCCGTGGCATCAGCCGCGTCGTCGTCGCGGCGCACGCCTTCGTCACCGGTTCGGTGACCTGCGAGTCCGAGCGGGACGTCAGTGTCGGCGGGATCGGCGACGCGCCGGCATCGGTCTTCGCCGGGGTCGACTACGCAGCCCTCGGTCATCTGCACGGCGCGCAGCAGGTCGCCGCGAACGTGAGGTACTCCGGGTCGCCGCTGCCGTTCTCCTTCTCCGAGCGCTCGCAGGTCAAGTCGGTGCACCTCGTCGAGATCGACCAGGCCGGCGTGCGGGTCCAGCCGGTGCCCGTGCCGGTGCCGCGGCCGATGGCGGAGCTACGCGGCCGCCTGGCGGACCTGCTGGCCGACCCCGGCGCCGCTCCGCGCGACGCGTGGGTCAAGGCCGTGCTCACCGACCCGTCGCGTCCGGCGGCGCCGATGGAGCGGCTGCGCGACGTCTGGCCCCACACGCTTGCGCTCGAGTTCCGCCCCGACGCGGTGCCGCGCCAGGCGGTGGCCGACCTGGCGCGGATCCGCGAGGTCCGCGACCCGGTTGAGATCTGCTCCCTGTTCGTCGAGTGGGTCGACTCGACCTATCCCGACCGCCGGTGCGCCGACGAGCTGCGCGACGCGGTCGAGGTCGTGCGGCGGGTGGAGGCGTCGGGCTGATGCGGTTGCACCGGCTGCGGCTGCGGGCGATCGGTCCGTTCGCCGGCGAGCACCTCGTCGACTTCGAGCCGTTGACGTCCGGAGGGTTGTTCCTGCTCGACGGTCCGACCGGGGCCGGCAAGTCGACGCTTCTCGACGCGATGACCTTCGCCCTGTACGGGCCGGGCGAGCGGGCCGGGGACGGCCGGCTGCACTCGCACTTCGCCGACCCGACCGTGCGCCCGGAGGTCGAGCTCGAGTTCTCCGTCCGCGGGGTCCGGTCCCGGGTGACGCGAACTCCGGAGTTCGCCCGGCCCAAGCGCCGCGGCGCCGGGGTCACCGTCGAGAAGGCGACCGTGCACCTCGAGCGGCTGGTGGGGGGCTCTTGGGAGAGCCGGTCCGCGAACAAGGCGGAGGTGGGGGATCTCATCGGCGAGGAGCTCGGGCTCACCCGCGAGCAGTTCCGGTCGGTGGTGCTCCTTCCGCAGGGCGAGTTCATGCGGTTTCTGCGCGCCGCCGACGACGAGCGGCGCGCGCTGCTCACCAAGCTGTTCGGCACCCAGCTCTACGACCGGATCACCGACGAGTTGGACCGGCGGCGGCAGGACGCGGCCCGGGAGCTGGACCGCCTCGCCGAGCAGGTCAGGTTGAAACTGGCGGCCGCCGCCGAGGCAGCCTGCCTCGACGAGGCCGAACGCGACGTCCTTCAGGCCGCGGACCCCGACGAGTGCCGGCGGCGGCTCGACCTGCTGAGCGAGACGTTGGCCGAGGATGCCCGCGCGGCGCACGAGGCGGCCACAGCTGCGCGGTACGACTGCACGGTCGCTCGCGCGGAGCTCGAGCGCGCCCGCGCCCGCCGGGAGCGCTGTCAACGGTTCGCGACCGCGGTCGCCGAGCTGCGCGCGCACGCGGCGGGCAGCTGCGAGATCGCCGCCGCCCGGGCCGTGGCCGAGAGCGCGTCCCGGGCCGAGCCGGTGCGGCCGTTGCTGATGCTGCTGGAGGAGGCCGAGCAGACCCTCGCCGGCCGCACCGCCGAGTTGGGCGCCGCCGGATGCCGCGAGGGAGCCGGCGAGCTGGCCGCGCGCGCGGAGCGCATGCGCGAGGCCGCCGGCGACCTCGCGCGGTTCCGCGAGACCGAGGACGACGCGGCTCGGGCCCGCAACCGCGGCGCCGAACTGCGCGAGGCCCTTCGCGCGGCGCGCGACGCCGCTGACGAGCTCGGTCGCCGGCGCGCGGAGTTCCCGCGGAAGCTACGCCAGCTCGACGAACGGATCCGCGGCGAGCGCGCTGTGGCCGCCGAGCTGCCGGGGCTGGCGGCTGCGCTGGCCGCGGCGTCGCGCCGACGTGATGCAGCGGCCGAGCTGGCCGGGCTTCGCCCGGAACTCGCCGAGGCCGCGCGGTTGCGCGTCGACGCCGTCGATCGGGCGCAGCGGTGCACCGCCGAGCATCTGCGGCTGCTGGAGCTGCGGCTGGCCGGGATGGCCGCCGAACTGGCCGCCGCGCTGACGGACGGCGCGGCCTGCCCCGTGTGCGGCGGGCTCGAGCACCCGGCTCCGGCAGCCACCGCGCAGTCGCCCGTCGGCGCCGCGCAGGTTGCCCGGGCCGCGGGCGACCGCGCGGCGGCCGACGAGGCGCGGCGCAGGGCCGAGGAGCGGCACGCAGAGCTGGATCGGCGGGTCGGCGCGCTCGCGGCGGTCGCCGGGAGCGACCAGGAGGTGAGCGTCGCGGACCTCGAGCGCGAGGCCGAGGTGCTCGCGGACCGGTGCACCGCCGCCCGGACGGCCGCCGACCGGCTTCCCGGCTCGGAGGCCGAACGGTCCCGCGTCGACGCGGCGGCGCAACAAGCGGCAAGCGACCACGAGGTGGCCGAGCGCCGTACTGCCGAGCTGGCCAGCCTGGCCACGGAGAGTGACCGGCGGGCCGCCGAGCTCGACGACCGGCTGGTCGAGGCGCGCAGCGAGTTCGCGTCGGTGCGTGAGCGGATCGCGCACCTGCGCGGCGAAGCGGCCGAGCTCACCGAGCGCGCCGACCGGGTCCGCGCGGTCGAGGCCGCGGGCGCCGCGGTCGCCGACGCCCGGGCCCGGGCGTCGCAGGAGGCCGACCGGCAGGGATTCGGGTCGCTGGCGCAGGCGCGGGCGGCGGCACTGCCGCCGCAGCGGGTGGCCGCGGTGCGCAGCCGCGTGCGGGTCTGGGAGGAGGAGGACGTCCGGTTGGCCGGCCGGGTCGCCGATGCGGATTTCGCCGATCTCGATCCGGCACGGGCGGCCCAGCTCGCAGCCGAAGCCGCCGCCGACGTGGCCGCGGCCGAACGGCGATGCGCCGACGCGGAGGCCCGCGCCGCCGACGCAACCGACGCCGCACGGGCGCGTCGGCGCGTCGTCGACCGCTTCTCCGACTGCCGTGACGCGTTGTCCCGGGCGCGGCGGGCGGCCGCCGAGGCCGCGGAGCAGGCGGCTCCGGTGATTCGCCTCGCTCAGCTTGCCAAGGGCATGGCCGGGCAGCGTCGGGTGGCGCTCACCACCTACGTCCTGCGCCAATGGTTCGAGTCGGTCGTCGACGCGGCGAACCTGCGCCTCGCCGGGATGTCCAGCGGCCGCTACCAGCTGGTCCGGGTCGACGAGGCGGCGTCGAGAGCCGAGCGGGCCGGGCTCACTCTCCAGGTGCTCGACCACCACACCGGTGAGAAGCGCAGCCCGCGGTCGCTGTCGGGTGGGGAGACCTTCTACACGTCGCTGGCGCTGGCGCTCGGGCTCGCCGACGTGGTGCGCGCCGAAGCGGGCGGGATCGATCTCGACACGCTGTTCATCGACGAGGGCTTCGGCAGCCTCGATCCCGACACGTTGGAGGAGGTGATGACCGTGATCGACGACCTGCGCGACCGGGGCCGCACCGTGGGCATCGTCAGCCACGTCAGCGAGCTCAAAGAGCGCATCGCCGAGCGCGTGGAGGTGCGGCGCCTGCCGGACGGGTCGTCGACGCTGCGGGTGGTGGCCTGAGCCCTCGGGCTGCATCGCTCACTCGCCGGTGAGGCCGTCCAGCAGTTCGCGCACGGCGTCGGCGTGGCCGGCGTGCCGGGCCGTCTCGTTGATCAGATGCAGCAGCACCCACCGGAGGTCCGTGCCCGGCTCGAGTGCGCAGGGCGCCGACAGCGGGCGGTCCCGGACGACCGCGTCCGTGCGCGTGGCCCGATCCCGGTAGCGCTGCAACGCCTCGGCGATCGGCGTCGGGTTGGCCGGCGAGAACTCGTCCTCCGAGCGGCTCACCGGACGGCCGCAGATCCCGCCGTCGATCCACCGCCACTCGACCGCGGTGAGATGGGTGACGATCCCCAGTAGGCAGATGAGCCGTCCCTCGGGGGTCCACCGGGCCCGGTCGTCGTCGACGCCGGACGCCTTGCGGGTCACGGCGGTGCGCAGGTAGCCGAGCCAGCTCAGCAGCAGCTCCTGCTCGTCGGCGTTGCCGCGCGGGAACTGGCGTTCGGTCACCGCCGGGGCTACTCGGGGCCGTCGTCGTCGAGCAGCTCCGGAACCGCTTGTTTCTGCTCGACGACGTCGGCCTCGTCGGCCTCCGTGGGCAGGGGCCGCTCGAACTCGTCGGCGAGGTCGACCTCCTGCTCGTACAGCTCGTCGAGGGTGGGGCCGACGGAGATCTCGGGATCGGTCACGTTCGCCTCCTTCGCCTCGCCTCCCCTTGGCCGAGTAGAAGGCTATGCCGTGGCGCCCAGCGCGGTGTGCAGCGCCGCGAGTAGCGGCTCGGCGAGCTCCGGCCGGCAGATCAGCAGGTCGGGCAGGTACGGACGCTCGCTGTTGTAGACGAGCGCGGAGCCGTCGATCCGCGAGGCGTGCAGGCCCGCGGCCGTGGCGACGCCGACCGGGGCGGCGGAGTCCCACTCCCATTGGCCGCCGTCGTGCAGGTAGGCGTCGGCCTCGCCGCGCACGACGGCCATCGTCTTCGCGCCCGCCGAGCCCATCGGCTGCAGTGCGGCGTCGAGCGCGTCGGCGACGGGTTGGGCCCACGCCGGCGGGCGCGAGTCGCTGGCCAGGAAGATCAGCGGTTCGTGTTCGTCGGCGCCCAGCCGCGGTGCCGGATCGGTCGCGTACACGACGTCGAGGGCCGGCTGGGCGACGGCGGCGTCGGTGATCCCTGCCGAGCGCTGCCAGAGGGCCACGTGCACCGCCCAGTCCGAGCGTCCGGCCATGCCGTACTCCCGGGTCCCGTCCAGCGGGTCGATGATCCACACCCGGTCGGCGGACAAGCGCTGCGGAGAGTCGGCCGACTCCTCGGACAGGACGGCGTCGCCCGGACGGTCGGCCGCCAGGGCAGCGAGCAGCAGCCGGTTCGACTCGGCGTCGCCGAGCGCGCCCACCTCGCGGCCGGTGAGCCCGGAGTCGCGTCGCAGCTGCAACAACAGCCGGCCGGCCCGCTCGGCGAGGTCGGCGGCGAGGGCGGCGTCGGGACGAGGCTGCCCCGCCGCCGTCACTGCGCGGTCTCGATCCGGTCCAGGACGATCTGCGCGAGCTGCTTCACGTCGCCGTCGCTGGGCCGCAGCAGCAGGTCGGGGCGGCGCGGCGCCTCGTACGGGGCGTCGACGCCGGTGAAGTCCCGGATCTCGCCGCGCCGGGCCTTCCCGTACATGCCCTTGGGGTCGCGCTGCTCGCAGATCTCGAGCGGCGTGTCGACGAAGACCTCGAGGAACGGCAGTCCGGCTTCTTGGTGGGTCTCGCGGGCGCTGTCGCGGTCCTCCCGGTACGGGCTGACCAGCGACACAATCGCCACCACGCCCGCATCGGCCATCAGCCTCGCCACCTCGGCGACCCGGCGCACGTTCTCCTTGCGGTCGGCCGGGCTGAAGCCCAGGTTCGCGTTGAGACCGTGGCGCAGGTTGTCGCCGTCGAGCACGTACGCCGGGCGGCCCGAGGCAACGATGCGCCGTTCGAGCTCCATCGCGACCGACGACTTCCCCGACCCCGACAGCCCGGTGAACCACACCGTCATGCCCTGGGTCGCCCGCTCCTCACGGGTGATCGACCCGGCGTGCCACACGACGTGGGTCTCCTGCTGGCTGGTTCCGAGGATCATGCCGGCGGCAACGGTGTTGTTGGTCGCCTCATCGATGAGGATGAAGGCGCCGGTCTCCCGGTTGCGGCGGTACGGGTCGAACAGAAGCGGCTTCTGCGTGCGCAGCCGCACCCGGCCTATCTCGTTCAGCGTGAGCGAGTCGGCCTCCTCGTCGCGGTGCAGCGTGTTCACGTCCAGGCGGTACTCGAGATCCCGCACGGTGGTGCGTGTTTGCCGGGTCGTCTGCAGCAACGCGTAGCTCGCGCCGGGTTTCAGCGCCGACGTCTCGCTCATCCACGAAATCATCGCGTCGATGTCCTGGCTTACCGCCGGGCGGTTGTTCGGCCGGCAGATCATGTCGCCGCGGCCGATGTCGATGTTGTCGGCCAGTTCCAGGGTCACCGCCTGGCCGGCGAAGGCCTCTTCGACCTTGGCGCCGCCGGGGCCCCACGCCGCGGTGACGGTCGTCGAGAACCCGGACGGCAGGACGGTGACCTCGTCGCCGGGCTTGAACGTGCCGCCGGCGACGGTGCCGGCGTAGCCACGGAAGTCCTTCTGCTGAGGACGGATCACGTACTGCACCGGCAGCCGCGCGTCGATCAGGTTGCGGTCGGACGCGACGTGGATGTCCTCGAGATGCCGTAGCAGCGGCCCGCCGTCGTACCAAGGCATGTTCTCGCTGCGCGTCACGACGTTGTCGCCGACCAGCGCCGAGATCGGGATGAAGGTCAGGTCGGCGACCTCGAGCTTCATCGCGAACGCTCGGAACTCCGCGCGGATCTCCTCGAACCGCTCCTGCGAGTACCCGACCAGGTCCATCTTGTTGACGCAGAGGACGAGGTGGGGGATGCCCAGCAGCGTGGCGAGGAACGCGTGCCGACGGGACTGCTCCAGCACACCGTTGCGCGCGTCGATGAGGATCAGCGCCACGTCGGCCGTCGACGCGCCGGTGACCATGTTGCGCGTGTACTGAATGTGGCCGGGGGTGTCGGCGAGGATGAACTTGCGCTTGGGCGTTGCGAAGTAGCGGTAGGCGACGTCGATCGTGATGCCCTGCTCGCGCTCGGCGCGCAGACCGTCGGTCAGCAGCGCCAGGTCCGGACCCTTGTGACCGCGCTGGATGCTGCTCAGCTCCACGGCGTTGAGTTGGTCCTCGAAGATGGCCTTGCTGTCGTAGAGCAACCGGCCGATGAGCGTGGACTTGCCGTCGTCGACGGAGCCGGCCGTCGCGATCCGCAGCAATTGACTCACTAGAAATAGCCCTCTTTCTTGCGGTCTTCCATGCCGGCCTCGGAGATCCGGTCATCCGCACGGGTCGCGCCGCGCTCGGTGAGCCGGGCCGCGGACACCTCCGTCACCACGGCGTCCGGGCTGTCCGCGTCGGACTCGACGCACCCGGTGCACGTCACGTCGCCGATGGTGCGGAACCGGACCCGTGCCTCGAACACCCGCTCGCCCGGCGCCGGCGTGATGAACTCGGTGTCCGCCGCCAAGAGCATCCCGTCGCGCTCGACGACCTTGCGCCGGTGGGCGAAGTACAGCGCCGGCAGCTCGATGCCCTCGTCGCGGATGTACGTCCAGATGTCGAGCTCGGTCCAGTTCGACAGCGGGAAGACCCGGATGTTCTCGCCCTTGCGGTGCCGTCCGTTGTACAGGTTCCACAGCTCCGGGCGCTGGTTGCGGGGGTCCCATTGCCCGAACTCGTCGCGGAAGCTGAACACGCGCTCCTTGGCGCGCGCCTTTTCCTCGTCGCGGCGGGCACCGCCGAAAACGGCGCCGAATTGGTGCTCGCGGATTCCGCGCAGCAGCGTCACCGTCTGCAGTCGGTTGCGCGGCGCGCCCGGATGGTCCTCGTGCACCCGGCCGGCGTCGATGTCGTCCTGCACCTTCTCGACGATGAGCCGCACGCCCAGACGGTCGACCGTGCGGTCGCGGAACTGCAGGACTTCGGGAAAGTTCTGTCCGGTGTCGACGTGCATGACCGGGAACGGCGGGGGAGCGGGCCAGAACGCCTTGGCCGCCAGGTGCAGCATCACCACGGAGTCCTTGCCGCCGGAGAACAGCATCGCGGGCCGCTCGATGGTGGCGGCGACCTCGCGGAAGATGTGAACCGACTCGGCTTCGAGCTTCTCGAGATCGGACAGCTCGTACGTGGTCACCGTCATGCGCTGAGTAACGCCTTTCGCTGCTGGCGGGGGGCACCGGCTACACCGCGCGGTCGACCCAGTGTGCCAACCGAACGACGCCGGGGCGAATCCACACGGCCGGGGGAGCACTCGCATCCGAGGTTGTCTCCTCTCATGGTAGACAACCCCGACCAGGCACCATGGGGCGGTGCTCCGCCTTGCCTACCAGGGATCGCCGCCAGCCTGGGACGTCCCGGCACCCCAGCGGCCCGACGCGTCGCGCGCCGAACTCGCCGCGTTGCTGCGCGCCGGCGGAGTGACGATCCTCTCCGGCGCGGGGCTCTCCACCGATTCCGGCATCCCGGACTACCGGGGCCCTTCCGGCGCTCTGCGGCGGCACGCCCCGATGACCTACCAGACGTTCGTCGGCGACCCCGCGGCGCGGCGGCGGTACTGGGCCCGCAGCTACCGCGGCTGGCGGCATCTTGCTGCAGCCGAACCGAACCGGGGCCACCGGACGGTCGCCGAGTTGCAGCGGCGGGGACGCGTCCAGGGTGTGATCACGCAGAACGTGGACGGCCTGCACCAGGCCGGCGGCGCCAGGGACGTCCTCGAACTGCACGGCGGGCTGGACCGCGCGGTCTGCCTGACGTGCGGTGCGCGGGAGCGCCGCGCCCTGCTGGACTTCCGCATCGGCGTCGCCAACCCGGGATTCAACGCCGAGGTCGCCGCGGTGAACCCGGACGGCGACGCCGAACTCGGCGAGGCGGATCTCGACCGCTTCCGCATGGTCGGTTGCTGCGCCTGCGGCTCGGACCTGGTCAAACCCGACGTCGTCTTCTTCGGCGAGAACGTTCCGCCGCCGCGGGTCGAGACGGCGTACGCGCTCGTCGAGTCGGCCCGCGCGCTGCTCGTGCTCGGCTCGTCGCTGACGGTCATGTCCGGGTTCCGGTTCGTGCGCCGCGCGGCTGCCCTCGGCATTCCGGTCGCCATCGTCAATCAGGGCCCGACCCGCGGCGACGCCCTCGCATCGGTCCGGATCGACGCACCCCTGAGCGACCTTCTGCCCGCGCTGCTTTGACGGTCACCACGTCAGCCGCGGATCGTGTGCGAGCCCGAGCAGGGCGGACAGCTCCGGCACCCGGTACGGCCCGAAGCTGGCCACCAGGACGGTCCACCGGCCGCCGGTGACCCGGCGCACCCACTCCAGGGTTCCGCTCCCGCCGCTGAGCGCCTGCCACCGGGTCTCCCGCGGCGGCCGGACGTGGGTCGGCGCTGCCACGGACAGCACCACCGAGCTGGGCCCGTTCTCCGCCCACAGCACGAAGGTGCACAGCCTCGCCCGTTGCCCGAAGCCGGTCGTCGCGGTGATCACCCCGTAGTTCGGCAGGTGCTGCCGGACGGCGGCCGCCATCCGTTCTTGCGCCCCGGCGGTGCGCCGCCCCGGGGAGCACGACAGGTCGCCGGACGGGATCACGCCGTCGCCCTCGCCGAGGCGCCCGAGCAGCTGCGCGGCCACCCGCGCCGGGCCGGTGAGCGCGCCGAGGTCGCCGTCGCGGTGGGTTCCCGGCCCGGCCGGACCGACGACGTCGGTCACCGGCGCCGGACTGGCGCTCGGCGCCGATGCCACCACGGCCGGGATGGCGTCCATCTGCGCGGTCTGCCACACGCTGAGGACCCACGCGGCGAGGACCACCAACAGGCTGCCCAGGACCGCGCGTCCGAGCGAGGTGCGCGGGTCGAGGTAGTGCGGCAGGGTCGGCCGGTTGTCCGCGCCGAGGTCCGGCTCGCCGGGCTGCACCAGCGCCAGCGGTCGGCCCTGCTCGTCGAGGAATTCGACGCAGTCGCGGCTGCGCACGCTCCAAGGGTCCGCCGCGGAAGCGCTCCCGGCAAACCTCCCGAGCGCAGGGCATGATCGGCCCATGACGACGACTGTGCGGGGGGTGGTGAGCCCGGCCAAGGGCTCGCCGGTGGAGATCGCCGACGTGCTCGTGCCGGACCCCGGCCCGGGCGAGGCTCTGGTCCGGGTGCAGGCCTGCGGGGTCTGCCACACCGACCTGCACTACCGCGAGGGTGGGATCAACGACGACTTCCCCTTCCTGCTCGGCCACGAGGCGGCGGGCGTTGTCGAGGCGGTCGGCGACGGCGTCGACGAGATCGGGCCAGGGGACTTCGTCGTCCTCAACTGGCGGGCGGTGTGCGGCCGGTGCCGGGCCTGTCGGCGCGGCCGTCCCTGGTACTGCTTCAACACCCACAACGCCGCCCAGCGCATGACTCTCGAGGACGGCACCCCGCTGTCGCCGGCTCTGGGGATCGGCGCGTTCGCCGAGAAGACGCTCGTCCACGCCGGCCAGTGCACCAAGGTCGATCCCGCCGCCAAGCCGGAGGTCGCCGGGCTGCTCGGGTGCGGCGTCATGGCCGGCCTGGGCGCCGCGATGAACACCGGTTCGGTCGGTCGCGGCGACGCTGTGGCCGTCCTGGGATGTGGGGGTGTCGGGTGCGCTGCCGTCGCCGGTGCCCGGCTGGCCGGCGCGACCCGGATCATCGGTGTGGACATCGACGACCGCAAGCTGCGCTGGGCCCGGGAACTGGGCGCCACCGACACCGTGAACTCCACCGAGACCGATGCGGTCGAGGCGATCCGGTCGCTCACCGGCGGTTTCGGCGCCGACGTCGTGATAGACGCCGTCGGGCGCCCGGAGACCTACCAGCAGGCCTTCTACGCCCGCGACCTGGCGGGGACGGCCGTCCTCGTGGGCGTGCCCACGCCCGACATGCGGCTGGAGTTGCCGCTGCTCGACGTCTTCGGCCGCGGCGGAGCGCTGAAGTCGTCCTGGTACGGCGATTGCCTGCCGTCGCGGGACTTCCCGATGCTCATCGACCTCTATCTGCAGGGCCGGTTGCCGCTGGACGCCTTCGTCACCGAGACGATCGGGCTCGAGGACGTCGAGGAGGCCTTCGCCGCCATGAGCCGGGGCGAGGTGCTGCGGTCGGTCGTCCTGCTGTGATATCGATCCGATGTTAAAGAACTGTCAGCTGGCGTAACACTGACCTCATAGGTCACAATAGGGCGGCACCTGCAGGCGACGCAGCGTTGGGGAAGGCGTTGGCGTCGGAACTGGAGGTGTGCGATGACGAACGCTCGGGCGGGGTCAACCGCCGGCTTTGCCGTGCCCTCGACGCGCGGGGTGGTCTATCTGCACTGCTGCCCGTCCGCGCTCGCTCCGCACGTCGAATGGGCGCTGGCAGGAGTGTTGGGCCGCCCCGTGCGGTTGGAGTGGACGGCACAGCCCGCCGCGCCCTCACACCTGCGCGCCGAGGCGTCCTGGACCGGCCGGGTGGGTACGGCCGGGAAGCTCGCCGCGGCACTGCGTCCTTGGCCGATGCTCGTCTTCGAGATCACCGAGGACGCCACGGCTGCGACCGACGGCGAGCGGCTCGCTTACGTGCCCGGCCGCGGCTTCCACCGCCGGGCCGTGTCGGCGAACGGCGACGTCGTGGTCGGCGAGGAGCGCCTGCGGGGGCTGATCGCGCGGGCCCGCACCGCCGAGGACTTCCAGCACGGGCTGTCGGAGTTGCTCGGCACGGCCTGGGACGCGGAACTCGAGCCGTACCGGCTCGGCGGCGACGGCGCGCCGGTCACGCTGCTGCACCAGGTCGTCTAAAGGCCAGGTCGTCTGAGGGTCGGGTCGTCTGAAGGCCAGGTCGTCTGAGGGTCGGGTCGTCGGAAGGCCAGGTCGTCTGAGGGTCGGGTTCGCGCGGCGCAGAACACCGGGCGCCCGGGGCCGTTCTCGTCCGCACCCTACAGCGGAATGTTGCCGTGCGCTCCCCGTCCCGGCAGGGCCGCGGCGAGCGCGCCCACGAGCTCCGCCCGCGTCTGCGCCGGATCGATCAGCTGGTCGACCACGCCGATCTCCATGGCCCGACCGACACCGCCCGCGATCCGCTCGTGCTCCTCGGCCAGCTGGGCGTGCAGCGCCTCCCGCTCGCCGGGCTGGGCCGCGGCGAGCTTCTTGCGGTGCAGGATGCCAACGGCGGCCGAGGCGCCCATCACCGCGACCTCTGCGCCGGGCCAGGCGAAGACGCGGGTCGCGCCCAGCGCCCGGGAGTTCATCGCGATGTAGGCGCCGCCGAACGACTTCCGGGTCACCAGCGTGACCCGGGGCACGACGGACTCGCCGAACGCGTGCAGGAGTTTCGCGCCGCGCCGGACGATGCCGTCCCACTCCTGTCCGACACCGGGCAGGTAGCCCGGCACGTCCACGACGACGACCAGCGGTACCCCGAAGG
>JAICIE010000097.1 GCA_025924515.1 Jatrophihabitans sp. | reverse complement strand
GCGTAGCGGTCGGGGTCGTCCCCGAACTCGCCGAGCACCCGGGCGCCGAGCACATCACCGAGTCCTGGCTGGGAGAGGTAGATGTCGGCGTCCGGGTGTTGCTCGAAACGGTCGGCCAGCATGGTCTCGAGTTCGCTGATCTGCCGGTTCAGTCAAGCTGACTCCGGTTGAAGGTAGTCGAGGTTTCAACCATTTCTCCCTCTCATGTGAGCGCTAGCGCAGCAGAGCTGCTGACGCGCCAAACACACTTTGGGTCCGCTCGGACCGACCACAAGACACTTTGCACAGCGGTCCGCTTGGTGTTGCTGTTTAGCAGGACGACCCGCGCGCCGACTTCGATCTGCAGCAGGGGCGGTCGCCGAAGGTTGTTGACGTCGCCGTGTGTCGGGGCTGTGGAGTGGCTGATTCAGGTGCGGAGTGCCTCGAGAAGCTCGGCTTTGCCGACCAGCCGCAAAGCCGCGGGGAAGGCGCCGGTACTGGTCGAGCTTGGCTCCGGTCGTGTCGTTGTGCGGGTGCGGGTGTCGGGTGCGGGTGCTGCAGGTCGGCGGGCAGCAAGGTAGCGACCCGGTCAGTGAGCGCGGCCTTGAAACGTGGTCCTGACGCCGAAGCTGCACTGCAGGCTGGTTGACCGGCCAATCCACCGCACGCCGGCTGCGTTGCCGTCACGCTTTCCGTGTAACCGGACTGCGGCGACCGATCAGTCGCCGCTGTCGCCCTGGTGGTCACCGCCTTGGTCGTCGTCGCAGTCGTGCGAAGTGGGCGTCGTTGTGGTTGCGCAGTTGTCGACCTTGTCGCTGTCGTCGGAGCTGGAGGCCTCGGAGCGGCTCGACCTCCTGTTCGAGTACGACGGGGACATCGCCGCGCCGGCCGCGAAGGTGGTGGACCTGGGTCATCACCTCGGCGTGTCTGTAAGGCAACGCTCGGGAGCAATGCCGTGCTCGAGAGCGTGCTGCTCAGTCGTGGCCGGCTGTTTCCAATCTCGGCGTCGTGGTGCGCTGTTCTCTGGGCGGCGTGCCGATGCAGAAGCCGGCCGACCCACGAGCTCATTGCCGCGGGAAGGCCGGGCAGCCCTTCGCGGCGGGCGCTGCCAACGCGCTTACGACTCAGCTGGGCCAGTCGGCGAATGTGACTTCGCCGGCGCGGACTTCGGCGGTGAGAAGCACCGGCCCGTTCGGCCGGACGTGAATATCGTAGTTTCCCTCCGTGAGCGCGTCGAAGACCGCCGAGTCGACGAATCCGCTGGCCACTGGGCGAGCGACGACGCCCACATGGCGTAGGGGGACGGTCCGACCCGGCGATGACGCAGGCCGGATCTCAACCTCGGCGCCCTCTAGATGATGCGGCATCCTGATCACGAGGGCACCGACGTTCCCGCCGATGTCGAGCACTACCGGCCCTTGGCCGGCCTGCGGGTGAGCGTGCGGCTTGCTCACGGGATGGCCCTTCCGGGCGCCGACTGGTAGCCGCCGCCTGGGGTGCCGAGGAAGGGGAAGTTGTCGCTCGGAGCCGGGTTGGTTTGCCTCGTCCCGTCGATCAGCCCCTTGGCGGCAGCGTCGGGGGTGTAGCTGGGGTCGACCAGCGGGATCGTCAGGCCTGCTATCGCCCGAAGTTCGATCGCGACAATATCGTCGAGGACCCGCCGGCCGTTCGGGAAGCCGGCCAGGTCGCCGCCGAGCAGCCCCAGATCGCTCGCCTTCGACGGCGCGGTCGGCGGGACCGCGATGTTCAGCCGTAGCATGTCGGCTTTGGTCGCCCCTGTGTAGTTCTGGAATCGCGGGATAATTCCGCCGGGAATACCCGTCAGCAGGATCGCGTCGAGGTCGGCTCTTGCTTTGTCGTATCGCGCCAGGTGTGGGAAGACACCGGGGTACAGCGCGGGCAGCAGCTTCTGCAATTCGGGGCGGTCCACATAGTGGGCGTACTTGTCGTCCTCGAAGGGGTGGTCCTTGTTCCACCGGTCCTTGTCCGACATGGCGATGAGCACTTCGTTGACGAGCGGATTACCTAGCCGGGACACCTGCACGAACTCACCGTGCTCGGTGAGGCGGCGATCCTCGTAGACGCGTACCTTCTGTCGTTCGGCACTGGTCCACACGCCGATGACCGCGTTCCTGTCCATCACGTGAGTCGGGTTGGAGCCGTTCTTGGTCAGTTCCGCCTTCGGAATCTCTAACGCGATCGTGTGGACGTTGAATCCTTGAACGCCGTTCACTCCGGCGGCGTTCGGAATGGGAATTAGATGCACGTCGTTGAAGGGACGAAGTGCGCCGAGGTCGAAGATGCTCCCCAGGTCGACATGGAAGGCGTCGGCGCGCTGGCCGGCGAAGACTCTCCGGCCACTGCCGAGGGTATGTACGGCCGCGGATGTGAAGGTGGAATCATAATTCGGCGTACTGCGTTGGCCGACGTTGCACGGGGGGACCGCGAGGTGTCGCCCGAGGGTCACATCCTCTACCGTCGTTCCGTGCGCGAACCTCATTCGCCTGACCGTGTAGAACTGTGGCCGGTTCCAGTTCGGCGAGGCGATGCTCGTGATCGGACCGGTGTTGTACAGGAAAGTCTCCGGGTTGCGCACCATGGTGTCGAAACGGAACTGGTAGACGATGTCGGCATGGCCGTCGCCGTCGTTGTCAACGTTGATTCGATAGATCACGTCCTGCCCGAACTCGAAGAAGTTCGGCCCGCCGAACGGTGCTTGGAGCGGGATGTAGTTTGCGATGATCGTGACATGGTCGGGCCGGTGTGGACTGACGAACGCGTAAAGGTCGGTCGAGTCGGCGACTGGATCCCGAGAGATTTCGGGCGCTTCGCGGTGTGAGGACATCGCTCAGCTCTGCTTTCTCACGGCGGACAGCAACTGAATAATAATCGCGCGGTCGCGTACGACGCTGGTCTGCTCGCCACGGTGCACGATCAGCTCTGTTCCGTGCGGGTCAGGAATTTGCACAACCATGGGGCCAGCGTCGCTGGGGATCCGCGGCTCAGTGGCGTCAGCGCTCACGGGCATGGCCGCGAGCCCGCCCGCGACGGCGACTCCGGTTCCGGCTACGACGAGAAAGTCCCGACGGGATGGTCTTGACATGGCAGTAATGTCCGTCCCTTCTTGAACGACCGGCGCGCCGACCCCACTCGGATACCGAGGGCCGCTTGGCGCAACTCGAGCGTTGCTTCCCCACCTCCTCCATCGCGCTCGACGCGAGAGCGGGACCCAGGCACGACGCGTCAGGGCGCCGGCTCGGCACCCTCCTCCTCCATGATTCGGCGGCCGCGGTCAAGCCGATCCGCTCGCGGCACTCACGGCACGCTTTGCGCGGGCAGATTCCGGCGTTTGCGCAGGGTCGTCCCCCTTAGTGCGGCGACGACTCGGTGCTCTCGTGCCAGCAGGACGGGGTCGCCGCGATCAATCGACGGTCGCCGCTGTTAGCCGCCTCCCGGACACGCTCGGGCACTCCCGACTGATCGGGCTCGCCGCGTAGCAGCAACTCCTCGATGGTGTCCGCGGCGCTCAGCACCAGCTTGCGGTTGTCCTCCCTGATCTGATGACTGAACGACTGCGCGGAGCCGGACCCGGCCGCATCACGGTGGCGTAGTCGCCGGTCTAAGCGATCGACGTGTAGGTGTTGCCGCCCGGCTGCGGTTCCGAGTCGTAGACGGATCGGCCGGAGTTCACAGATCCCCTTTCTCGGCGATCGACGGTCGTACGTAGCCTTGCCCGGATCCCGTGATCCCCCGGATGTAGCCCTGGTTACCGAGCCAGTAGGTCGCGTCCGGGATCTCGTCCTGGCAGAACGGCTCGCCGTACCAGAGCCCGTAGGGGCTGGTCAGGAACCCGTCGATCACTGGGCTGGTGTCCGGTCGAGGGCTCGGTCTTAGAGCCAGTAGACGATGGCGTCCTTCAGCGCCCGGTTTCGTGCGCCCCAGTCTGCTCGGCGCCGGGCAATGGCATCCCACTCGGTCCGGCCGAGGCCGCTGAGCCGCATGGCGACCCCGCCGCCGAAGTCCATCTCGAAGTTGTCCAACCAGCCCCGCGCGTTGAAGTCCTGCAGGACGTGGATGGCGGTGTCGTGATCAGAGGCACCCGCCTGAGCCGAACCCGGCAGCCCCGCCACCTGCAACGGTCCGTGCCCGGCCAGGTACTCAAGCAGTCGGACCCGCATCACGTCGATGGTACTGAGGTTCCAGCCGCGAGTCAGGTCCACAGCCAGCACGGTAGGACGGACTCTTTCCAATGTTGTGGACACGAACCGCGCCCGACAGGAACGCCCGCTGGACCTCTGCTCCGACTCGGTGCGTTCCAAATCGAAAGGGAGCACCCCGGCCCGCCAGCGTGCGCATCGATCGGGACGGACATGCCGATGAGAGGGTGCAAGCCTCCTGCGAGCAACGGCGCGGTCCGGCCAGGGACTGAGAGCCCGTTGTCTATACCTTGCTCGCCACCACCATGTAGTTCTCGGCCTCAAGGTTGAACGTGCTCATTTCCGTCCGGAGTCCGACCCGGCGCAACTCGACTTCGAGTTCGTCGTATCGGTAGGGCCAGCACGACAGCAGTTCCGAGCGGACAAGAACCGACCCAGCCGCATCAACTTGTGCGACCGCAATCTCGATGTGGTGCTCCTCCTCCCAATGCGACGCAATCTCCCAGCGGTAGACCACGACGGCATCGCGACCGTTCCGGCGGACGAGTCGGTCACTGATGTCCAGCCGGGAACCTCTGGCCCTCACGAGTTCCCAAGTGCGAGAGGTGAGTACCAACCGCCCGCCACGGCGCAGAAGCCGTGACATCGACTCCAGAGCAGCGTTCCTGCCTCTCGCCCCCACGGCATGGTGCAGCGAGTTGCCAACGCAGAACACCATGTCGAAAGTGGCGTCATCGAAATGGTCGGGCAACTCTTGCCAATCCGCCCGCACTGTTCGAACAGGTGCCCTGAACTCATCAGCCAACTCCGCAGTCCGACGAACCATCGCTTCGCTGGCGTCAGTTGCGACAACCTGCATGCCAAGACCGGCGAGGCCAACCGCCAACTGTCCGGTTCCGCACGAACAATCGAGGACGTGAGCGTTCGACGGCAGGAGACTGAGGACGTCATCGAACGACGCAGCGAACTCGGCCGGAGCCAGCTTTACATCCGAGATGAGCCACTCGTACACCTCGGCAAGCACATCATAACCCCCCACAACTACAACCTCCGTCACGCGGCAGACTCAGGGTGGGACACCAGTACATCAGCGGAGCAGGTCGGTTGACCGATGGTTTCGCAAGGGCAACCCGTCCGCTCATGCCGCGCTGCGTGCCCCTGGCGGTGACGGAAGGCGAAGACGTCATTCCCCCCACTGGTCACGTCACCGGCGTCGGCTGCAAGGCCGCTGATCACCGACGCCCGAAGAGGCGGCTGTGGGGCCTCAACGGAGTTGTTGGGCGAGCCCAATCAGAATCCCTTCTGGCCCCCGGATGTAGCAGAGCCGATACACGTTTTCGTACTGGACGACGTCATTGCTGACGAGTTCCGCGCCGTGGTCGCGGAGCTGGTTGAGCGTTTCATCAAGGTCGTCCACGGCGAACATCACGCGCAGGTACCCCAGCGAGTTGACTGGAGCGGTCCTGTGATCGGCGACCACAGGCGGAGTGAGGAATCGTGAGAGCTCAAGACGACCGTGGCCATCCGGCGTGCGCATCATGGCGACCTCGACACGCTGTTCGCCGAGTCCGGTGACGCGACCCGCCCACTCTCCCTCCGCCATCGCCTGACCTTCAAGCTCCAAGCCGAGCGCGCAGAAGAACTCAATCGTCCTCGCGAGGTCCTCGACGACAATCCCGACATTGTCCATCCGTCGAATCGCCATGCTCGGTGAGTGTAGGGATCACGCGTCGACGGGCTGACGGGTACAGGGCCGCCTGGGTGACGATGTCCGAGCGTCCGATGGCCAAAGTAGCAACGAAGGCGCCGCCGGGATCATGCACCGCGCGACCTCCGCTGATAGCCGCTGTCGGCGCGCGAGCGTCCGAGCACGCCGGGTACGGCGTGCACGGGACGCCTCCGCGCTGACCTCGCGCCCGGTGCGTGCCAGCCAGCCGGCGAAGGTCTTCGGCCGCTCCACCGTGCGCAAGGTGCGCCGGAGCCGCCCTCGGCGTACCGTCCGGCGGTTCCGGACGGTCACTTGGCGCCGGTTGCAGGCACAAAGCCGGTGATCGGCACCGCAACACGCCCGAGCGCGCGGGCGCTCGATCGTCGATGATGGTGGCGCTCACGCGTGTCGTCGGGGAGAGGAACGTCGAGCGTGGTCGCCACAAGCACGAGCGAATGGCAGCGCGGGTTGCCCCGACCCCGGACGAGCTTCGTCGGCCGGCACCACGAGATCGCCCAGGCGCGGCGCCTGCTGCGGAGCAGCAGCCTGTTGACCCTGACCGGACCGGGCGGCTGCGGCAAGACCCGGCTGGCACTCGAGCTCGCCGCCGGCGTGGCCGACGACTTTCCGCGGGGCGCTCAGTTCGTCCCGCTGGCGGCGATCCGCGATCCGTCTTTGGTCCCGGTTTCGGTCGCCCAAGCCGTAGGGCTGCAGGACTCCCGCGGCGGATCGCTGCTGGCGCATCTGAGCCGCTACATCGCCGACGGCGAGCTGTTGTTGATCCTGGACAACTTCGAGCAGGTCCTGCCCGCGGCCGACTTCGTCGCGGCACTGCTCGCCGCCTGCGCGCGGCTGCGAATCGTCGTGACGAGCCGCTCGCCTCTGCACCTGTCCGGCGAACAGGAGTTTCCGGTAACGCCGCTGCCCGTCCCGGTGGGCGGCGCGGCAGTGTCCGCCGCGGCGGTCTCGGCGGCTGACTCGGCGCAGCTGTTCGCCGTCCGGGCAGCCGCCCTCCTACCCGGTTTCACTATCGACGAGCACACCGCCAAACCGATCGCCGACATCGTGCACCGGCTCGATGGGCTGCCGCTGGCGATCGAACTGGCGGCCGCGCGGGTGAAGGTGCTGCCGTTGGCGGCGATACCGGCGCGGCTGGACGACGCGTTGGGGTTCCTGGTAGGCGCCGGCCGCGACGTCCCGGACCGGCAGCGGACCCTGCGCGCCACGATCGCCTGGAGTTACGACCTGCTCAGCGGCGATGCACAGCGACTGCTGGCCGCGATGTCAGTCTTCCGCGGCGGCGCCGCGCTGGACGACGTCGAGGCCGTGTGCGGCGACGCGCTGAGGGTGAACAGCCCCGTCCTCGACGCGCTGCAGGAGCTGGTCGACCACAACCTCGTGCGTCTGACCGGGTCGGCGACCGTGCCGCGCTATGCGATGTTGGAGAGCGTCCGGGAGTTCGCCGCCGAGGATTTGCGCAGCCGAGCGGGGGCCGAGGCCGTGCAGGCGGCGCATGCGGCGCAGTTCCGCCGGCGGGGGGACGGGCTGGCCCGCCCGCCGCTGTGGCCGGCGCGGGAGGGGTTGGACCGGCTGGAGTCGGAGCACGACAACTTCCGGGCGGCACTGGACTGGTACCGGCAGCGGGATCCGAGTGCCGCGCTGCACCTGGCCAACCGGCTCACCGCGTTCTGGTCGGCGCGCGGGCACTTTTCGGAGGGCCGCCGCCGCCTCGGCGAGCTGCTCGCCCTGGTGCCTGCCGACGATCCGGAATGGGTCGACGGCATGAACGGCGCCGCCTGGCTGGCCACCGATCAGGGCGACTTTGCCACGTCCAACGCTTTGTTCGACCGTAGCGTCGCCCGCGCCCGGGCCGACGCGGACCGGCTCGGCGAGGCGAGCGCGCTGTTCTTCCGCGGCCGCTCGAAACTGATCTCCAGCGACCCGGCCGGGGGCGGTTCGGACATCGCCCGCGCGATGGAATTGCAGGCTGCCGTCGGCGACGAGGCCGGCCGCGCCGCCGCGCTTTGGTTCGCCGCTTTGCCACATGTGTTCGTCGGCGCCGACCTCCCGCTCGCGACCGATTTGTTGGAGCGGTCGGCCGAACTCGCGACGAGGCTGGACCTGCCGGCCGTCTCCGCGCGCGCCTGGATGCTGCTGGGAATCGTCAAGGTCGAGCTGGGTGATCTGCCAGGGGCTCGGGCGGTGCTGGCGCAGGGCGTGCCCGCGCTGGTGAACATCGGCGATCGGTTCGCCATCCCCGGCGCGCTCAGCGCTCTCGCCGGCCTCGCCGCCGCGACCGGCCGGCCGCGGGCCGCGCTCAACCTGGCGGGCGCCGCTGCGGCGTACGAGGAGACCAACCACACCTATCGACCGGCGGCGTTGCGGACCTTCCTAGCCAAGTGGCTGGCAGCAGCGCAGAAGGCGCCCAGCGCAGAGAGATTCGTCGAGGACGGTCGTCGGCTTTCCCTAGACGAAGCGGTGGCATTGGGTTTGGCGGAGCCGCGCAGCGCGCAGGCGACGGCCGGGCTCACCCGCCGGGAGGCGCAGGTGGCGACGTTGGTGGCACGCGGCTTGAGCAACCGCCAGATCGCCGCCGAGCTCTTCCTGTCCGTGCGCACCGTCGAAGTGCACGTCGACCACGTCTTGTCGAAGCTGGGCTTCCGCTCCCGCACGCAGCTGGCCGTATGGGCGCACGAGGACTGCTCGCCGTCGCAAAATACGTAGCGACTACGTAGTTTTTCAGACGACGCACGGACGCCCGCACCGGCACGGTAACCGGCATGACGAACACCTCCGTTGCCGACTGTCAGGTGCTGGTCGTCGGGGCCGGCCCGACCGGGCTCGTCCTGGCCGCACAGCTACTGGCCCGCGGGATCCAGACCCGCGTGATCGACAAGGCGCAGGCCCCGGCCGAACACAGCCGCGCCATCGGCGTGCACGCCCGGACCCTCGAGCGGCTCGACGCGATGGGGCTGGCCGACGCCTTCGTCGCGTGCGGGCACAAGGTCCGGCGACTGCGCATGTACGCCGGCTCGAAGAACCTGCTGGACGTCCGCACCGCCGCCGGCGAATCCCGGTTCGATTTCACGCTCCACCTGTCGCAGTGCGACACGGAGATGTTGTTGCGTGACCGGGTGCGGGAGCTCGGAGGCACGATCGAACAAGGCGTTGAGTTGGTGGGCTTCGCCGATGACGGGGCCGCCGTCAACGCAGTGGTGCGCGACTGCACCGGACGGGACAGCGCAATCTGCAGCGAGTACGTGGTCGGCTGCGACGGCGCGCACAGCATCGTTCGTCACGGACTTGGGCTGCCGTTCCTCGGCCAGCCTTATGCGCAGGACTGGCTTCTCGCCGATGTGTCACTGGACGGTGCAGGCACCGACGACGCGGTCCACCTGTTCTTCCGACCTAACGGACTACCGCTCAACTGCATTCCGAGAGGCGCGGGACGCTGGCGTGTCGTCATGCCGAACGCGGGCGACCGCGGTGGAGCGCCGCCCACGTTCGACGAGATTCAGCAGCTGGTCGCGCAACGCGCATCCCGGCCGATCACCGTCTCGGACCCGACGTGGCTGTCGTGCTTTCGCTGCCAGCTGCGGATGACGACGTCCTACCGCCGCGGGCGGGTGCTTCTCGCGGGCGACGCCGCGCACGTCCATTCCCCGGCCGGTGGGCAGGGCATGAACACCGGGATGTTGGACGCCGACAACCTGGCCTGGAAGCTTGCGCTGGTCGCCGACCGGCGCGCTCCCGACGGCCTGCTGGACACCTACGAGCAGGAACGCCGCCCCGTCGCGTCGGGCGTGCTCGGTTTTACCGACCGGATGGTCCGTCTCATGACGGTTCGGCAGCCGATGAAGCGCGCCGTCCGCGACTGTCTGCTGCCCGCTGTCACGGCCGTTCCCGCGGTGCAAGCACGGATCTCCGGACGGCTGTCGCAGACCTCCGTCGCCTATCGGCCCGGCCCGCTCGTGTGGGCCGACGGCCTGCGCGGCGGCCCGCAGCCCGGCCAGCGATGCGCCGACGTCCATGTGCACGCCCCCGACGGGACGCACCGGCTGCACCACCTGCTCGGGCGCGGCGAGCACGTGTTGTTGGTCGCCGACGGCGCTGCTCCACGGACTTCTACCGCTGCCAGCCTCGCCGCATTCGCCGACCGGGTCCGCGTGGTCACCGCCGACCGCGGCCCGGCGTTCACCTTGGTGCGACCGGACGGTGTGGTCGCCGTGCGCGGCACGCGGCACGAGGCGAGCCGGGTGGTGGCCTACCTGCGCGACCTGTTCCCCGACGGTCTCGCCGACGCTGCCAGCTGCGGCCATGCCGCGGCCGACCTCAATGAGCCCCGCTCTCAGCCGGTACTGGGCTGATGAGCGTCCGGCGCGCCCGTCTTGACGCTTCTATGGGTTGTCAAGCCGCTGCGGGGTGGGTGTCTACGCCGCGAGCGACGTCGGCGTGAGCGGATGGGGCAGGTAGAGCGCGCCGACTTCGGACTCGGGTTCGCGGCCGGCACCGCAGCGCGCGACGTCGCGGCCCTCGAAGCTCCATCCAGTTCGAGGGCCTGCCGGTACGTCAGTCCCCCGAGCGGCGGCATCCGCCGGTGCGCGAACACGGTCACGACCGCGTCCTCTCTGAGGAAATCCGCGAACGTCCGCCAGGCGGGCCACCTGCCCGAGACGGTCGGCGGTCCGAGGCCACGCAGCTATTGGGCTCGTCATTGGCGTGCTCGCCGTCGTCGCCGATCCATCTCCCAACGTCGCCCGTGGTCACGCGTAGCACAGCCGCCACCGACGCGACCCGCTCCTCGGGCGCCGGCGGCGCAGCCTCCGTTACGCCATGCGCCCATCCCCCCGAAATGGTCGACTCCTCTAATCAACCACCGGCCGGGGCGCTGCCGCAAGATTGATCGCGGGCGCACGCAACACGCACTGTCATGCCTCGACCGGCGGCGGCCCGCTGAACCCGACACCGGGCAACGACGGGATGACGACGGTGAAGGCATCGGTCAACAACAGCGCCACCGCCGTGTGCTCCAGGAATGAGCCTAACCAGCCGTGGGTAAGCAGCAGCGGCACCGTTCGGTTTCGCTCCGTTGATGGCGACCGCTTGCACGACTTGCCCGTCTACCTCCGCGCGTGCATGGGTCATTGCGTCGAGCCGGGCCTGTAGAGCGTCAACGTCGAACCTGCGCCAGTCATCCAGCAGCTCCCGCAACCAGCCTCCGGGCATGCCCTGTCGCCAGCCGCTATCCCCCGCCGGCAGTCGCGTATCGGCCAGGCGCGCTCGCAAATGCGCGACGGCTTCCGGATTCAACACCGGCCGATAGGCCTGCACCTCGACGTCGCGGTCATCCACGCAGCCTCGCAGCGCGCGACCGCCGTCGGCAACCGGGTCACTCCGACCGCCAAAAGCGGCGTCCGCCTCAAATAGCGACGGACGTCCCCGTCAAACCGGCGCCAGAACGCACGCCCGCGTCGCATGCGGCCTGCTGCCTCACTCGCTACTACGATCTCGCGGTCACGCTGGTGTTGCGGCAATTGATGTGGAAACGGCCTTTAGACCGCAGTACTTGCCTGTCGAGACGCGGGTGCCGGACCGGCGGGTCAACCACCGAGTTGCGGCGCGAAACGTACCCAAAAGTGCCCCGTCACCGTGTGGCCGGCCTTGTCATTTCGTAGCCGCGGCAATGCCGCCGATTGAGCTCCGTGGCCGATTTCTCACCCGGGGCGGGCGGGAAGGAGCGCGTCGAGGGCGGCGTCGGCTAGCCACGTCGCGTACTGGTCAGCTGTCCAGCCGCAATCGTCGCGGTACATGCGGTGGACTTCAGGGCTGGTAAGCACCCAGAGGACGTCGCCGGCCTGGTCGGGGCTGATGTCGTCGCGGAGTGGGCCGTTGGCCGCGATCCAGCCGGCGATGGTGTGCATGGCCGATCGGCGCTGCCGGAGTTGGATGTCCTGCCGCAAGGCCGCGGCGTCACGGTCGACGGCGGCGGCGCTGCGCAGGATGTCGTCCATCGGACGGATCTGTTCCATTCGGGCGGCGGTCCCGCGGGCGGTGAGCTCGACCTGACGCCGCTGGTCGGGCTCGATCCGGACCTGCTGAGGCCCGGCCTGCTCCAGTACGGGTCGGTCCTCATCTCCGGCGAGGGTGACGTCCATGACCTCTTTGAGCAGGCCTCGTTTCTCACCGAAGAGGTGGTAGACGGTCTTCACACTCACCCCGGCGTCCGCGGCGATGGCCTCGATCGTGGTCGCGGCGTAGCCGTCGGCGAGAAACCGACGGGCGGTGAAGGCGATGATGCGTTGTCGGGTGGCGCGGGCCCGCTCGGCGCGCACCGTGGAGTTGTAGGAACGGCGGGGCTTGACGGCGTCACTCATTTGGTCTCATGCTAGCTCACATCAATTGTGGCCGCCGTTTCAACGCCGCGCCGCTTCCCGCTTCGAGACCCGAGGTGACTCATGGCCGTCGCACTGCTCGCGGAAATCCCCGGACTCACCCGCGACCGATACGAGCGGGTCGTCACTGCGGTCAACAAGACCGGCACGCCGTCCGGCGCACTGTTGCACGCCGCCGGACCCATCGAGGACGGTTACCGCGTCATCGAGATATGGGACAGCCAGCAGGCGGCGGACGCCTTCTACCGTTCCGCCGAGTACGCCGCCGCGACCGCCGACCTGAACACCGAGCCGAAGCTGCTGATGACCTGGCCCGTCGAAGGATTGGACAGCGGCTCCGGATGGCGCTCGCTGATCTGACCCACGCCCCGACCCGGCGTCCTGAAACGTCCTCGCACAAAGCAACCGTCAACAAGGCAGGTTTTCCGGAGCGCACGAGCGCGGGAACGCCGTCTGTGACCCAATGGCGAGGCGGTCGACTGATTGACGACGCGTAGTCGGGCACCGTGGGCAGGCGCCCGGCTCGAAAGAACGCCCCGAGCGTCCGGCCGGGGTCAGCCACAGGATCGCAATCACCGACGGTGGGAAGAGTCCGACGGCCCGAGCGCTGTCGCGCATCAGAACCTTGAAAGGCACGCTGACTGCTATTGCGCCGGCAGTTTCAACCGGTCGGGATCGGTCAGCGGGACGGAGAAGCCCGGGGCTGCTAGGTCGCCATCGTGCCGGGAGGGCAGGCTCCCGATATGACTGGACGGCGTAGGGATGCGGGCGATGCTGAT
>JAICIE010000096.1 GCA_025924515.1 Jatrophihabitans sp. | reverse complement strand
CTGGCAGGTAGCGTCCGAGTTCATGGGGAGGACGTTGACTCGTCTGGCGGAGCTCGGCATCGAACTGCCTGCGGTCGCGGCGCCGCTCGCGGCGTACGTGCCTGCGGTCCGCTCCGGGGCTCTGGTCTACACCTCCGGTCAGTTACCGCTCGTCGACGGGGCGCTGCCGCATACGGGCAAGGTCGGCGCCGAGGTCGACCCGACCGCCGCCGCCGACCTCGCCCGGACCTGTGCGCTCAACGCGCTCGCCGCCGTGCACGACCTGGTGGGCATCGACAGCGTGGTCCGGGTGGTGAAGGTCGTCGGATACGTGGCGTCGGCTCCCGACTTCGCCGGGCAGCCGGGAGTCGTCAACGGCGCGAGCGAGCTGCTGGGCGAGGTCTTCGGGGAGGACGGCCGGCACGCCCGGTCGGCGGTCGGCGTGGCGGCGCTGCCGCTCGACGCGCCCGTGGAGATCGAGTTGGTCGTCGAGGTCCGGACGTGACGGTGCCGGTGCGCGACGCGGCCACCGTCGTGCTGCTGCGCGACGGCCTGGCCGGCATCGAGGCGTGGCTGCTCACCCGGCACGCCGACCTGGTGTTCGCCGCGGGCATGAGCGTCTTCCCCGGCGGCCGCGTCGACCCGGCCGACGCGGGCCTGCCGATGACGGAGTCGGTGGCCGTAATCGGCGAGCGCCTCGGCTGCGACGAGCGCGCGGCGGCCGCGCTGGTCGGCGCGGCGGTGCGCGAGACGTTCGAGGAGACCGCAGTACTGCTCACTGAGCCCCGCGCCGATCTCGCCGAGCACCGCGCCGAGGTCGAAGCCGGCCGGCTGCCGTTCGGTGACCTGTTGCGCGCGCACCGGCTGCGCGGCGACGTCGCCGCGGTGCGCCCGTGGGCGCGGTGGGTGACGCCCGACGGCGAGGTCCGGCGTTACGACACCCGGTTCTTCGTCGGCGCACTGCCGGACGGCGCGGTGGCGCAGGACGTCACCACCGAGTCCTCGACGGCCGGCTGGCTCCTCCTGGCCACTGCGCTGGACGAAGGACGCCGCGGGCTGCGCGGCCTGCTTCCGCCGACCGCGGCGACACTGGCGTCCCTGGTCCCGTACGGCACCGTCGCCGAGGCGCTGGCGGCCGCCCAGGGGCGTTCGCTCGACCCGGTCCGTCCTCGGCTGATCCGGAGCGGAGACGGCGCGGCCGCCGTCGAGCTGCCGGACGGGTCGGTGCTGCCGGTGCCGCAGGCGCTGGTGCGGTGAACTACGAGCAGCCGCGTGCGGTGACCAGGACGGCCACGGTCGTCCTGGCGCGCAATCCCGGACCGATGACGCTGGAGGGCACCAACACGTGGGTCCTCCGAGAACCCGGATCCGACGAGTCGGTGGTGATCGACCCCGGGCCGGACGACCGCGCTCACCTGGACGCGGTGCGGGCGGCGGCGGGGCGGGTCGCGGTCGTCCTGCTAACCCACGGCCATCCGGATCACAGCGCGGGCGCGCGAACCTTCGGCCGGAGCGTGGCAGCGCCGGTTCGGGCGCTCGACCCGTCGCACCGGCTCGGCGACGAGGGGCTGGGCGAGGGCGACGTCGTGTCGGCGGCCGGTCTCGAGATCCGGGTGTGGGCCACGCCGGGCCACACCGCGGACTCGCTGTCGTTCCTGCTGTCGGAGGAGTCCGGCGACGCCGTCCTCACCGGCGACTCGATCCTCGGTCGCGGCACGACGGTCGTGGCCTGGCCCGACGGCGACCTGGGCGACTATCTGGCCTCGTTGCGGCGCTTGCAGGAGCTGGGCGCGGCGACGGTTCTCCCCGGCCACGGTCCGGAGCTTGCTTCAGCCGGGGCGGCCGCGGCGTCCTATCTGTCGCACCGCGAGCAGCGCCTCGACCAGGTGCGGGCGGCGCTGCTGTCGTTGGGCCCGGACGCGAACGCCCGAGCGGTCGTCGAGACGGTGTACGCCGACGTCGATCCCGTCCTGTGGCCCGCGGCTGAGCTCTCGGTGCGGGCCCAGCTGGCCTATCTGGGCCGTTAACGCGCCCGCCGGGCCAGCCGCTCCCGGTCGAGGATCACGACGCTCTTTCCTTCCAGCCGCAGCCATCCTCGCGCGGCGAAGTCGGCCAGGGCCTTGTTGACGGTCTCCCGGGAGGCTCCGACGAGCTGCGCCAGCTCCTCCTGGGTGAGGTCGTGGGTGACCCGCAGCATCCCGCCGTCGACCGACCCGAACCGCGAGGCCAGCTGCAGCAACTGCTTGGCCACCCGCCCGGGCACGTCGACGAAGATCAGATCGGCCAGCATGGTGTTGGTCCGGCGCAGCCGCCGGGCGACGACCCGCAGCAGCTGCATCCCGATCTGCGGACGGTCCTGCACCCACTTCTGCAACGCCGCCTTCGGCAGCTTCGCCACCCGCGCGTCGGTGACCACGGTGGCGGTCGCGGTGCGGGGCCCGGGGTCGAACAGCGACAGCTCGCCGAACTGGTCGGACGGGCCCATGATCGCGACCAGGTTCTCCCGGCCGTCCGTCGAGCGGCGGCCGAGCTTCACCTTTCCGGACAGGACGATGAACAGGCTCTCGCCGGGTTCACCCTCGCGGAACAGCACGGTCCCGCGGGGAGCGTCGACGATCTCGAACTCGTCGGCCAGCGCGTCGACCGACTCGGGGTCGACGCCCTGGAAGATCCCGGCTCGGCGAAGTACCTCTTCCACGTCCGCTCCTTCGCCGCACCTCGACGATGGGACAGGTCACATCGCGGGGGAGTCTATCCGCCGGCTAGTCGACGACCGAGCTCTCGGCGCGACGGGTGCGGGGCCGGCGCCGCAGGCCGAGGCGAGCGCGGAACCGGGCCATCGCCGAGTCGGTCCCCTCGCGCACGAACGTGTCGAGCTCGTCCTGGCTGGCGCCGTCGAAGAACTCCTCGAACTCCCGCTCGACGGCGACGCGGCTCAGCGGTTCCTCGACCCGCTCCATGAACAGGACGAACCCGAGGAGCAGGAACGGGAACAGCAGGGCCAGAAAACCGATCATCGCAGGTCATTCTGCCCGCCTGCGCGTTGCTTAGGCTGACGGCGTGGCCGGGACGAGGACGGATGAGAGCACGCTCGCGCTGACCCGCCGGGCCCGGCGGATGTTCCGGATCCTCGGCGAGCTGTATCCCGACGCGCACTGCGAGCTGGACTTCACCACGCCGCTGGAGCTCGCGGTGGCGACCATCCTCTCCGCGCAGTGCACCGACCGGCGGGTCAACGAGGTCACGCCGGCGCTGTTCGCGAAGTACCGGACGGCGGCCGACTACGCAGCCGCGGACCGGGCCGAGCTCGAGGAGCTGATCAGACCGACCGGGTTCTTCCGGAACAAGACGAGCTCGCTGATCAAGCTTGGCCAGGCGCTGGGAGAGCGCTACGACGGCGAGGTACCCGGCTCACTGATGGAACTGGTGACGCTGCCGGGATTCGGCCGGAAGACCGCCAACGTCGTGCTCGGCGATGCCTTCGGCATCCCCGGGATCACCGTCGACACCCACTTCGGTCGGCTGGCGCGCCGCTTCGGCTGGACCGACGAGACCGACCCGGTGAAAGTGGAGCACGCCGTCGGGGAACTGATTGCCCGCAAGGACTGGACGATCCTGTCGCACCGGTTGATCTGGCACGGCCGGCGGGTGTGCCATGCCCGCAAGCCGGCCTGTGGCGCCTGCTCGTTGGCACAGCTCTGCCCGTCCTTCGGGACCGGACCCACCGATGCGGCCGAGGCCGCAGTGCTGGTCAAGAGTGAGGCTCAGATGGTCGAGTCCGCCGTCTGATGGACCTGCCGGAGTGGCTGCGCCCGCTCGCCGACGCGGTGCGCGACCCCGGTGCCCTCGGCGGGCTGCCGGCGCTACTCGCTCCCGAGGACGGGGTCGGCCGAGCCTCGGCCGTCCTCATCGCGGTCGGCGACAGCGGGCGTGGCCCGGCGGTGCTGCTGATCCAGCGGGCCGCGACCCTGCGCCGCCACGCCGGCCAGGTCGCGTTTCCGGGAGGAGCGGTCGATCCCAGCGACGAGCACCATCTGGCCGCGGCGCTGCGGGAGGCGCAGGAGGAGGTCGGCCTCGACCCGGCGAGCGTGCGGCCCGTCGCCGAGTTGCCGGCCCTCTACATCCCGCGGTCGGGCTTCGTCGTGACCCCGATCCTGGCGTGGTGGGAGCGCCCGCACCCTGTCGTCGCCGTCGATCCCGCCGAGGTGGCGCGGGTGGCGGTCGTCCCGGTGACGGCGCTGGTCGATCCGGCGCACCGGTTCACGGTGCGGCACCCGTCCGGGTTCACCGGGCCGGCATTCGACGTCGACGGACTGTTCGTCTGGGGATTCACCGCGGCCCTGCTCGACCGGTTGCTCGACCTCGGCGGGTGGGCGCAGCCGTGGGACCGGGCGGTGACGCGTCCGCTCCCACAGCATCTGTCCGGACGTCCGGCGACCTGAGCAACGGCCGCCGGGAGGCGATCGCGCCGGTACGGTCGAGCCGTGCTCCTTCGGCGCCGAGTGGCGGTTCTCGCGGGGGTGTTCGCGGCGGCCACGGCGAGCGGCTGCACGAACAGCCAACCCGCGGTGAACCGCGAACCGCACCCCGGCTCGGTGACCGCCTCCGTCACCAACGGCGTGCAGCGGGTGCGGATCCAGGCGGGCAACGACTACCGCTTCCATCCCTCGACCGTCACGGTCCGCCCCGGAAAGGTGCAGATCGTGCTCGTCAACACCGGCAGCGGGGCGCCGCACGACTGGCAGTTGACGCGCTACCCGCGCGACTACGTGCCGCAGATCGGGGCTCACCAGACGTCCAACGCCACCTTCACCGCGCCCGGTCCCGGTCGCTACCAGTTCGTGTGCACGATCCATGTGCGGCAGGGGCAGATCGGGACCCTGGTCGTCGCCCCGGCGCCATGAACGCGCTCGACGTCATCATCCTGGCTGCGGCACTGGCCTACGGCATCAACGGTCTGCGCAACGGCGCGGTCGTCGGGGTGCTGTCCCTCGCCGGGTTCTGCACCGGCGCGATCGTGGGCGCGCAGGTCGCCGGTCCGGTCGGGTCGCGTGTCGCGTCGGGCGGAGCCCGGCTGCCGGTGGCGATCGGCTGTGTGATAGTGCTCGCGATCGTCGGCCAGTTGGTCGGCGTCTTCCTGGCCGGGCGGATCAAGGACCGTTTCCTGCGCAACCGCGCCCGGTTTTTCGACGCGGCGGTCGGCAGCGCGCTCGGGGTCGCTGCCGTGCTGCTGGTGGCGTGGGTGGTCGCGGTGCCGCTCGCCTCGTCGGCCTATCCGACGCTGGCCTCCGCCGCCAGCCACTCGAAGATCGTCCGCGGCGTCGATCGAGTGATGCCGCAGACCGTGCGGACGCTGTACTCGTCGTTGCGGGGCTTTCTGGACGAGAGCGGCTTCCCGCCCGTGTTCGGCGACCTGCCGGCAACGCCGATGATCTCCGTGCCGCCGCCGAGCTCCGCGCTCCCCGGCGCGGTGGCCCGCCGGCTGCGCGCCGAACGCGCGTCCATCGTCAAGATTTACGGCCAGGCGCCGTCGTGCGCGCGGGGTATCGAGGGTTCCGGTTTCGTGTACGCGCCGCACCGGGTCATGACGAACGCGCACGTCGTCGCCGGGACCGCGATGGTGACCGTGCAGACCGCCAGCGGGCAGGCGGCCGCGCGGGTCGTGCTGTACGACCCGCAGCGTGACGTGGCGGTGCTCGACGTTCCCGGCCTAAGCGCCCGGCCGTTGCGGTTCGCGTCGGTCCCGGCTACGACAGGCCAACCCGCCGTGGTCGCCGGCTATCCGCAGGACGGGCCGTTCACGGTGCGCTCGGCCCGCATCCGGGCCCGGTTCCCGATCTCGGGGCGGGACATCTACGGCACCGGCGACGTGCACCGGGAGGTCTACTCGGTGCGCGCCGTGGTGCGCAGCGGCAACTCGGGCGGCCCGCTGGTCGACGACAACGGTCGCGTGCTGGGCGTGGTGTTCGCGACCGCGCTCGACGCCCCGGACACCGGCTTCGCGCTGACCGGGGCGGAGGTGCGCAGCGACGCAGCGCGGGGCCGCTCGGCCCGGGCGTCGGTCGGCACCGGCGGGTGCACTCCGGGCTGACGGGCGCTCACGACTGCTTCGCCCAGCGGAGGATCTCGCCGCTGACCAGCTCGGGGACCTCGGAGTGCGGGAAGTGCCCGACCTGCTTCAGCAGCCGCGATTCGTAGTGCCCGGCGACGAACGAGCCGGACCCTTGGGCGGTCGTCGGCAGCACGCAGGTGTCCGCGTCACCGTGCAGTTGCAGCACCGCGGTGGCGAGCGGGGCGCGCAGCGAGGCGGCGAAACGGCGCCCGTCGCGCCGCGGCAGCGAGCGGACCAGCCAGCGGAAGTACTCCGACGCGCAGTACGCGACCGGGTGGATCCGGAACGCCTCGGCGTAGCGGGCGACGTCGGCCGGGTAGTCCGGGGTGTTCCGCCACGTCGGGCCGGCCCAGCGGTCGAACAGCTCCTGCACCCACCGTTCGTCGCCCGCGAGCTTGTGCTCGGGGCGGCGTGGGACCTGGAAGGTGCGCCAGGCGTAGGCGGACGCCCGCCGCTGCGCCGGATCGCGGAGAACCGCCGAGCGCAGCCGCAGCGGATGGGCGGCGCCGACCAGCACCAGGGACCGGACGACCTGCGGGTGAGTGGCCGCCATCGTCCAGGCCAGCAGGCCGCCGACGTCGGTGCCCACGACGACGGCGTCGGTCTCGCCGAGCGAGGCCACCAGGGCCGCCGCGTCGGCGGCCAGGGTCGGCGCGTCGTAGCCGCGCGGCGGCTTGTCGCTGGCGCCGTATCCCCGCAGGTCGACGGCGACGGCCCGGTAGCCGGCGTCGGCGAGATCGGTGAGCTGCCGCCGCCAGGCCCACCAGAACTGGGGGAACCCGTGCAACAAGAGGACGAGCGGGCCGGCGCCTGCTTCGGCGACGTGCAGGGCGATCCCGTTCGCCCGGACTGTGCGGTGGGTCCACGGCCCGTCGACCAGCACGCTCGACGGATCGGGCGCGCCGGCCAGTGGTCCGAACCCCATGCGGTGTTATCCGCGCTTCGTGCGGGTCGTTATCCGCGCTTGGTGCGGGTCTTGAGGTAGGCGACGGTGTCCTTGCCGGTCTCGATCGTCTGCTCCGGTGCTTTCACCTTCTTGACCTTGCTGATGCCGACGACGACCGCGAGGCCGATCACGAGCATGAGCAGGCCGAACACGATGAGGTAGGCCGCCCACCGCCAGATGCCGGCCGCGACGATGCCCTCCGCCAGCGCCACCAGGCCGAAGATGGCCGCGAAGACGAGCATGACGCCGGCGGCGCCGAACGCCGCGCCGCTGATCGCGGCGTTCTTCACCGACGACTTCAACTCGAGCTTCGCCAGCTCGATCTCGCCACGGAGGATGGTCGACAGGGAGGCCGACGCCTCGGCGACCAGCTCGCCGACGCTGGGTTCAGCGGCGTGCCGGGGGGTCGGGGTGCTGACTGTCGCCATCTCGATCCTTTCGATAACGGGCGAGGGTGCTCTCGCAGATCGTCCCAGGTCTTCCCGGGAACCCGCGAAGCCCTACCCTCGCCCGGCCCCGGCCCGCGCGCCGCCTCCGAGGCGCTGCAACAGCGCGGTTCCGTCGGGGCTCCCGAGCCCGGTACAGGCATCCCAGCCCGGCCCAGCGCTGTACCCGCCGTTGTCGCCGACGGCGATGTCGCGGAGCCCTGCCGGGACGGTGCCGGCGGAGGCGCCTCCGTACAGCTCGTCGAGGAACCCGCTCAGCGGCCCGCCGGTGGCCTGCGCCAGCCGCGCCACGAGCGCGGCCCACAGCGGCGCGACGGCGCTCGTGCCGCCGAGCACGATGGGTTGGCCGTCGACCAGGACCTGGTAGCCGGTCTCCGGATCGGCGTTGCCGGCGACGTCCGGCACGCCGCGGCCGGACCCGGGCACGTCGACGTCGGCCTGCCGCGGCGGCTTCGGGAACGTGTCGCTGACACCGCCGCCGGTGGCCCCGCCGCTGCTGCCGTCGTTCCACACCGTTTCGGTGGTGATCGCGCCGCCGGAGCCCCTCAGGCTCGTGCCGCCGCAGGCGAGAACGTTCGGGCTGGCGGCCGGGAAGTCGACGTGGTCGGCGCCGTCCGGGGCGCCGTCACCGCTGCCGCTGTCGCCGGACGCCGCGGTGACGACGACACCGAGCCGCACGGCGTCGGCGAACGCGGCGTCCATCGCCGTGCGGGCCTGCCCCGTCCAGTCGTCCTCGTTCTGCCCCCAGCTGATGCTCACCGCGGCCGGCGGCGGGTCGGCGTGGATCGCCTCGCTGACGGCGTCGAGGAATCCCGCGTCGGAGTTCGGCCCGAAGTAGACGACGATCGACGCTCCCGGAGCGAGCGCGCCGACCACCTCGATGTCGAGCAGGACCTCGCCGTCTGCGCCCTGCGGGTCGCCGCCGGGTTGGTTGGATGCGCCGTCGACTCCCACGGCGGTGACGGTCGGCGTCGCGAGTCCGAGCCCGCTGAAGTACGCGTCGAGGTCGTCCTGGCCGAACCCGCCACCGAGTTCGATGATCCCCACTACCTGGCCGGTGCCGTCGACGTCGGGTGGGAAGGCGTACAGATCGCCGATCTGCACCGGCGTGTAGCTCGTCGCGCTCGCGGCCGCGGCTGCGATGCGAAACTGCGCCCGGGCCTGCGGGCGGTCGTCGAGGCCGAGGACGGCGATCACTCGGTCGGCGAGCTCGAGCGGCACCCAGAGCTCACCGGTGCGGTGTCGGTGGGTGACCTCCTGGCCGGTGGGCGCGGTGCTCGTGACCTGCTCGAGGTGCGTGCCGAACAGCTCGCTGAGCTGATCGGCGCGGCCGCGGATCCGGATCCGCCGGGAGGCCGCCGCGACGCCGACGACCGCGATCCCCGCGTTCTCCAGCGCCGAGCCCACCACGGCGAGGTCGTCGGGATCCGCGCCGAGTGCCCCATCGGGGCGGCGCCGGAGGACGACGGTGACCTCGATCTCGGTCGCCGGATCGATCGGGCGCGCGTCGCGCGCCGACCGCGCGGCGGCGCGCGCGCTGCCCGGCAGCGGGACGCGGTTCTCCGAAGACGTCATGGCTCTCTTCTAGCGGCAGGGTCCGACGAAAGACAATGGCCGCGTACGTTCGGCTCAGTGTCGGCCGACCCGCTCGCTGCGCTGCTCGAACTCGACGGCGTTGCCGAGTCGGTGAGCCGGGCGCGCGCGGCGGTCGACCGCGTGCTCGGCTCCCGGGCGCTTCCCCGCCGCTCCGCGGACGTCTCCGCCGAGTCCGCGCTGCGGGGTGCGTGGGCATCGGCCGTCCTCGCCGGTGCGGAACTCTCGCTCGACGATCTCCGCCGGGACGGCCCGACCGATCCGGTGATGCACGGCGCGTTGCGCGTCAACAGCGCCGTTGCCGAACTCGTCGACCCGTGGCGCCGGGCACCGCGCCAGGCGTTGGCGCGGCTGCACGCCCTCGCCGCGGCCGACCTGACCGGACCGGACCTGCTCGGCCGCCCGAGCTCTCGTCCTGGAGTGGCCGAGCGCCTCGACGTCCTCGCCGACGTCCTTGCGGTGACCGGGGCTCCCGCGGTCGTCGTGGCAGCCGTGGTGCACGGCGAATTGCTGATGCTGGACGCCTTCCCCCCGGTCGCCGGCGTCGTCGCTCGGGGCGCCGCGCGGCTGACGCTCGTCGCCCGGGGGCTCGATCCGAAGGCGGTGATCCCGGTCGAGGTCGGGCATCTGGAACTGCGGGCCGGCTACGAGGTCGCGCTCGCCGGCTATGGGTCGGGCACCCGGGCCGGACTGGGCGGTTGGCTGGTGCACTGCGCCGAAGCGGTCGAGTGCGGTGCCCGGGAGTCGCTGGCCGTGTTCGAGGCATTGCGGCGGGGATAGCGGGTTCCTACCCGGTCGTCCAGCGAGACCGCGGCGCGACAACTGCAGCGCTTACACGCCGGAAGCGGCGCCGCGACAGGTCGCGGCGCCGCCAGTGCGGTCGGAGCGGGTTACCAATGCGTGCCCTGCTGGAGAACGTCAGGCGCGGGCCCAGCGAACTGAGTCCGCGTCGACTCACCTGCTGCGTGGTGGGATCGCCGCGTGGGTACCCGTTCCGTCCGTACGGGACAACGTGTGCTGGGGGCTGGACCGCCATCGACGACACGCCATCCGTATCCACATTGCAATACGGTCACGCCGCTAGCGCAAGACCCCGACGGCGCGTCGTGTCATACCCGGGTTAGCCGCCGGCGGGTGGCGTACCAGGCCAGGGCGCCGACGGCGACCGCCGCGGTCGTCGCGGTGAGGGTCGGGTGCTGCGGCCGAAGACCGGCCAGCCGCTCGCGCAGCGGCACCGCGTTCGAGAACGTCAGCTGGGGCCAGCCGCGCTCGGCCGCGATCCGGCGCAGCGCCCGGTCGGGGTTCACCGCGAACGGATGGCCGATGGCCTCGAGCATGGGCAGGTCCGTGATGGAGTCGGTGTAGGCGTAACTGTCGTCGAGGTCGTAGCCCCGCTCGTCGGCGAGTTCCCGGATCGCGGTGGCCTTCCCCGGGCCGTAGGTATATCGGGCGATCTCGCCGGTGTACCGCCCGTCCGCCACCACCATCCGGGTGGCCAGCACGTCGTCGGCGCCGAGCATCGCGCCGATCGGCGCAACGACCTCCTCGCCCGACGAACTGACGATGACGACGTCGCGCCCCGCCTCCTTGTGCATCTCGATCAGCTGCACCGCCTCGTCGTAGACGATCGGTTGGATGATCTCGTGCAGGGTCTCGGCCACGATGTCGCTGACCTGGGCGACGTCCCAGCCCGCACACATGGAGGTGAGGTACGCGCGCATCCGGTCGATCTGGTCCTCGTCGGCGCCGGCGAGGGCGAACACGAACTGGGCGTAGGCCGAGCGCAGGACGGCGCGCCGGTTGATCAAGCCGTTCGCGTAGAACGGCCGGCCGAAGGCCAGCACGCTGGACTTGGCGATGATCGTCTTGTCGAGGTCGAAGAAGGCTGCGCTGCGAGCGCCGCTGCCTACCTCAGGCTCCACGCCCGCGACGATACGGAAAGCACCTACCGAAGGCCGGTAGATCCCGTGTCAAGTCGGGCATCCACAGCGGGTCCTGCTGTCCACAACGCGGCACTGCAGGCGCACCGGGGTCGCCCCCGGCCCGTTTCCTGTTCGCGTGGCGGGTGCGGTGCTCGGCGTGCTGGGCGGAAGCGGAGGGATCGGTGCCTCCACGTTTGCCGCAGTCCTGGCCCTCTGCGCGGGAACGTCGGTGCTCATCGATCTCGATCACCTCGGTGGCGGCATCGACGTCCTGCTGGGCATCGAGTCCGTCCCCGGCGCTCGGTGGTCGGGGCTGCGCCTGAGCGGCGGCCGGCTCGATCCGCGGGCGCTCGCCGAGGGGCTGCCCTGCTGGCGGAGGATCCCGGTGCTCGCCGCGGACACCCGGCTCCCGTCCTCGGGCGCGGTCACCGCGGTCGTCGGCGCCGCCGCCGCGGTCGGCACGGTCGTCCTGGCGCTGCCGCGCGAGCCGTCGCCGGTCCGGGCGGAGGCGCTTGCCGCGTGCCTGCTGACCGTCCTGCTGGTCCGAGGTGACGTGTGTGGCATCGCGTCTGCCGCCGCGGTCGCCGCCGACCTGTCCCCCGCTCGCTCGGCGGCGGTGGTCACGGGCGCTGAGCTGCCGGGTGCGGAGGTCGCCGAGCTCGTCGGGGTGCCCTTGCTCGCGGTGGTGCGGCGTCCCGGACGGCGGGGGCCGGCTCCCGGGCGGCCGCCACGCCGGCTGGTGCGGGTGGCCCGCGGCATCGCCGAGGGCCTGCCGTGACCGACATCGACCTGGTGCGGCGGGTCCGCGGCCGGCTTGCGAGCCCGGCGTCGGCCCTCGACCTCGACCAGGCCGTGCGGGCAGAGGCGCAGGGGATCGTCGACGACGCGGTTCTCGCGTCCCTGCGCGGCGAGGTCCGCGCGGAGCTCGACGGCGCCGGGCTGCTCGAGCCGCTGCTCGCGCTCGAGGGCGTGACCGACGTCCTGGTCAACGCGCCGGACTCGGTGTGGCTCGACCGCGGCCGCGGGTTGGAACGCGCGGCCGTCCGGTTCCGCGACGATATGGCGGTGCGCCGGCTGGCGCAGCGGTTGGCTTCCGCGGCCGGGCGCCGCCTCGACGACGCCGCCCCGTTCGTCGACGCGGCGCTGCCGGACGGCACCAGACTGCACGCCGTGGTGCCCCCGCTGGCGCCGTCCACCACGGTGTCGCTGCGGGTGCTGGCCCGGCAGCCGCTGTCCCTGCCCGACCTGGTCGCGCGCGATGCCATGACCAGGGACGTCGCGTCGCTGTTGCGCGCCGTGATGCAGGCCCGGCTGGCGTTCGTCGTCACCGGAGGGACCGGTGCTGGCAAGACCACCCTGCTCGGCGCCCTGCTGGCGTTGGCGGGCGACCGCGAGCGGCTGCTGCTGCTGGAGGACGTGCCCGAGCTGGTCGTCGACCACCCACACGTGGTCCGGCTGCGCACCCGGTCTGCGAACGTCGAAGGCGCCGGGGAAGTCGGGCTGCGCGAGCTGGTGCGCCAGGCGCTGAGGATGCGTCCGGACCGGCTCGTCGTCGGGGAGTTCCGGGGCCCGGAGATGGTGGAGTTGCTGGTCGCTCTGAACACCGGTCACGACGGCGGCGCGGCGACGATGCACGCGAACTCGGCCGCGGACGTCCCGTCGCGTTTCGCGGCGCTGGGCGCGCTGGCCGGTCTCGGCGGCGCAGCGGTGAGCGCCTTGGTCGTCAGCGCGCTCGACCTGGTGGTGCATCTTCGGCGGGGGCGCGACGGCGTGCGCACGATCGACGAGATCGCCTCGCTCGGCGCCGCGGGCACCGGACTGTCGGTGAGCTCCGCATGGCGGCGCGGGGAGCTGGGTCCGGCTGCGGCGCGGCTGGCGGGTCGCCTCGAGGACCGCGGCGTCGTCGTTCCAGAGGCGCTGCGGTGACGCTGACGGGGCTCGCGCTGGCTGCGGCACTCCTTGTCGCGCCGCCGGCGGGGTCGCCGGCCCGGGGGCGCGCCGCCGACCTGGCGGGGCGGGG
>JAICIE010000095.1 GCA_025924515.1 Jatrophihabitans sp. | reverse complement strand
TACGCCCGCTCGGTGCACGCCATGGGGCAGGACGCGGCGGAGGGCCGCACCCCCATCGCCCCGACCTGGGCGCCGGCGCCCTGCTGCGCGTCCGGGGCGCCGAAGGCCTTCGACGAGGCGCTTGCCCGCGTCTATGCCGCCCGGGGCGGCGTGACCACCATCGGGCTACGGCTGGGAGCGACCGAGCCCGAGCCGACCCAGCGGCGCCAGCTGCCCGGCTGGCTCGGGCCGGCCGATCTCCGGCAGCTGTTCGTCCGGGCGCTCGAGGCGGACGTGCGAGGCGGCGTGTACGCCGGCGTCTCGGCCAACACGCGGCAGCGTTGGGACCTCCGGACGGCCCGGGCCGAGCTCGGCTACGAGCCGACGCTCGACTCAGAGGAGTGGGCCGATCGCGTCCGCGACGACGGTGCGGACCTCACCACATGCCTGCCGCGATCCGGCGGCCTCTCCAAGGCGAAGTAACCCCTCGCGACCGGCGCGCACCGGGACCCACGGACCACGGGCCGAGTCGGCCGGCGGCCCGGGGCCACCGCGGCAGGACCGCGTTCGCGCCGGACAGGCGCACGAGCGCGCGATCGGCTCTGCGGCGCCGTGAGACCCTGCCTTGGTGAGCTGGTCGTCCTACTTCTCCTTTCTGACTTTTGCCGTCGTGCTGGTGCTCGTGCCGGGCCCGGATTTCGCAGTGGTCACCAAGAACACGTTCGCGGGAGGACGGCGGCGCGGCGTGTGGACGTCGATCGGCGTTACGAGCTCGAATCTTGTCCAAGGAGCGGCGGCCGCAGCGGGCGTCGGCGCGCTGATCGTGCGCGCTCAGCCGTTGTTCGAGGCGATCAGGTGGGCTGGTCTGTGCTATCTGCTGGTATTGGCGATGCAGTCATTTCGTTCGGCGGTCGCCGGTGACTACGCCGAACCAGCCGGCAAGGGCGCTAGCGGGTGTCGCGGGCTCGTGATCGCAGGTTGGCGGCAAGGCTTTCTCTCGAACATCACCAATCCGAAGGTGCTGGTGTTCTACCTCGCGGTTCTTCCGCAGTTCCTGGGGGCGCACCCGACGCTGATTGCGTTGTTCGCTCTCGCGCTCACGCATGCCGTCCTGTCGCTGCTCTATCTGGTTTTACTTGTCGGAGGGATGCACCGCGCCCGGGAGGTCTTTTCGCGTCGCCGGGTCCGACGCGGTCTTGATGTGGCGACGGGAGCCGCCCTGCTCGGCTTCGGGGTCAAGCTCGCGATCGACTAGCGGCCCCGGCGCATCGACGCGGCCCATCGGGTCCGGAAGTGGGCGCTGAGGGTGGACAGCTCTCCGACGAGCTCGCGCAGGAGCCCGGCGGTGGCGTCGGCACCGGAGTCCCAGTCGACGAAAACGTGCTGGGCGCCGGCGTCAGCCAGCCCCAATACCGACGAGCGCGGCCGCCAGTCGCAACGCGGTCGATCTCGGGTGCCTACCTGCGCCGCACTACTTCCTGACCTCGTAGGTCAGATTGGGTCGAGCGACATTCATCCGTCGAGCGCCAGCCTCAAGCCAGCGGCCCACCGTGCGTTGATTTGATCGGCCTGTTTGCGATGTGGCGACTTCGGGCGCCAGAGCTCGGGGATCTTGACGTCGAGGTGCGCGGCTATCTTTTCAACCGCCGCCCGCCCGTCCTGGATCACTTGTTCGTACGTCACTGTGTGTGGTTGTACGCCGACTCGGTCGAACCACGCTCTCCAGGCTGCATTGTGCGCGTAGATCCTGCCGAGCAACTGCTTCGAACGCTCGATATCCGGTCGGGGGTGCCGACGAGACACATCGCCCTGGTGCCAGTACCCGGTCTGCTCCGCGCGGCACCACGAGACGGCTTGACCGATGACGTCCTCGCGTCTCAAGTAGACGAAGCGCAGCGGCCCGAACGTGCGCTCGAGGACGTCCCGGTCGGACTCTGTGGGCAGCCTCCCCAAACCATCGACGACGCGGCCAATCGACCCCCACATGACGCGGGCGGCAAAGACGCCGTTGCCGGTGGTCGCCGATCCCCGGACTGCCTGCACGTAGGCGACGTAATCGCGCAGTCGGCGCCCATCCGTCGCTAGGCCGAAGCGGTCGGCCCACGCGACCTCGTCGTCCTCGCGGAAGTACGACTCCGGACGACCGAGACACTCGGTCGACGCGAGCAGGCTGCAGAGCAGCGTGCTGCCCGTACGCGGCGTTCCGCACAGGAAGTACGAGGCAGCCACCGGGAAAACCCTATGTATCTGCGGTCAGCAACGAACTCGATACGCGTGTCGACGCTCAGCCGGCGTCGAGGCGCACCTGGCCGAGCCGGCCGTGAAGATCGCGCATGACGACCCAGGTCGGGTCGTCCGGGGTCGGGACCGCCCCGGGCGGGTTGAGCAGGATCGGCGCGCTGGACCCGAGCAGGTCGCGCAGCAGATCAGCCTCGACGGGGTTGCTCGTCGCGAATGCGAACACGGTGGAGAGCAGGGATCCGGTGCCGCTGAGGTCGGTGATCAGCTGGGCGCTGTCGGCGGACACGCCCAGTGCCGCGTTGCGTTTGCGTGCCGCCCGGAACAGTCGGCCGAGCCGGGCGGCGAGCGGCGGCGGCAGGGTGACCGTGCTCGGCAGGTCGATGTGCACGAGCCGTGGGTGGTCGGCCGGCGCGTTGAGCTGGCTGAGCAGCTGAACGGCCTGAGCGAGCCCGAGCGCGGTGGACAGCCCGCCGTCGCCGGCCAGATCGAGGACGGTGACGTGCCCTGGCCGTGGCAGCTGGGTGCTGGACGGGCGGAACAGGTCGCCCAGGCCGCCGCCGCCCGCGACGCCGGACAGCATCTCCATGAGTCCACCGAGGCCGACCGCACCGCGGCTCAGGTCGTCGAAAGAGGGCATCGACGGTCGACTCGGGCGCACCACCCGGACGTTCCTCCCCAACCCGCCGGCCCGGGAGCTCAGCTGGCCGGAGGCGTCCAGCAGGACGACTGCGGTGCCGCGGGCGGCTGCATCTTGGGCCAGGCTCATTACCAGCTGGGCGCGCAGGTCGGTCTGGCCGAGGACCGCGAACAGCGGGCTCTTGCCCGCCCGCACCGCAGCGTGCGGGTCGAAAGAAACCGCGTCGCCGTCGACGGTTGCGCCGATACGGGCTCCCGCGTCGTCGCCGAGGCGCGGGGAGCCTGCTCCCGCGCCCGCATCAGCATGGTCGGTGCCGCGTTCGGTCGCGTCGCCGGCCGTCTTGTCGAGCGACACCGGGCTTCCCGAGGTGGCCGGCTCGCCGGCGGGCCCGTCCTGGGCCACGGCCAGCTGGGCGGACTCGCGCGCCGCCATGCCGAAGCCGGTCTCCCAGGCCAGGCTCTGCTCGGCCGTCAGCGAGTACAGGTCGGCTGGAAGCGCGTCCGCCGGGATCTCCTCGAATCGCTGGTCGCGCAGCAGCGTCAGCAGCTGTTCCGGCGCGGCCGTGCGCGCCCACGCTTGCCCCGCCGCGCGTCCGCGCCGCAGCTGTTCGCGCAGCGCGCCGTCCAGGCGTCGACCACCGGCTTCGGCGGCCTCTACCGCTGCCAGCAGCGCCCGCTGGCAGACCTCGGAAATCGGGATCTGCGCTGCCTTGACGCGGCGTTCCAGCTCATCCGGCAGATAGACGTTTGCCCGGCCCATTGAAACGCCTCCACCCGGTCATGCGCATGTATGTGTACAGCCTACGCACGTGCCGGGCTGCGGCGAGTTGGCCCGGCTGACCGGGATGGGCGCTGCGTAGGGTGACCGCCGTAGGCGCCGCCTCAAGAAACCGACCGACGGCCGTCCAGCGGGGAGAGACATGCAGATCGGCATCCCGAGTTGACCTGGCCGCGCGCCCCCCTGTCGCTTAAGGACGGAATGCCGCTCGTCGCCCTCGCGGCCGCCTTGTGGGGATTGGACGGCCTGTTGCGCAAGCCGCTGGCGACCGCGCTCGCTCCGGCGACAGTCGTCCTGTGGGAGCACCTGATCGTCTTTCTGATCCTGCTGCCGGCAGTGCCCGCCGCTCTGCGCACGTTAGCGAGCTGCTCGCTGGGCGACCGGCTGTCCGTCCTGATCATCGGTGTCGGCTCGTCGGCCCTGGCAACCGCGTTGTTCACCGAAGCCTTCAAGCTGAGCGCGGCGTCCGGCGACTTCGTGTCCCCGGTCGTCCTGCAGAAACTGCAGCCAGTGTTCGCCGTCGTGCTTGCGGTCGCGCTGCTCGGCGAGCGCGTCCGGCCGGCGTTCGCCCTCTTCGCGGTCCCGGCGCTCGGGGGGGCCTGGCTCCTCGCCTTCGCCGACCCGTTCGGCGTCACCGTGCGGGCGGCCGAGGTCGCGCTCTGCGCCGTTGGCGCCGCTGCCCTGTGGGCGGCGGGAACCGTCCTGGGCCGTCGGGTCAGCGGGTCCGTCGGGCCGCGGGATCTGACCGTCCTTCGCTACTGCTTCGGGCTGCCGGCCGCGGCCGTGATCGCCGCCCAACAGCACGCCCCCTTCGCCCCCGGCAGCCGTAACCTGCTTGGGCTCGTCCTGCTGGCGCTCATCCCGGGGCTCGCGGCGCTGCGGCTGTATTACGTCGGGCTCAGAGCTACCGCGGCCAGCCGCGCGACCTTCGCGGAGCTCGCTTTTCCGATGACAGCCGCGGTGATCGGTGTGGCGTTCCTGGGCTCGCATCTGACCGGCACTCAGTGGCTGGGGTTCGGCATCGTGGTCGCCGCCGTCAGCGGGCTGAGCCTGCGTGAACGGAGGCCGGATCCGCTCGTCACCGAGGCGGCCGCTGCTCGCCTGGCCGCGTCGGCGCCGAGCCGTTGAGCGCCCGAGTGGCAGGTGATGCGCCGACTAGCTTTGCGAGCGTGACATCGAAGGACGACGCCGCGGTCGTGCGTCGAGCAGTTGACGAGGTGAGCGGCCTGCTCGACACCGTTGACCCGGCCGCGCTCAGCGATCCGGCGTCTCGCAGCGAGCGGACCGTGCCGGACTCGGCCCACCAGCTGGTCGTCGCGCCGGCGAGGTTCGCCGAACGCGGCCTTGCGCTCCTGCGTGCCAACCCCAGCGATCACAGGCGAGGCCGGGCGTTCGGGCCCGAGCAACCGGTGCCCGACGGCGCGGACGCCTACCAGCGCATCGCCGCCTTCGCTGGCCGGCGGGTCTGACGACGCGGCTATCGAGCAGGCCTGAGAATGTCCCGACGCCAGGCTGCGAGCGAGAAGGATGCGACCGCTATGAGAATTCCCGGCTGGGTGAGCGAGACGGCCCGGGCCGGTTATCGCCGCGCGCCGCACTGGGCGCAACGGCGCATCGTGCACTGGGGCAGACGCGTGATCGAGCGTGGCCAGGGATCCGGTGGGCGCCCCGCACTGAGCGTCGTCATGCCGGTGTACAACGTCGAACGCTATCTTCAGCAGGCCGTCGACAGCGTGCTGTCACAGAGCTTCCGCGACCTGGAACTCATCCTCGTCGACGACGGCTCCACCGATTCCTCGGGCGAACTGTGCGATCGTTACGCCATTGGCGACTCGCGCATCCGGGTCATTCATAAGCAGAACGCAGGGCTCGGCGCGGCCCGCAACACCGGCATCGCCGCCGCCCGCGGTGATTACGTGGCGTTCATCGACAGCGACGACTATGTGGTGCCCGGCGCGTACGCGGCCATGATGCGGTCGCTGCACGATTCGAACTCGGACTTAATCACCGGCAATGTGGTACGCCTCGACGGAAAGCGCTACACGCAGTCGTGGAACCAGGCGCGGTCGCACCTTTTCCATTACACCGCCACCACCCTCAGCGCCCATCCCGAGCTGGTGTTCGACACCGTGTGCTGGAACAAGGTGTACCGACGGGAGTTCTGGGACGTGCATGTCGCCGGGTTCCCGACCGGCAAGTACTTCGAGGACATCGTCCCTGTCTTCAAAGCATTTCTCAACGCACGATCGGTGGATGTCCTGCCGCGAACGGTCTACGTGTGGCGCCGACGCGACGAGAAGAATTCGATCACGCAACGAATCCTCGAACCACGTAATGTCTGTGACCGCTTCGAGATGATCGACGAAGTCGACGATTTGATCCGACGCCATTCGTTGACCCCGGCCGTCGCGGAACGGTTCCGGTTGAAAATTCTCGAAGGCGATCTGTGGATCTACGTCCGGGAACTGGCGGGAGCACCCGAAGAGACGCTCGAGCGCCTCCGCAGGGCCGTCGACCGGTACTGGACGAGCGCGCCTGAGACCATCGCCGCCCTCGTCCCCGTCGAGCGGCGCATCGCATACACGCTGATAGGGGCCGGCCGCGGCCCCGAGGTGCCGGACTTCCTGCAGTGGTTCTGGTCTGAGGGCCGGCGGTCGCTGTCGCCCCGGCCAGGCGGCGGGCTGATGATCAACGTTGCTGGGTCGCCAGTGGCCCTCGACGGGATACCGGAGCGATATCTCCGGATGCCGGCAGGTATCCGGACGCTGGTGGGGTCGACGGTCGCGCGGCGCGTCTACCACCGGCTGCCGCACCGCGTTCGGCGGCCGGCCGCGCGTGCCAAGCGACGAGTCGTGAAAGAGATTCGGTCGTCCAGGCAGGTTGTCGTCCGGCTGTCGGCGCGAGGCCCTGGCGGACGGCTCCCGGCAGGCGAGGCGGCCGGCCGCGCCGGCGCCCACAGCGCTGTCGGCGAGATCGTGATCGACACGCTCGAGTGCACCCCGGCCGGTGACATCGTCGTCGCCTTCTCCGACGCCACCGACGATCCTGTCGAAGTCGGCCTCGCGCCGGGATCTGGAACGCCGCTTCGCTGGATCGCCGCAGAACAGGAAAGCGGTCGATGCCACGTTCGGGTGCCCACCGAGTACGAGGACTCCGCCGGGATCCGGCGCCCGCTTCCGTCCGGGCCCTACCGCCTATGTCTGCGGCGAACCGGCAAGGACGGCAGGACGCAGGCGCTGCAAGTCCACGTCGGCACCAGGATTCACCTGCCGCACACCGCGCTGACCGAGGCGGCGAAGGTGACCCTTGACAGTCGCGGCCGCGGCGACGTCGCAGTCGCCATCGCGGCGCCCGTCCCGGACGATGTGCTGGCCAAACCCGCGCAGGCCGAGCTCATCGCCCGCCACGGCCGCACACCGCGCAAGCTGGAGCATGCGGTGTTCTTCCAGGTGGACGTCGGCTTCGGAAGCGCCGACAGCGCCGCGGCGATCGCCGAGGAACTGCGTCGCCGTGAGTCGTCGCTGACGATGTACTGGGGAGTCGAGGATCTCAGCGTCGCGGTGCCGGCCGGGGCCGTCCCGGTCGTCAAACTGAGCGAGGACTGGTTCGCGAAGCTCAATGCGAGTCGCTACATCGTCAACAACTACGGCGGCGCGTGGGGTCTCACGAAGGATCCCGGGCAGCGCTACCTGCAGACCTGGCACGGCACGCCGCTCAAGTTCATCGGGGTTTCCGAAGCGCGTCAGAACTCGGCGGCGCCCGCGCGACTGCAGAAAATCGCGGCGGAGGCGGCCCAGTGGGACGCTGCGGTCTCGCCGAGCCCCTACTTCACCCGCATACTCGCCTCAGAACTGCTCTTCGCCGGAACCGTCCTCGAGGTCGGATATCCGCGAAACGACCGCCTGGCGAAGGCGAGCGGCGCGGAGCGCGATGCGCTGCGGGCCGCACTCGGCATCGGTCCGGCCACCAAGGCCCTGCTGTACGCGCCGACATACCGCGAAGGACGCCGCCAGGGGTGGAAAGCGCCGCTGTACACGGGACTCGACCTGCGGTTCCTCTTGGACCAGCTCGGGCCCGACTGGTGCGTGCTGCTGCGCGGGCACAATTTCAACGCCCGCGACGACCTGACCGACCGCAGCTGCGACCAGGTCGTCGACGTCACCCGGCATCGCGACGTCAACGACTTGTACATCGCCTCGGACCTACTGGTCACCGACTACTCGTCGGTGATGTTCGACTACGCAGTCAGCGGCAAGCCGATGGCCTTCTTCGTGCCCGATCTCGAGCACTACGCCGCGGTCCGCGGCATGTATCTCGACCTGCGCGAGATCGCACCCGGCCCGCTGTGCCGCGACGTCAGTTCTCTGGCCGAGCAGGTTCGCGACCCGGTCGAGCTAGCTCGCGCTCACGCGGACAGGTACGCGGACTTCCGGCGCCAATTCAGCCCGTGGGATGACGGCAATGCGTCGGCACGGGTCGTCGACGCCTTCTTCGACCCGGCGTCCGGGTGGTCGCGGGAATAGTCGGCCTGACACGGCTAGCAGGACGCACCGCTTTCGGCGGCGCAGTTCCGGTGTCACCAGCTCGGCTTCGCGTCGGCGAATTCGCGCACCGGACGGCCATGTCGGCTGCGGCGCGGTTGGTCGGGCGGGACGCGGAACAGCCGTGAGCCCGGCCGGGACCTCGCGATAGAGCCCCCGCTCCTCGGGTTCGGTCACCACCGCATCCGCCACGTCGTGGTGATCGCACCGAGCAGGGGTTCGCTCGACCGCATCCGACCTTGAAGGTGCCGGTCGGCTACGTCAACGCCGCGGCGGTCGACGCCGAGGACGTGCCCCACACGCCGCACGACCAGCAGGCGCTGGCGGCGTACACGGACATCGACGCCATCGTCTGCGGCTCGACCGGTTCGGCACCTGCTTAGCAGGAATGCATTGATCTTATGAACCGGCATTTGAGCGGCAATTTCAAACTTAAACCTCACATCGGCGTTCAAGCTCAAGATCTCCGTTCGGAGCGTCCTTTCGCTATTGACTTGTCGCATCTGCGGAGTGACGATGAGCGAACGCTCGCGTAGGCGGACGCGCCCTCGGTGAGAACTACCTCGAAGGGCCGGCGACCCGACGGCGGGGGGTTGTGTACGTTTCGCTCAAGGACGTTGCCGCCCGGGCCGGCGTGAGTTTTCAGACGGCGAGCAAGGTCCTCAACGGTCATGAGGGAGTCGCTGCGTCCTCCACGGCGGAGCGGATCCGCGCCGCCGCCCGGGACCTCGGTTATGTGCCGAACCTGCTGGCGCGCGGGTTGGTCCGCCGAAGCTCGATCACCGTCGGCATCATCATCGACGACCTGGCCGACCCTGCGCTGTCGTCCTTCGTCTCGGGGGCGCAAGCTGCGCTCGCGGCTGGTGGGCACGCCGCCGTGCTGGTATCGGTGCGTCCCGAGTCCGACTCCGCGTCCTCACTGCACAAGCTCGTGGCGCACCGCGTCGACGGGGTCCTTGTCGTGGCGCCCAGCCTGGAGGCCGACAGGAGGTTCAGCGCTGCCGTCAGGGACGAAATGCCGCTCGTCAGCCTCAATCACCTGCCCGGCACCTCCGCGGTGCTACTGGGCTCGTGCCACCGAACCACCGGCCGCCTCGCGGGCGAACACCTGGTGCAGATGGGCCATCGGGCGATCGCGACGGTGACCGGGCCGCCGACCCGAGAGGTGGTACGGGCCCGGCTGAAAGGTTTCCGTGAGGCCCTGGCGGACGCAGCTGTGGACCTGCCGGACGACCTCGTCGAGGTCGCGGACTGGACCGCCGACGGGGGGTACGCGGCCGCGGCGCGGCTGCTCGACCGAAATCCTGCGATCACCGCGCTGTTCGTGCACAGCGACCTCATGGCGACCGGCGTGCTCCGCATGCTCGCCGACCGCCGCGTGAGCGTGCCTCGGCAAACCTCCGTCGTGGGATGCGACGACCTGCCGATCTCCCGTTTCCTGGTGCCGTCGCTCACCACCGTCTCCATTCCCTTCGTCGAGACGGGCGCTCGCGCGGCCGCCGTGCTCCTGGACCGCATCGGCGGTCGAGAGGTCGCCCCTCGCGAACTCTTGCCGGTCGAGTTGATACGGCGCGGCTCGACCGCTGGGCCGCCGACCGCACGCGCGCGAGCGCCGTCCGAAGGCCCAACCCCTGCCGGACGTCCGTCCGGCGCGCCGACCCGGCGGCCCCGCACCCCGAACACCGCTCCTCCCGCAAGTTCCGGATTTAAGGACGTGCCCTCATGACAGACCTACCTGATCCCATCTCCGCCAGCCTCAGCAGGCGCGGCTTCCTCGGCGGCGCCCTGGCCCTCGGGCTCGGCGCCGGGGCTCTCAGCGCCTGCTCCACACCCGTCGGGGCCGGCCTGGCCGGATCCACACTCGACCCCGGAACCGTGCAGTACTGGAACCTGTTCGGTGGCGGCGACGGGGTGCGCATGCAGGCCATGGAGGCCGGCTTCGAGAAGACCCACAAGAACATCGGGCTGTCGTCGGTCACTCTCGCCTGGGGCAATCCCTACTACACGAAGCTGTCGCTCGCCACGCTCGGCGCCAAGCCGCCGGATGTCGCCGTCGCGCACCTGACGCGCATGAAGACCCTCCAGGCCGCAGATCTACTCGCCGAATTGCAGCCGGCCGACCTGGCGCGGTACGGGATGACCGCCGACAAGTTCAACCAGAAGGCCTGGAAGACGGCGCTGGTGAATGGCAGGATCTTCGCCATTCCCCTGGACACGCACCCATTCGTGTGCTTCTACAACACTGATGTCTGCAAGAAGGCCGGCCTGCTCGACAGCTCCGGGAAGTTGAAGCCGATCACAGGTGAGCAGGCGTTCATGGAGGCGCTGACCAAAGCCAAGCGGGTGACCGGTCAGTACGGGGCCACCATCGCTGTCATCAACGAGACGTCCACGCCATGGCGCATCTTCCTGAGCCTCTACAGCCAGCTCGGCGGCACACCAGTCCTCAGCGACAAGGGAACCCGAATCACGATCGACGACGCCAAGGCGCTGAAGGTCCTGAACTTCTTCGCCAAGCTGAACAGCAGCAACCTGATGCCCGGATCGCTGGATTACCAGGGCGCCATCGCGACCTTCGCAGCCGGACGGGCAGGCTTCTACTTCCAGGGCGAGTGGGAAATCACGACCTTCCAGACCGCAAAGACACCCTTCAGCATGACGAAGTTTCCCAACGTCTACGGCGGCAACGGCCATTACGCGGTGCAGGCTGACTCGCACACCCTGGTGCTGCCGAAAGACCCGGCACGGTCACGTGCCCAACTGGACAACTCGCTCACCTTCATCCGGTCGTTGCTCGACCAGAGCGCAACCTGGGCCGCCGGTGGTCACGTTCCGGCGTGGTTGCCCTACCGGAACAGTAAGGCGTACGCGAAGCTCACCCCGCAGTCGAACTACGCGTCGGCGGCCGACGCCGCGGTCTACGACCCGAACGCCTGGTACTCGGGATCCGGATCCGACTTCGAGATCATCGTCGGAGGGACGATCGGCGCAGTGATGTCGGGAATCTCCTCGCCGCAGGCCGGACTCAACCAGATAAAGCAGAAGCTCACCGTCCTCGCCAAGACCCAACCCCCGACATGACGAGCCACCGTCGAACCGGCAACGGACACAGGAGGATCTCGTGACCGCAACCACTTATGTTCCTCGTCCCGCGGAGGCAGCGAGCGCTGACCTCTCCCGGACGGGCCGACGCGGGCGGCGTGACGACACCCGGCCGGGCCTGGCGTTTCTCGCGCCGTTCCTCATCCTCTACGTGCTCTTCGTCATCGGGCCGGCCTTGTACGGGCTGGTGATGAGCTTTTTCGACACCAGCCTCGTAAAGTCCGGCCTCGGGAAGTTCGCCGGGTTCAGCAACTACGCGGAGGCGTTCAAGAGCTCGGACTTCTGGTCGTCGATGTGGCACACCGTCTGGTTCACGATCTTGACGACGCCGCCGCTCGTGATCCTCTCGTTCATCTTCGCGATGCTCGCCGAACGAGCCACCCACGGCAAGTGGTTCTTCCGGTTGGCGTTCTTCGCACCGTACATCCTGCCGTCCGCGACCATGGCGCTGATCTGGATCTGGCTGTACACCCCTGGCCTCGGCCTCGCCTCCGCAGTGGTGCAGAAGCTGGGCATCACCTCGCCGCAGTGGCTCGGCGACCCGCACTGGGCGATGTGGTCCATCGCGGCCGCGACGGTGTGGTGGACTCTCGGGTTCAATTTCGTGCTGTATCTGGCCGGCCTGCAGGAGATCCCGCGTGAGCTCTATGAGTCCTCGTCGCTCGACGGCGCCTCGCCATGGCAGCAGATGCGCTCGATCACCATTCCGCTGTTGAGCCGAACCACGACGCTGGTGATCGTCCTGCAGGTCATCGCTTCGCTCAAAGTGTTCGACCAGATGTACATCATGACCTCCGGTGGCCCGAACTTCAGCACGCGACCGGCGCTGGAGTACATCTATGACATCGGTTTCACCGACTACCGCGTGGGCTACGGTGCGGCCGCGTCGACGGTCTACTTCGTCCTTCTGCTGATCGTGTCGGCGATCTGGTTCATACAGACCCGCCGCGCCGAGAGGAGCGCCTGATCATGGCGACGCTGACGAGCGAACCGAAGGAGTTCACGGTCGGCAAGGCGGGCACGACGACGTCGGTGTCCGGCTCGCGTCTGTTCAACCGGGTGTGCATCGGCGTGATGATCGCCTTCTCGATCATCTGGTTGATCCCGCTGTTCTGGGCGATCGACACAGCGTTCAAACCGAACTCCGAGACGGCGAAACTGCCGGTTACCTGGTGGATCGACAACCCCACCTGGTCGTCGTTCGCGTCGATCTTCCGGCAAGGCGACATCTGGCACTGGTACGCGTCCAGCTTCATCACCTCGGCGTTGATCGTGGTGCTCACGGTCGTCACTGCCAGCATGGCGGCCTTCGCGCTGTCACGACTCAGGTTCCGCTTCCAGGGTGCGATCCTCGGGTTCATCCTGCTCGGGCTGCTCATCCCCATCCAGGTTCTCATCGTCCCGCTGTTCCGCGAGGTCGGCGGAATGGGGCTGTTGAACACCTACTGGGCGGTGATCCTTCCGCAGGTCCCGACTGCCATTGCGGTGTTCGTGTTCAAGCAATTCTTCGACGGCCTCCCGAGAGAGCTCGAAGAGGCCGCCCGGATGGACGGTGCCAGCACCTGGTGGATCTACCGCGGGCTGGCGATGCCGCTCACCAAGCCGGCGATCGCCGCCGTGTCGATATTCACGTTCATCTGGTCGTGGAACAACCTGCTCTGGCCACTGCTGGTGCTGAGCAACCCGAAGCTCATGACCATCCCGGTCGGACTCGCGACCGTGCAGGGCAACTTCGGCATCCGCTACGCCGACACGATGGCCGCGGCATTGCTCGGCGCGCTGCCGCTCATCGCGCTGTTCCTGTTCTTCCAGCGCCAAATCGTTGAGGGTGTCGCCGGCACGGGACTGAAGGGCTGAGCCGGCACCTCCCACCATTCGAATCCGCGAAGGAACACTGTGCAGCACAGCAGCGTAGTCATCGATCCC
>JAICIE010000094.1 GCA_025924515.1 Jatrophihabitans sp. | reverse complement strand
CACGTCGGCGATCCAGATCTTCGACACCGACGACTGCGTCGTGCGCGCCACCAAGATGTGGAGCGAGTTCTACAAACACGAGTCCTGCGGCAAGTGCACGCCGTGCCGCGAGGGCACCTACTGGTACGTCGGGATCTACGAGCGCCTCGAGCGGGGCGACGCGACGGAGGAAGACCTGAACACGCTGCTCGACCTCTCCGACAACATTCTCGGCCGGTCGTTCTGCGCGCTCGGCGACGGCGCGACGAGTCCCGTCTCGTCCTCGATCCAGTACTTCCGCGACGAATACCGTGCGCACCTCGACGGGCACGGCTGCCCGTTCCCCGGCGTACGCACGCTGGCTGCAGCTGGAGCCGGGCACTGATGACCCAGACACCCGAGGCTCCCGCGAAGGAAGATCTCGTTCCCCTGACCATCGACGGGATCGAGATCTCCGTGCCGAAAGGAACCCTGCTCATCCGGGCGGCTGAGCAGCTCGGGATCCAGATCCCGCGGTTCTGCGACCACCCGCTGCTCGACCCGGCCGGCGCCTGCCGGCAGTGCCTCGTCGAGGTCGCCGACATGGGCAACGGTCGGGGGATGCCCAAGCCGGCCGCGTCGTGCACGACGACGGTCATGCCGGGCATGGTGGTCAAGACGCAGCTGACCTCAGTGGTGGCCGACAAGGCGCAGCAGGGGGTCATGGAACTGCTGCTGATCAACCACCCTCTCGACTGCCCCATCTGCGACAAGGGCGGTGAGTGCCCGCTGCAGAACCAGGCGATGAGCAACGGCCGCGCCGACTCGCGATTCCACGAACACAAGCGCACCTTCCCCAAGCCGGTTGCCATCTCGACGAACGTGCTGCTCGACCGCGAGCGGTGCGTGCTGTGCCAGCGGTGCACCCGGTTCAGTGAGCAGATCGCCGGCGACCCCTTCATCGACCTGCTCGAGCGCGGCGCCCAGCAGCAGATCGGTACGTCGGAGGACGTGCCGTTCCAGTCCTACTTCTCCGGCAACACCGTGCAGATCTGCCCCGTCGGGGCGCTCACCTCGGCGTCGTACCGGTTCCGCGCGCGCCCCTTCGACCTGATGTCCACCGACTCGGTCTGCGAGCACTGCGCGTCCGGCTGCGCGCAGCGCACCGACTGGCGGCGCGGCCGGGTCACCCGCCGGCTCGCCGCCGACGATCCCGAGGTCAACGAGGAGTGGGACTGCGACAAGGGGCGCTGGGCCTTCCAGTACCGGAGCCAGGCCGACCGGCTCACCGTGCCGTTGGTCCGCGACGCATCAGGAAACCTGGTGGAAGCCTCGTGGCCCCAGGCGCTCGAACGCGCGGCGACCGGGCTTCGTGAGGCCACCGACCGCGGCGGCGTCGGAGTGCTACCGGGCGGGCGGCTGACCGAGGAGGACGCGTACGCGTACTCCAAGTTCGCGCGGCTCGTCCTCGGGACCAACGACATCGACCACCGGGTCCGGCCGATCAGCGAGGAAGAGACGGCGTTCCTCGCCTCGAACGTCGCAGGCCTCACCCCTCAGCACGTGTCCTACCGCGACCTGGAGGCCGCTCCCGCGGTGCTCCTCGTGGGCTTCGAGCCCGAGGAGGAGTCGCCGATCGTCTTCCTTCGGCTGCGCAAGGCCGTGCGGCGCGCCAACGCAAAAGTGTTCACGGTGGCGCCGTTCCTGTCCCGCGGCGCGGTGAAGCTGCGGGCGGCGCTGGTGCCGAGCCTACCGACGGGCGAGGCCACGGTGCTCAACACGCTGGATGGCGCGGTGCTGGAGGCGTTGCGCGGCCAGGGCGCGGTCATCCTCGCCGGCGAGCGGCTGGCGTCGTCCCCCGGCGCCTACAGCGCGGTCGCCGCCCTCGCGGCGGCTACCGGAGCGCGGCTGGCATGGGTGCCCCGACGTGCCGGCGAACGCGGCGCGATCGACTCGGGCACGCTGCCCACGCTGCTTCCGGGCGGCCGGCTGCTGTCCGACCCCGCCGCTCGGGCCGAGGTCGAAGCGGCCTGGGGCGCGCCGCTGCCGGACACGCCCGGACGCGACGCGCTCGGCATCCTGCAGGCCGCGGCCGGCGGTGCGCTCACCGCCCTGGTCCTCGGCGGGGTGGACCCACTCGACTTCCCCGACCCGGTGCTGGCCGACCGGGCGCTCGAACGCGCCGGGTTCGTCGTCAGCCTGGAGCTGCGGCACAGCGCGGTCACCGACTTCGCCGACGTGGTCTTCCCGGTCGCGGCTGCCGTCGAGAAGGCCGGCCGCTACGTCGACTGGGAGGGGCGCCGCCGCCCGTTCGACCTGACGCTGCGGACCGGGACGATGAGCGACGCCGAGGTTCTCGACGCGCTCGCCGACGAGCTCGACGTCCGGCTGGGCGTGCGGACGGTTCCCGCGGTGCGGGAGGAGATCCTCCGGCTCGGGCTGGCCCGGATCCGTCCGGCCGCGCCGACCGTGCGCCCCGTCGAGGCGCCGATTCCCGGCGTACGGCAGGCGCTGTTGGCGACCTGGCACGAGCTGATCGACGGCGGCCGGATGATGGACGGCGACCCGAACCTCGCGGGAACCGCCAAACCGGCGCGTGCGATCCTCGGTCCGGTCACGGCCGCGGAGGTCGGCGTCGTCCAAGGCGGGCAGGTCGCCGTCGGCACCGACGCCGGGACGCTGGTCCTCCCGGTCGAGATCGCCGATGTTCCCGACCGCGTCGTCTGGGTGCCGACCAATCCCGCCGGCACGCCGTCCCGAGGGGTGCGCTCGACGCTGTGCGCAACCACCGGCGCCGTGGTCGGGCTGAGCAACGCGTCCGCCCCGCCCGTCGTGGGCGTTCCCGAAACCGGAGGTGTCTCGTGAGTCCCGTCGCGCTTCCGGGCTCCGGCCAGAACGTTCCCGGTTTCGGCGACCTGCCGATCTGGCTGGTCCTGATCAAGGTCCTGCTGGTGTTCGTGTTCCTCGTCGTCATGACGCTGTTCGCGATCGTGTTCGAGCGCAAGGTCGTCGGCCGGATGCAGAACCGGATCGGGCCGAACCGCGTCGGGCCGTGGGGAACGCTGCAGTCGCTGGCCGACGGGATGAAGCTGGCCTTCAAGGAAGAGATCATCCCGGTGCTCGCCGACAAGGCGGTCTACTGGCTGGCGCCGGTGGTCTCCGCGGTTCCGGCGTTCCTGGCCTTTTCCGTGATTCCGTTCGGCCCGACCGTGTCGATGTTCGGGCACCGGACGCCGCTGCAGCTCACCGACCTTCCGGTCGGCGTCCTCGTCGTGTTCGCCTGCTCCTCGCTCGGCGTGTACGGCATCGTGTTGTCCGGATGGGCGTCGGGCTCCACCTATCCGCTTCTCGGCGGCCTGCGGTCGGCGGCTCAGATGATCTCGTACGAGGTCGCGATGGGTCTGTCGATGGTGGCCGTCTTCCTGTTCGCCGGCACCATGTCGACCTCCGGTATCGTGTCGAGCCAGGACCACCTGTGGAACGTCATCCCACTCATCGTGTCGTTCTGCATCTACGCGATCTCGGTGGTCGGCGAAACCAACCGCGCGCCGTTCGATCTCGCCGAGGCCGAGTCCGAGCTGGTGGGCGGCTTCCACACCGAGTACTCGTCGTTCAAGTTCGCGATGTTCTTCCTCGCCGAGTACATCAACATGATCACCGTCTCGGCGCTGGCGACGACGCTGTTCCTCGGCGGCTGGCGGGCACCGTGGCCGCTCTCGCTGTGGCACGGTGCGAACGCCGGCTGGTGGCCGGTGTTGTGGTTCGTCGGGAAGGTCGTGGCCTTCATCTTCGTCTTCGTGTGGCTGCGTGGAACGCTGCCGCGGCTGCGTTACGACCAGTTCATGCACCTCGGCTGGAAGACGCTGATCCCGATCAACCTCGTCTGGATCCTCGCCGTCACGTCGATCCACGTCCTGCGCGACCGCGGCTGGCCCGCCTGGAAGGCGACCGTGCTGCCGCTCGGTATCGTGCTGCTGCTGATCGTCGTGCCGGCGCTGATGGCCTACGAGGGATACACGGCGCGGCGCTTGGCGGCGGCCGCGGAGGACGACGAGGACGCCGGGCGCGAGGAGCCGACCTTCCCGATCCCGCCGCTCGACCTGCGCGTCCCGACGAGCCCGGTCCGCCGCGAGCCGGTCACCGCCGGGCTGCGTGGCGGCGCCACCGCCCTCGACCGCACGATCGATCATGGAGACACGAGCGATGGCTGATGACCGCAGCGAGCCGGCCGCGGAGCCGACCGGCAGCCTGGGCGGGTTCGCCAAGGGCTTCGGGCTGACCTTCGCGACCATGTTCCGCAAGACCTTCACCTACCAGTACCCGTTCGAGGTGCGCGACACGGCGCCGCGCTACCACGGCCGGCACGTGCTCAACCGGCACCCGGACGGCCTGGAGAAGTGCGTCGGCTGCGAACTGTGCGCGTGGGCCTGCCCGGCCGACGCGATCTACGTCGAGGGCGGCGACAACACGCCTGAGGCGCGTTACTCGCCGGGGGAGCGGTACGGCGCGATCTACCAGATCAACTATCTGCGCTGCATCTTCTGCGGCCTGTGCATCGAGGCCTGCCCGACGCGGTCGCTCACGATGTCGAACGACTACGAGCTCGCGCTCGACGACCGCCAGCAGCTGATCTACACGAAGGAGCAGCTGATGGCCCCGTTGCTGCCGGGCATGGAGGCGCCCCCGCACCCGATGCGTCTGGGTGAGGACGAGAAGGACTACTACCTCGTCGAGACGCAGGCACCGTTGCAGAAGGGCGCGCCGCAGTCGATGGCCAACGAGGCCGGGCGTCCGGTGACCGGGACCGCGACCGAGGTGGGCCGCCACCATGGCTGAGCAGTCGTCGCCCGCCCCACAGGATCGGCGGATTCGCCTGTCCCCCGGCGCGCAGCCGCCGATACCGGCACCCGGCCGTGAGGAGGTCGTGTGATGCACGAAGTGCTGCTCGCCGCCGGACCGTTGCGCCACGGCACCGTCCCGCTCGGCGAGGCCATCGCGTTCTGGGTGCTCGGGCCGATCGCGCTGGCCGGCGCCATCGGCATGGTGCTGCTGCGCAACGCGGTGCACTCGGCGCTGTCGCTGGTCGCCACCATGGGCTGCCTCGGCGCCTTCTACCTCATCCAGCAGGGCCCGTTCCTCGGCCTGGTGCAGATCATCGTCTACACCGGCGCGATCATGATTCTCTTCCTGTTCGTCCTGATGATCGTCGGGCGCGATGCCTCCGACTCGCTCGTCGAAACGCTGCGCGGGCAGCGGTGGGCGGCGGCCCTGCTCGGCGTCGGCTTCGCGCTGCTGGTGGCGATCGGCATAGGACGGGCGGTCAGCCCCGTCACGCCCACAGACCTCAATTCGCCGAACGCCGGCGGTAACAACGTCCATTCCATCGCGGCGCTGCTGTTCACCCGCTACCTGTTCGCCTTCGAACTGACCTCGGCGCTGCTGATCGTCGCGGCGGTGGGCGCCATGGTCCTGGCGCACGTCGAGCGCGAGGGCCCCAGGCCGAGCCAGAAGCGGCTGGCCCGCGAGCGGATCCGGTCCGGACGTCCGCAGCCGCTGCCCGGGCCCGGCGTGCTCTCGCAACACAACGCGATCGGAACACCGGCGCTCCTGCCGGACGGCTCCGTCGCGCGCGAGTCGGTGATGGTCGGCTCCATGGAGTCGCAGGAAGAGCGTCAGGCGCTGCCGACCCCGAGCGCGGGAGAAGGTGGTTTCGAGTGAGCCCGTACTACTACCTCGTGCTGTCGGCCGCGCTGTTCACGATCGGCGCGGTCGGCGTTCTGGTGCGGCGCAACGCGATCGTCGTCTTCATGTGCGTCGAGCTCATGCTCAACGCGGTCAACCTGACGCTCGTCACCTTCAGCCGCATCAACGGCAGCCTCGACGGTCAGATCATGGCCTTCTTCGTGATGACCGTGGCCGCGGCCGAGGTCGTCGTCGGACTGGCGATCATCACGTCCATCTTCCGCACCCGCAGGTCCGCGTCCGTAGACGACGCCAACCTGCTCAAGTACTGAGGCCGCCTTGATCACCGCTCACGGGATCCAGTCCTACGCCTGGCTGCTGGTCGCGATACCCGCCGCTTCAGCCCTGATCCTCCTCACCCTCGGGCGCGCAGCAGACAAGTGGGGACACCTGCTGGGCGCGCTCGTCCCGGTCGGCCTGTTCGTCTACGCGGTGTTCCTGTTCTTCTCCGTGAAGGGCCAGAGCAACCGCAAGGTCGACCTGCACATGTTCAGCTGGATTCCCGTCGCCCGGTTCCGCGTCGACGCCGGTCTGCTGCTCGACCCGCTGGCGCTCGTCTTCGTCCTGCTGATCACCGGGGTCGGCTCGCTGATCCACATCTATGCGGTCGGGTACATGGCCCACGACCCCGGACGGCGCCGTTTCTTCGGCTACTTCAACCTCTTCGTCGCAGCCATGCTGCTGCTCGTCCTGGCCGACAATTACCTGGCCGTCTACGTCGGGTGGGAGGGCGTCGGCCTGGCGTCCTACCTGCTGATCGGCTACTACTACACGCGGCCGTCCGCGGCGACCGCCGGCAACAAGGCATTCTTCGCCAACCGCGTCGGCGACGTCGGCCTGTCGATCGCCATCATGCTGATGTTCGCCTACTTCGGCACGACGAGCTTCGCCGGCGTCTTCGGCCACTTCGGGCACGGCGGCAACGCCACCACCGGCGTCGCGACCGCCATCGCACTCATGCTGTTGCTGGGCGCCTGCGGCAAGTCCGGACAGTTCCCACTGCAGACCTGGCTGCCGGACGCCATGGAAGGCCCGACCCCGGTGTCCGCGCTCATCCACGCCGCCACGATGGTCACCGCGGGCGTCTACCTGATCGCCCGCTCGGCGCCGGTCTTCGACGCGACCTCGGCGGCGCGGACCGTCGTGACCATCGTCGGCGCGATCACGCTGCTGTACGGCTGCATCAACGGGGCCGGACAGGACGACCTCAAGCGGGTCCTCGCCAACTCGACCGTCAGCCAGATCGGCTACATGTTCCTCGCCGTGGGCCTGGGCCCCGGCGTCTACGCGATCGGCATCGTCCACCTGCTGGGCCACGGGTTCTTCAAGGCCGCGCTGTTCCTCTCGGCCGGCTCGGTCATGCACGCGATGAACGACCGGATCGACATGCGCCGGTTCGGCGGGCTCTGGCGGGTCATGCCGATCACCTTCTTCGTCTTCGTCTGCGGCTACCTTGCGATCATCGGCTTCCCGTTCGCCACGGGCTTCTGGACGAAGGACAAGATCATCGAAGCGGCGTTCGACAAGGGCGGCACGTCCGGGTACCTCCTCGGCATCATCGCCCTCGTCGGCGCCGGGCTGACGGCCTTCTACATGACCCGCGCGCTGGTGATGACGTTCCTCGGCAAGCGCCGATGGGAGCCCGACGTGCACCCGCACGAGTGCGGACCGGTGATGTGGCTGCCCATGGCCGTTCTAGCCGTGCTGTCCCTCGTCGGCGGCTGGCTCCTGATCTTCGGTGGCGGGGTGCAGGAATGGCTCACGCCCTCCGTCGGTCCGAGCGTCGAGGCGGGCGTGCACACCGTGTCGAAGCCCGTCCTGACGGCGATCACCCTCGTCGTCGTGGCCCTGGGGATCGCCGGTGCCTGGGTCGCCTTCGGAACGAGGACGATCCCGGAGGAGCAGCCGCAGAACGTCACCGTGGTCACCCGCGCCTCGCGCCGCAACCTGTACGCGGACGCCTTCAACGAGGCCGTCCTGATGCGCCCCGGTCAGTGGTTCAGCCGCGCGCTGGTGTTCTTCGACAACCGTGGCGTCGACGGCGTCGTCAACGGCCTGAGCGCGTCCTTCGGCGGCGGGTCGTCGCGGTTCCGCCGGCTGCAGAGCGGGTTCGTGCGCAGCTATGCCCTGTCCATGCTCGGCGGCACCGTCGCGGTGATCGCAGTCCTCCTGGCGGTGCGCTTCCAGTGACTCACAGCTACGCGCTGCTCGCGCTCGTCCTCATCCCGCTGGTCGGGTCGCTCATCGTGTTCGCCCTGCCGCGCGGACAGGCAGCGGCCGCCAAGCAGGTCAGCCTGGTTTTCTCGCTCGCCGCGCTCGTGTACGCGATCGTGCTCGCTGCCCGGTTCAAGACCGGCGGCCCGCGGTTCCAGTACGGGACAAGCTGGACGTGGATCCGAGACTTCGGCGTGCACATCGCCCTGGGCGTCGACGGCATCGCGCTGGTGCTGCTGCTGATGTCGGCCGTTCTCGTGCCGGCGGTGATGCTGGCGTCCTGGAACGCCCTGGACAGCCGGGCCGGAGCCGAGGAAGCCGTCGAGGCGCCGCGGCGCCGCAGCGCCAAGACGTTCTTCGCGCTGTTGCTGTTGCTGGAATTCTTCATGCTCGGCGTCTTCACGGCCACGGACGTATTCCTGTTCTACGTCTTCTTCGAAGCCATGCTGGTGCCGATGTACTTCATCATCGGCAGCTTCGGCGGCCCGCGCCGGCAGTACGCGGCGATGAAGTTCTTCCTGTACTCGCTCGTCGGCGGCCTGCTCATGCTGGCCTCGGTGATCGGCCTCTACGTCACCACCGGGTCGAGGACGTTCGCGATCACGCAGTTGATCGGCCACGTGCCCGGCGGCGCGACCCAGAAGTGGTTGTTCCTCGGGTTCTTCATCGCCTTCGCCATCAAGGCCCCGCTGGTGCCCTTCCACACGTGGCTCCCCGACGCCGGCGCCGAGGCCCCCGCCGGCGGCGCGGCGCTGCTCGTCGGTGTCCTGGACAAGGTGGGCACCTTCGGCTTCATCCGTTACTGCCTGCCGCTGTTCCCGCAGGCCTCGCGGTACTTCGCGCCGCTGGTGCTGATCCTCTCGGTGATCGGGATCCTGTACGCGGCGTTCCTGGCGATCGGTCAGCGCGACATGAAACGCCTGGTCGCCTACACCTCGGTGGCGCACTTCGGGTTCATCGGCCTCGGCATCTTCGCCTTCACCACCCAGGGCGGCACCGGCGCGGTCCTGTACATGGTGAACCACGGCCTGTCGACCGGCGCGCTGTTCCTTCTCCTCGGACTGCTGATCGCTCGCGGCAAGAGCCGCAACGTGAACGACTACGGCGGCACCGCGAAGGTCACTCCGGTGCTGGCCGGTTTGTTTCTCATGGCCGGTCTGTCGTCGCTGGCGCTTCCCGGCATGTCCACGTTCGTCAGCGAGTTCCTCGTCCTGGTCGGCGCGTTCACCCGGCACAAGGCCCTGGCGATCATCGCGACGACCGGGATCATCCTCGCCGCCATCTACGTGCTGTACCTGTACCAGCGTGCCTTCCAGGGGACCGTCCGAGAGCGGGTGACGAAGTTCCGTGACCTCAACCCGCGCGAGGTGCTCGCCGTCGCGCCGCTGATCGCTTTGATCCTCTTCTTCGGCATATATCCGAAGCCACTGCTCAACATCATCAACCCGGCGGTGAAAGCGACGCTGAGCGACGTCCACCAGCAAGATCCGATTCCGCCGCTGAACGCGACCGTCGCCGGAGGCTCCAAGTGACCCACCTGCTGCTGGCGGCCGGCAACACGGCCGTCTCCACACCGTCGGTCTCCTACCACGCGCTGGCGCCCATCTTCATCGTCCTCGGCGCCGCGATGCTCGGAGTACTCGTCGAAGCCGCCGTGCCGCGCGCCGAACGGTTCACCGTGCAGCTGATGGTGACGATCGTCGGACTCGTCGCCGCGCTCGTCGTCGTCGGGTTGCTGCACGGAACGCGCACCACCACGCCGTCGCCGACCGGCAACGACGCGTTCTTCGCAGGAAGCCTGTCCATCGACGGGGTGGGACTGTTCCTGCAAGGAACGGTGCTCGCGCTGGCACTCGTGGCTGCCCTGCTGGTGAGCGAGCGCAGCGTCGACGTCGGCAGCCCGATCGTCGCGTCCGCAGCGGTCGTCGTCGGCTCGGCGGACGACCGACGGCTGACGACCGCCGACCGCGTGCAGACCGAGGTCTTCCCGCTCATGCTCTTCGCGGTCTCCGGCATGTTGATCTTCCCGATCGCGAACAACCTGATCCTCATGTTCGTCGCGCTCGAGGTCCTCTCGCTGCCCCTCTATCTCATGGCGGGGCTCGCGCGGCGGCGCCGGTTGCTGTCGCAGGAGGCCTCGCTCAAGTACTTCCTGCTCGGTGCGTTCGCCTCGGCGTTCTTCCTGTACGGGCTGGCCCTGCTCTACGGCTACGCCGACACCGTGGACCTGCCGGGGATATTCACGGCGCAGCAGACGTCCGGCAAGTCCGACGTCCTTCTCTACACCGGACTCGCCCTGCTCCTCGTCGGCCTGTTGTTCAAGGCCAGTGTCGCGCCGTTCCACAACTGGACCGTCGACGTCTACGTGGGCGCGCCGACCCCGGTCACGGCGTTCATGGCCTCGTGCACCAAGGTTGCGGCCTTCGGCGCGATCCTGCGCGTGCTGTTCGTGGGGTTCAGTTCGGCCGAGTGGAACTGGCGTCCGGTGATCTGGGCCGTGGCGATCGCATCGATGGTTGTGGGCGCCGTCCTGGGGCTCACCCAGACCGACATCAAGCGCATCCTGGCGTACTCGTCGATCGCGCACGCCGGCTTCATCCTGGTCGGTATGGTCGCCATCACGAAGCAGAGCACGGCGAGCGTGATGTTCTACGTGCTCACCTACGGTTTCACCACACTCGCGGCGTTCGGGATGCTCATGCTGGTGCGTGACCCCGACGGTGAGGCCACCCAACTGGCGCGCTGGTCGGGCCTGGCCCGTAAGAGCCCGGTCGTCGCGACCGTGATGACAGTCCTGCTCCTCTCGATGGCGGGAATTCCGTTGACTAGCGGCTTCACCGGCAAGTTCTACGTGTTCCGGGCGGCCTGGGACACGGCCGGACCGTTGGTCGTCATCGCGTTGCTGTCGTCGGCGGTCGCGGCGTTCTTCTACCTGCGCATCGTGGTGATGATGTTCTTCGCCGAGCCGCCCGTCGACTCGCCCACGATCGCGATCCCGGGCTGGGCGGCGAGCGTCGCGCTGACGGTCGGCGTCGTGGTGACGATCGTTCTCGGCGTCTTCCCGCAGCCGGTCATCGACCTGGCCTCCAAAGCCTCCTACTTCACCGGATGAGGCCCGGCGCGCTCGGCGTCGAGTTCGCCGACGAGGCGCTCGAGTCGTCGGTGCGCGCCGCGCTCGACGCGGTCGAGGTCGCCCTGGCGAAGGCAACGCAGACCTCGGACGTCTTTCTCACCGAGGCCGCCGGATATCTCGTCGACGCCGGGGGCAAGAGGTTCCGCCCGCTGGTCTGCGTGTTGGCCGCCCATTTCGGCGACCCGAGCCGTCCCGAAATCGTGCCCGCGTCCGTCGTCGTCGAACTGACCCATCTGGCGACGCTGTACCACGACGACGTCATGGACGAGGCGTCCGTCCGACGTGGTGCGGCATCGGCGAACGCTCGGTGGAACAACACCGTCGCCATCCTGACCGGCGACTTCCTGTTCTCCAGGGCATCGAACATCCTCGCCGATCTCGGGCCATGGGCGGTGCGGTTGCAGGCCCGCACCTTCGAACAGTTGGTCACCGGGCAGATCAACGAGACCGTCGGCCCCGGCCACGGCGCGGATCCGATCGAGCACTATCTGCAGGTGCTGGCGGACAAGACCGGTTCCCTGATCGCCACCGCGGCCGAATTCGGTGCCACGTTCGCCGGCGCACCTCCCTCGGTCGTCTCGGTGCTGCGGCGCTTCGCCCAGCAGATCGGCATCGCCTTCCAGATCAGCGACGACGTCCTCGACATCGCCTCCGACTCGGCGGACTCCGGGAAGACCCCGGGCACGGACCTCCGCGAGGGAGTGGCCACGCTGCCGGTGCTGTACGCGCTGCGCTCGACGGCGGCTGAGGACGAGCGGTTGCGTTCGCTCGTATCCCGGCCGATTACGGATGACGCAGAGGTCGCCGAAGCCCTGGCACTGTTGCGCGCGTCGTCGGCGATGCGCGAGGCGCGGGGAACCCTACGCGGCTACGCCGACGCCTCCCGCGCGCTGCTCGAGCAACTGCCCGACACCCCGGCGCGCTCGGCGCTGGCGGCCTTGACGGTGCAGGTCACGGCCCGCACCGGCTGAGGTCGGGGCGCTCCGCCTAGCTGCCGTTGTGCACGGTGGCGCCACGATGTAACCGGGCAGCCGTCGTGCGGCGCGACCTGGCGATAAGCGGCAATAGGCCCGCACCCGGCAGTCGGAGGAGACCGCAGAGATGAAGCGGCTCGAGCACGCAAATCGCTGAGCTGCGCGGTGCGAAGGAGACCCTCAAGGAGCAGCGGCTTTCTTCGGGGCGGAAGTTGATCGGCCATAGCAGCGTTGGTGGCATTCGGCGGACACAACGACCGCTTCGAAGGAGGTCATCGCTAGGGAGTCGACTCCATCTGACGGGTGCTGAGTACGCCGGAGCTGCAGTGCTGCAGCGACGGGGTACGCCGCCGAGACTCGCCAACCCGTCGCCACGGGCGTCCGCAGCCAGCAGCATCAGCCGGTGATCACCGCGGTGCACGCGGACAACTACGGCATCTATGGCGCCGGAGGATGTCGGCCGTGGTGCGCCGCAAGCCTGAACGGCATGATCGGCCGTAATCAGACCGTGCCGTTGACGCCAAGACAACGGGCACCTTACAGTCCTCCGCAGATCCGACGATCACTGAGATCATCCCAGCTGTCGGGCCGGGCGCAGTAGGCCGTCTGCCTGCTCTCCCTGGCGAACTACGTTGAGGGCTGCACGGGGCCGGGATGGTTGTTCCCGGTCCCGGTGCCTTGACGCCGGGGGTCCTTTTTCCGAGAGCACGCTTGCGGTGACGAGGCGTAACGGCGGTATGCGCGCCGAGAAGCGGCGTGCCGCGGTTGTCGACCGGCCGGGGACCTCAGCCGCGGAAGTCGCGGCCGAGCGCCAGGCCGGCGTACGTCAGGCCTGCCCGACCTCATTGGCCGGTGCAGCGCTGGCGTCAGCCCGGGCCACGCTGGCGGAGACGGCCGGTACGCCGGCGTGGCATCGAACCGGCACGTTCTTGGCACGTCCCTGTGGACGGCGAAGGCCACAGTCCGTCCCCGAGGAAGGCCTATTTACAACACCTACATGCGTGCAAGAAAGCAGCCACCTTACGGAAAAACCAACATAAATGCACCAAGCGGCGCAACCGAAGTCTTAGACCGGTGACAGAGCGACATGGGCCGCACGAATCTCCTAACTAATTCGGCCTAACAGTTAACAGCCAGCAAAGCACCCGCAGCCGAGAACTGCCTGAAATGGCGCCCGTACTGAGATGACGCGCTCCAACAATGTG
>JAICIE010000093.1 GCA_025924515.1 Jatrophihabitans sp. | reverse complement strand
GGTTTTCCGGAGCGCACGAGCGCGGGAACGCCGTCTGTGACCCAATGGCGAGGCGGTCGACTGATTGACGACGCGTAGTCGGGCACCGTGGGCAGGCGCCCGGCTCGAAAGAACGCCCCTAGCGTCCGGCCGGGGTCAGCCACAGGATCGCAATCACCGACGGTGGGAAGAGTCCGGCGGCCCGAGCGCTGTCGCACCTCAGAACCTTGAAAGGCACGCTGACTGCTATTGCGCCGGCAGTTTCTACCGGTCGGGATCGGTCAGCGGGACGGAGAAGCCCGGGGCTGCTAGGTCGCCATCGTGCCGGGAGGGCAGGCTCCCGATATGACTGGACGGCGTAGGGATGCGGGCGATGCTGATATTTCCGCGCGCCGGGACCCGGTGGGCTGGATCCGCGAGGTTGTACTGGACTGCGTCGATCCGTGGCGGCTCGCCGCTTTCTGGGCGGCGGTGGTGGGCGGTGACCCGGTGCAGTGGTACCCCGGGTGGGTGACGCTCGAGCCGCCGCCGAACGGGCAGCGACTGTCCTTCCAAACCGTTTCGGGGTTCGAGGCGCCGACCTGGCCGGCCCCATCTGTGCCAACGCAGGTGCACGTGGACGTGCTGGTGGAGGATTGAGGAGGCGCACCGACGGGTCGTCGGGCTTGGCGCACGATTCCTGGCCGAGCGCGTTTCGCCACGGCCTGCCCTCGGAGGTGCCGAGGTCGTGTGGCGGGTTACGCCGACCCGGCCGGACATCCGTTCTGCCTCGTAGCCCGTTAGCACGCACGTCGATGTATCGCAGGGATGTCGCACCGACGGGTGATCCGTCGAGCGCGATGACCGGCATCAAGAGAGTGCCGCCAACGCCTGCTGCGCGGCCGGAGTCGACGCGAGCACGGTTCAGGCGTGACTCACCCAGGCAGTGGGCCGCGGGCGGCTTGCCGGAACGACGCGCCTGCCGTTGTGAGCGGCAGGGAAAAAACTGTTCGAACATTCGCTGCGCGCGGCCGTACGTCTCCGCCTTGGATCCAGCCCGATAATCCGACCCGTGCTCCTGCGCGGCCTGCTCGACGTCGACGAAAGCCCGGAGCAGGGCTGCAGCAGCAGGTCGGCGTCGACCTAAGTGCCTTCGCGAAGGTCTGTGACGACGTGGTGGTGGCTGCCGCCAGCGCCGCCGGGTAAGAATGAAGCGCCACCACTGCAGCTCTTCGGGTCGACCGGCGCACGCCACTGCGACACCGAACCCTGACGCACCGATCCGTCGAGTCCGCCGCTTTATCGACGACCGTCTCGGTAGCGGATCCGCTTCCGGCGCCGAGCGGGCGCAGCGGGCTTCTGGGTCGCCGCGACAGCGTCACGGGTCGACCGCCCGGGTTTGCATGCGTTTCGGGGTCTGTCGTCGGGCCGACTCCATGTACGCCGCGCCCGGAGCCGGGGTCTACGGAGGAGGGACACGGCTGATGCATGCTCGCGTTGTTCTCACAACCGCGTCGCGGCCCCGCCAACTGGTGATCTACTCGCGGTGTGAACCCACCGCCGCCCGCCGCTCCGCCGCCTCCGGAGCGCTCACAGCCGCCGCGGTCGGACCCGTCGATCAGATTTGCCTGGCGGGACGCCCCGCATGAGCTGCGCCCTGTCGTCGTGTTGCTCGCCATCAACCTCGGGCTGGCCGTCGTCCTCACGCTTGCCACGTTGATCGCCCGCCACTCGATCGTCGAATACCAACTTGACCACCGGCACATCACCGACCCGTCGCAACGCGACATGGTGCGGAGCAGCTACACCGCCGGGATCATCGGCCGAGTGGTTGGCAACATCGTGGTGAGCATCGTTTACGTATTCCTCGTCCGGGCCTTCCTTCGCGGGCGCAGGTGGGCGTACCGCCGGGTCATCCTGGTGGGCGTTATCGGGATCGTCGGGTTGGTGGTTCTCCAGCTGTCGCCGTACCCCACCTGGATGCGCGTCGAGCAACTGCTCCAGGCGGGCGTGCTCACGCTCCTGGTTTACTTCGTGACCCGGCCCGACGTGCGGGCGCACTTCGCGGCTCATCTACCCGGCCGCACCACCAAACGCTTCAACCGTCGGTAACGGCGGCTCCGCCGAGGAGGCCCTTTTCTCTCAGGGATCCGCGGCTGCGACGACCGAGACGGTTGCAGCGGAAGGCGGCGGTCCGGACGGATAGGTGTGTCGGCGTTCCTCGTCGTGGCCGTGCGCCGGTCGACGCGGCGAGATGCACAGGTGTCTTCGCTAGTCGTCGCTGGCAGCAGCCACTACCAGGTCGTCACAGATCTGCGCGAAGGCATTCAGGTCGACGCCGAGATCCTGCAGCAGCCGCGCTCCGGCGCTGTCCTCGACGTCGAGCAGGCCGCGCAGGAGCAAAGCGCGGGTGATCGGCCTCGATTCGACGCGGAGACGTACGCCCGCGCGCAGCGCCTGTTCGAACAGTTTCTTTGTTGCCGGTGAAAACGGCAGCCGCGCCGTCTCCGACAGCGCCTCCTGGCTCGGTCGCTCGGGAAGTCGCGCCTGAACCGCGCTCGCCTGCACTCCGGCCGCGCGCAGGGCGCGTCCGGTCGCGTCGTCATCCCCGCGTAATAGCGCAAGCAACACGTGATCGGTGTCAACCTGCGCGGAACGCGACGCGCGGGCTTCCTCCCCGGCGCACACCACGACCTGCAACGCGCCGGGAGTGCATCGCTCGAACATGGTCATTCCGACCCGCCCACGACGGCCGCTCACACCGCTGACTATGGCCTAGCGGATCCCCGCGGTACCTGCCGCGGCGACGTCCTGTTCACCGTCCTGCGGGAGCTCGGCGGAGATTTGACTCGGTCCGCGCGTCGACGGCGCTGGCGCATGCAACCCAGCGCCACGACGACCGCCACCGGGGTGAGCGCGAGCGTCAACGAACCCGTCGCGTTGGTGTCGCCGATGGCCAGCACGGGCGCCGGCAGCTGCGACGCCACGTCCGGCACGTGGACGATCGGGATCATGGCTCCCGGGGCGAGCGCGACGCTGCACCTTGCCGGCGTCGCCGGCGATGTCTCCGCCGGCACACAGACCCGTGACCGCCACCGTCACCGCCACCGCCTTCCACCTGAACCCGGCCAACAACACCGCCTCGGTCTCCGAGGCCTACCAGCGCGCCCCGGTCGCCGCCACGGTCAGCCCGCAGCTGGCACGGTCGACGTCTGTGCGGACCCGCCCGTGACCTAAACCTGGTACGGCTCGGCGGTGAATGCCATCACCCAGCCGGGCCACCCCCGCCCGGGACAGCGACGTCATCTCGTGGAGCTGCACTGACCTCAGCGGCGGTGAATGCCCGTCTCCGCTCAGGGGCTACGTTCCGGACCCGTCGTCGCCTGCTCCCGCTCGCGATAGCGACGAGCGGGAACAGGCCCGTTGCGGCCCTTAGTTCGTTGAGCCACACCGTCTGGCTATCCAGGCGCCGATGGTCCGCGCCAAGGCTTGATGGTCCGTGGCAGACCATGGCTTCCCTGAAGCGGGTGCGGTGCATGATGACCGTTCGGTCCGCCGGACTGGACGCCCGCGGCGACGGGCTCTCCACGCGCAAACTGCGTGCGGTACAGGTCGGCGTACAGCCCCCCGGCCGCTACCAATTCCTCATGACGACCGCGCTCGCGGATCTGTCCGTCGTCAATTACCAGGATCTGATCCGCCTCGAGGATGGTGGATAGGCGGTGGGCGATGACCAGCGAGGTGCGGCCGGATAGTGCCGTCCTCAGCGCTTGCTGGACTGCGGTCTCCGACTCGGAGTCCAGATGTGCCGTGGCCTCGTCAAGGACGACTATCGCCGGCGCCTTGAGCAGCAGCCTCGCCAGGGCAACCCGCTGCTTCTCGCCGCCCGACAGCCGGTAGCCCCGGTCACCCACGATGGTGTCGAGGCCGTCCGGCAGTACAGAGATCAGGTCCCAGATCTGCGCCGCCCGGCAGGCCTCGATGAGTTCGGCCTCGGTCGCCCCGGGACGGGCATACAGAAGGTTCTCGCGAACGGTGTCGTGAAAAAGGTGCGCGTCCTGTGTTACGACGCCAACAGAGTCATGTAAGGACTGCTGGGTGATGTCCTGCAAATTGACCCCGGCGATGCGCACCGCGCCCGCGTCGGGGTCATACAGACGGGATACGAGGTGGGTGATGGTGGTCTTGCCCGCGCCGGACGGGCCTACCAAGGCTGTCAACTGCCGTGCGGGGGCGGTAAAACTCACTTCGCGAAGCACCGGACGTTTGGCATCCGCGTGCTCCGGCACGGGCAGGGCAATGGACTCCAGCGACGCCAGCGACACCTCGGACGCGGCGGGATAGCGGAACGAGACATGGTCGAACTCAATGTCCGCTGCTGCCATGGCCGCGCGGGCCGATGTGTTCCTCTGCCCCGCCAGGGCGAGCGGCGCCGCGTTCGGCCGATCCTCGATCAGCGGCTTCAGGTCGAGGACCTCGAACACTCGGTCGAAGCTGACCAGGGCCGTCATCGCGTGGACCTGAACGTTCGACAGCGCAGTCATCGGCCCATACAACCGATTCAGCAGCATGGCGAGCGAAACCAGGGTGCCGACCTGGAACGCGCCGTTGATCACAAGAGTGCCGCCCACCCCGTAGATCACTGCCGTCGACAGCGAGGCTAGCAGAGTCAGCACGATAAACAGAGTGCTGCCGTACATGGCCTGGACTACGCCGATGTCCCTGACCTTGCCGGCCCGCTGGGCGAAAAGACCAGCCTCCTCGGGCGCCCGGCCGAACAGCTTCGCCAGCATCGCTCCGGCGACGTTGAACCGCTCGGTCATGGTCGATCCCATCGCGGCGTCGAGTTGCATCGATTCTCTGGTCAGTCGCTGCAGCCTGCGGCCGACCAGCCGAGCTGGAATGATGAACATCGGGATCAGCACCAGCGCGATGACTGTGACCAACCAGGAGAAGTAGAGCATCGTAACGAGCACCAAGATCAGCTGCAGGCTGCTCGACACGCTGGTCACCAAGGTAGAGGTCATCGCCTGTTGCGCGCCGATCACGTCGGTGTTCAATCTGCTGACCAGTGAACCTGTCTGCGCCCGTGTGAAGAATGCGATCGGCTGCTTCTGGACGTGACTGAACACCTGCGTGCGCAAGTCGAAGATCAACCCCTCGCCGACCCGGGCGGTGTACCAGCGCTGGACGAAGTTGAGCACTGCGTCGAAGACGGCCAGGCCGGCGACTGCAGCTGCAACACACACAACGATGTGCAGGCGCTGGGGCAGGACGCCGCGGTCGATGACGACCCCCAGCAGGACCGGGATTGCGACTGTAATCACGGCGTCCAGCGCGGCGGCCACCAGGAAGACCACAAGGTCTGACCTGTAGGGCCGTGCGTATCCAGCGATCCTGCGAAGCGTTCCCCGCCTGAGTCGTTGTTTGGTTACGGACTCATCGGCGTCGAATCCGTGCATCATCTGCTGCATACCGGGGCCGCCGGGGGCAGGACCAGGGGGCATAGCGGGACGCACCTCTCATGATTGGCGTTGTGAACGGTGTCGGCTCGATGAACGTGCGCAACGCGGTCACGAGCCGATGAGCTGATTCGCGGCGAGGCCGCGTGCGGACGATCGTGGGCGCCAGGGCTGCGGCGATCAGACTCCGATTCCCCTGAATCCCCCGACTGCGTATCGGAAGAACTCGCCGATTTGATTACCGACGGAACGGTGCGGAGGCGTGGGCGATGGGGTCAGCGGTGGAGGCGTTGGCACCTGACCTCCGAGTATCGGAGGCGCTGGCACCTGACCTCCGAGCGCCGGAGGCATGGACATCTGGCCGCCGGGCGCGGGATCCATCGACACCTCACCCGTCGGCGGAGGAGGTGTTGAGGGCGCACCCGAGAGGGGAGCAGCTTTCACCGGGCACAGTAGATAGTGCCTGACCACAGCCGGGAAACGTTCGAAGATCAGATTCCTCGGACGCTCCCAGGCGATGCCGACCTCTTCGCACACCTCCCTGACCTTGGCTTCACTCGCCAGGTTGGCGAAGCCGGACCGCTGCCACGGTAGGACGTGGTGCACGCGGTGGGGACTCAGGCCGGCGGACAGGAAGAGGTCGATCCAGCGAACGCCGACGACGCTCAGGTCGTAGCTCAGGCAGATCTGGTTCGCTGCCCAGTCGTTTCGTAGCGGCCTCGGGATGACCGAGACCTCCTCCTCCTCGCTCTTTGAATCCTCGAAGTCATGGCTGGCGACGACGAGGAACGTGTTGAACCAAAGCGTGAAGAAGAACTGCAGCAGCCAGGCCACGAGGTGGCCGGTTCCCAGACAAAGGCCGAACTCGGCCAAGATCCACGCACGCATGATCCAGAAGTCGGTGCGGGCTGAATCCGCGGCGACTTGTGGCTTGTCGCTGCTCCCGTCGACCTTCGGACGCTCGTACTTCGCGATTTCCCTTCCCCGTAGGGACAAGCCTGTCAGCGCTATGCCGAGCTTGTGAATGGTGTGGCCCGGAATCCGAAGCAGGGGATGAAGGCGGAGCATGCTGTCGAAGAAGGTCTTCTTCACGTCGGCACCGGAACTCAGATATGGGTGGTGCAGTAGTACGTGTCCATCCGTCCCGATCAAGCTGGTCCCCACGTAGTTGAAGTCGAAGAGCGCCTTCCCGAGGGAGATCGAGAACCAGTGTGCCTTCTGCCCCTGCTTCCACTTTCGGTGGAGATGATAATGCCCTGCACCCGCCAGCGAGGTGCGAGTAACCACCATGGCGGCAACTGCTGCCCACGCAGGAATCAACCCAGTGATCAGGAGACCGAGAAGGGCGACGTGTGCGATTCCGATGGCCCACGTAGCCGCGTCGAAAATGCGGTCGTACCTCTTGAGTTGGTTCCGAGAAATCGCGGTGTGCACCCTACGCCGAATTTCCGCCAGGAGACTTCCCTCGTCGTTGTAATTGAGATGCGGCAGGTCCGTCCTCGCGTCGAAGTCCGGCGCCAGGAGGAACGGAGGCACCCCGAGTTTGGGCAGGATGTCCTGCGCGGTGGGGACCGCGAGCCCACCGCTCGGCCCGGGCCGCCCCTCCGGCTTGGACGGCATGTCGGCCGCGGCGGGCACCACGGGGCTGTCGGTGACCCCGGCCCGCGCGCCCACCTGGGCGTCCTCCTGGATTTCGTACTTCTCGAGGATCTTCTGCAGCCGGGCGGGCTCTCGGTGATATGTGTGGAGCAGGGCGCTGATGTCGCGCCCAGCGGTCTGTGTGAACCACATGGAGCCGCCCGGGTGGCGGCTCATCCACTCGGTGAAGTCGTAGGAGCGCCCGTCCACGATCCAGAAGGGACGGCCTTCCGGAAGGACCGTGCCCGTGAAGGGTGAACTGCGGCTCAGGGTTTCCGTCATCGATGGCTCCTTCCGGCACTGATGGCCGCGGTTGCGTTAGGTGGCTGTGGCTCCAACATTCCAAGCTTGAATCGCGCTGCTTTGACCAACTCGGCCGCCGCAGGATGCTCAAGCAAGAAGCAGTCGTCGAGAATTCGCCGGGTGAAGTACGCGGTCTCTGGGCTGACCCGGCGGGTTACCTCGAGGGTGGCATCCACGGCCGCATCTATGGTGTCCTCGACAACGTCCACAAGTCCGAGCTGGGCCGCGCGCTGAGACGGCAGGTCATCACCGGCCAGGAGAATCTTCCGGGCGTTGCCGAGGCCGACGAACTTCGGCAGCCAATATGCGGCCATCCCTGGGAAGAGCCCGTCGCCAAGATTGGCCAACGCCAGTCGGGCCCGCGACGAGGCGAGCCGCAGGTCCATGACCAGCCCGACATGAACGGCTGCGGCGCCGACCCTGCCGTCGTAGGCCACGAACGTCTTCGCCTTCAGCTTGGAGATCCGCGACAGCGTCTCCTCCCAGTGGGCGAAATACCGGATGTCGCTGCGTGGCGGGCCGGTCCGCCAAGACGGAAAGCTTCCCGTGGCCACGTGCGAGCCGCCACTGAATCGAAGCACCAGGTTCTCGATCCCGCCGTGCTCGATGTCGCTTAGCACGGACCCCAGCGCGCTGACGGCCTCCTCATTTATCGTCGGCTCATCGATCTGTACCGTGAGCACCCGCTCACGGGAACCCTCAAGGAGTGAAGTCAGCATGTCTCGGCCTCGCCAAACTGCAGAAGAGCGGTCTCGATCTGCGCGCCGGGACCCATCGTGATCATTACTCCTCGATCACCAGGTGCCGCAGACCCTTCCGCGAGCAGGCGCTCTAGGCTGACTAAGAAGCTGCCGCTCGAGATGTTCCCATAGTCGCGTAGTACGGAGCGCGTGTGCCGGACATCGTGGTCGTCGAGGCCGAGGCTCAGCTTGACGGACTCGATCACCGCACCGCCGCCGGTGTGCAGGACCCAGTGCTTGATGGCTGAGAGGTCCAAGCCATTTCGCTCGAGCAGCCTTTCCAGCGGTCCCCGGATGTTGAAACCTATGACATAGGGAATGTCTCGGTCGAGGAAAAAGCTCCACTTGCCGGCATCGCTGTTCCAGTCAAAGCGCATGGCCGCCCACTGCTCCGGGATGCAAAAGCTCTCAAAATCCAGCACCCATGGGGCTGGCCGGACTGCCTGTGACCCGCTGCCGTTGTGGGGATGACTGGTCAACACTGCTGCCGCTGCGCCGTCACCGAAGAGACTGTTGACAACTCCAGTGCGCAAAGTGTCATCGACAACGTACATCGCCGAATTGATTTCACAGCAAACGAGGAGCGCCACGCGGCCGGTGTGGTTCCGGACCCATTGCACCAGCGGGTTGAGCCCATTCAGTCCGGCGTTGCAGCCCATGCCGACAATGTCGGCCCGCCTAACCCCGTGATGGAATCCAAGTTCCCGCGAGAACAGCGAGCTGAGTCCTGGAACCATGAATCCAGTTGACGTCACGCAAAGTACGAAATCGACGTCGGCGGGGGACAGTGACGCTGCATTGAGTGCGTTATGGATGGCGCGTGCCCCGATCTCGAGCGCTCCCTCACGAAATTTTGTGTGCAGGTCGGCGGGAGACTCAGGGCGCGCCCGGCCGGTTCGAGCGTCACTCTCCGGGAGATAGAGGTGCCTCTTCTGAATGTGAGGAGCGCTGAGTAGCTTCTTCACCACCCTGTGTTCCAGGCCGAGAAGTAGACCGACTTCCTCCTGCGAATAGGACGCTTCCGGGAACGCGCTCCCAACGGCAGCGATCATTCCAGCCCGCTCGTGCAGACGGCCGCGCCGGTCGATTCGCACATCGGTGCGGTGGTCGACCGTCGGCGCCTGGTGGTTCGGAACCATGCGAGTCTCTCCGGATCGATAACTGGTCTGGATGCCGTCCACCTCAGCGCAGTAGCGAGGTGGTATTCATTCGTGCGCGGTTGCGCCGATACGTCGACGTGCGTCGCGGGTTCATGGGTTGCGTCGATCTCCTGGTCAATAGAGGCGTCGCGACCCAGTCGTGATACCGGCGTTCGAAGCATTCATGCAGCAACTGCGCGGAGACGGTTCGGTCCCGAGCTTCTGGCGCCGCGGCGGTCGCCGACGATGGCCATCACGGCGGCCAGCGTTCGCGGGTCCACACCCACCTCGTCTAGTCCGTCGTAACGGTCGCTGTCGACGGTCTCGCCGAGAAACCGGATCGCCATCTCGTAAGCGTCTTGCAGGACAAGACGGGCGAGACTGACTAAGCCGACTCTCCCGACGTGAACCCTGCGGGCGCCGAGCGCTGCCGTGAGTGGGTCGTACGCGGAGTCGTCCGCGGCAGCGGTGCCGGTAAGGAGGGTAGGCTCGCAGCCCCGGCGTCGCCCGAGCATGTTCAGTAGGAGTCCATCGGTGTAGTTGATCCCGTACCTGCCGAACGTGTCGCTCGCCTTTCGCGCAGCCGCTGGGCCCTGCGGCGAAAGGTCGAGAACTGAGGCACCAGTCGGCAATGCGTCGCAGATTCCGCCGATCTGGTACACGGAGTCGTCGTAGAGGCGACCCTCGCTCACGTCGACTACCAGCAGGTCGGCGCCCTCGGCGACGTCCGCGGGAAGCAGGTTGCCGGCTGCTAGGAGGGCTTCGCGTCGGGTCGGATCGTGCACCGCCAACCTGTGTCCCCGGGCACGGAGGTGGTCGGCGACGCTGTCAATGCGGCGTCCGCTGCCGACGATTGAGATATTGGTGTGGGCCATGCTCGTCGCCTTCCGTGTACCGGGCGTTGGGTTCGTAGAAATGACCGAGCGAGGGGCCTGTCTGATACCGGGCACCTTCTCGCCGTCCGACCTCCGTGGTTATCGGATCAGGCCGCAGTGAAGGTGCGGCTGCTGGGTGGGCGATCGGACGGCCGGATGTCTGCCACGGCTCGGTATCTCTGACTACCTTTGCCGCATCCGAAAGAGGAACACCAACGCTGCTCAGGAGGAAGGCGTGCATCCTGAAAGTGCCCTGATCCCCGTCCGCCACGGTACCGAGTGAATTGATCGGAAGCATGCACTCTTACGCAAGCAACGAGACGCCGGCTGCACTTGCTCGCGTCGACGGCACGCAACTGCGCAGTGTCTGCGGACACTTCGTGACCGGGGTGACGATCGTGACCAGCATCGACGGGCAGGAACCGGCTGGGCTGACGGTCAACTCGTTCACCTCGGTCTCGCTCGACCCGCCGCTCGTCCTCTTCTGCCTGCACCGTGCCTCGACTATGCGGCGTGCCATCTCGGTCACGAAATGCTTCACCGTGAACATCCTTTCCGAGGCGCAGCACGACCTGTCGCGCCTATTCGCAACCCGAGGCGTTCGGCGCTTCAGCGCCGTTCGCTACTCCGCCGGCCCGAACGGGGCTCCCGTCCTCTTAGACGCGCTGGCGCACGTGTCGTGCCGCCTGATCAAGGAGTCGGACGGAGGCGACCACGTGATCGTTTTGGGAGAGGTGACTGACGTGGGGATCCTCGACGAGTGCGCGTCGCCTCTCACATTCTTCCGGGGAAGCCACAGACGGCTTGCAGCCTGACGATGGATGCCCAAGGAGTCGGATGCCCGGAGCTGACCGCCACGGTGTCGGGCGCGTTATGAAATCTCCCGCGACACCCCCACCTCCGTCCCCAGCCGAACGAGGTACGGCGGTTGAAGGGCTCCATGCCGTACGGCCGCTCCGCGAGCGCGACGGGTCGCCGGGTCCGCGCTCATTCCGGGCGACCACGATGCAGCAAGCTGTTGCGGATTTACACGAGCGGAAGCGTCGCGCGCTCGACGACGTCGACCTGCGTGCCCGAGACAGGTACCGAGCGACCGGAAAACTCACCGCCCGGGAGCGCGTCGAGCTGCTGCTCGACGAAGGGACATTCGTAGAGTTGAACGCCTTCTCGCAGCACCGCGCCACCGACTTCGACATGGCCGCCAAGCGCACGTCCGGAGACGGGGTGATCACCGGATGGGGAACGGTCGACGGGCGCACCGTTGTTGTTTACGCCCATGACTCACGGGTGTTCGGCGGCGCACTCGGCGAGGTTTTCGCCAACAAGATCCACGCGGTGATGGACCTGGCCGAGTCGATAGGCGCATCGATCGTCGGGCTCATGGACGGAGGCGGCGCGCGGATCCAGGAAGGTGTCGTGGCCCTGGCGGGCTTCGGTGGCGTCTTCCGCCGAAACGTTCGAGCTTCAGGTGTCATACCGCAGGTGAGCGTGATCCTCGGCGCATGCGCCGGTGGAGCCGTGTACTCGCCAGCCCTGACCGACTTCGTCGTCATGGTGCGGGCGACGGCGGGCATGTACATCACCGGCCCGGACGTAATTCGTGCCGTCACAGGCGAGACCGTTACCAAGGAGGACCTCGGCGGTGCAGAGGTGCACGGAGCCCGCACGGGTGTTGCGACACTCGTGTACGAGGACGAGGTCTCAGCGCTGGAAGGCGTCCGTTACCTGCTTTCGTTCCTCCCCTCGAACAACCAGGAGCTGGCGCCCCGACTGGATCCCGACGACGACCCCGCGCGCGGTTGCGATGAGCTCCTCACGATCGTCCCGGTCGACGAGCGCTCGCCGTACGACATGCGCGCGGTTATCGAATCGATCGTGGACAACGGCGAGTACCTCGAACTGCAGGAGTCGTGGGCGGCAAACATCGTGTGCGCCTTCGCCCGGCTGGACGGCCATGTCGTCGGTATCGTCGGTAACCAGCCCAGCGTTCTCGCCGGAGCTCTCGACATCGATGCATCCGAGAAGGCGGCACGCTTCGTGCGGACCTGCGACGCCTTCAACATTCCATTGGTCACCCTCGTCGACGTCCCCGGCTTCTTGCCCGGCACCACGCAAGAACACAACGGAATAATTCGGCGTGGTGCCAAGTTGTTGTTCGCCTACTGCGAGGCAACAGTCCCACGAATCCAGGTCATCGTTCGCAAGGCGTTCGGCGGGGCGTATATCGTTATGGATTCCAAGTCTATTGGCGCCGACTTATCGATCGCGTGGCCCTCGAACCAAATCGCCGTCATGGGCGCTGCCGGAGCCGCCGACGTGGTATTCCGGCGGGAGATCGCCGGGTCTGCCGACCCGGGCCGGCGGCGGGAGGAACTTATCGAGCAGTACGAGAACGTGCTCCTCAATCCGTACGTCGCAGCCCAGCGGGGCCTCGTCGACGACGTTATCGACCCCGCGGAAACCCGTGCCATGTTGGTCCGTGCTCTTTCCATGCTGCGGGCGAAGCGCGACGAGCGTCCGCCGCGCAAGCACGGGAATATTCCCTTGTGACAGCGGCGGACTCGGCGCTGCCGGATGTCCGTGTAGTGCGGGGCAGGCCGTCTGCGGAAGAACTGGCGGCAGTTCTCGTCATCCTCGCCGCCTACGCGCGCCGTGCGGACGGGCCCGCGCCGCCTGACATCGCTGCCCACCGATGGCACCGGTGGCGACTGCGAGCCCCGGAATATGTTTCGCCGCGCGCCTGGAACGCAGTGACATGAAGCGCTGCGGCCGCGGGCGCATCTCCAAGGAGGACGGTGCAGCGGCTGAATCGGCCCGAATCTGCGTACGTTGAGGGCCGGGTCGTCCCCCGTTACTTATCTGTGTCAAGCGTGCTCACCCGGAGGGACACAGCGCGCCGACGGCTCGCAGCGGAGGCAACTGCGGCCCGGTGCCGTTTGCCAGAACAGCCCGCACCGCGCAGGCAGAATCCATGTCTCGTGGATAGCACTACCGCGAGCGGAGGCGCGAAGACCTCGCACACGACAGCGTCGGTGGCCAGGTTCGTGGCGAGAGGGAGCGCCGGCACCGCGTCCTCGCCGGGTCCCGGAGGCTGCAGGAGGGACCGCGTCAATGCACCGAGTGCCGTAGGTGGCGAACCGGCGGATCGGGGCCGCGCTGCTGCCCGACTCGCTCGTCGCCGAATGCG
>JAICIE010000092.1 GCA_025924515.1 Jatrophihabitans sp. | reverse complement strand
GGCGGCGCCGGCAGGAACCGTCGTCCTCGTGAGCGGAGCGTTTCTCCTCGGACGGGGGTTGCCCTTCGACAGAACGGTGCGCCTGGCGATGTCAGCCGGCGCGCTCGCGCGCCGGACCCCCGAGAGCGAACGGTGGACGCTTCCCGCGCTGGAGCGGTACGCGCGTCAGACCGAGGACGAGCCGGACGTCGTCGTGAAAGTCGACGATCCCCTGCACCCGGCCGTAACCGGTTCGATCGGCTAAAAGTTCGACGGTCGAACCAGTTCGGCTACGGTGGGGGACGTGCCTGCCGACGCTGACCTGCTGCCCGCGGTGCGCGCTCTGGCTCGTGCGTCGCGGCTGCTCGAACGCGGCTGCGGCGATCTCAGCCTCTCGCACTACCGAGTGCTGTCCGCGGTGGCGGCGGGCGACGAGCGCGCGTCGCGGCTGGCGCAGCGCCTGGCACTGGGCAAGCCGACGATCAGCGCCGCGGTCGATTCGCTGGCGATCCGCGGCTACCTGCAACGCCGCGCAGTCGACGAGGACCAACGCGCGGTCGCGCTGTCGGTCACCGACGAGGGGCTGCAGGCGCTGGCACAGGCCGAAACCGCGATGACCCATCGGCTCGCGGCGCTGTTGGCCTGCGCCGACCGTCCGGCTCGGGTCGTCTCGGCACTCGGCGAACTCGAGGCTGCGCTGGACCGGATGGCGGACGTCCGCAGCCCGGGGATGGTGCGGTGAGCGCGCAGCCCGGCTGGATCCGCCGGCTCTGGCCCTATCTGATGCGGCAGCGTCGCAACGTCGTCATCGCCGTGGCCGCCGCGGTGGTCGGCAGCGTCGTCCAGGCCTTCGTGCCGCTGGTCGCCCGCCAGATCGTCGACCAGGTCATCATCGCGCGCGACGCGCCGCTATGGCCCTGGCTCCTGCTGCTGGTGTCCGTCGCCGTCGCCTCGTTCGGCTTCGCCTATCTGCGCCGCTACCGCGGCGGCCAGGTGGGCCTGCACGTGCAGTACCAACTGCGCAATGCGCTGCACGACCACCTGCAGGAGATGGACCTGGCGACCCTGCGCGGTCTGTCGACAGGGCAGCTCGTCTCGCGGGCGAACTCCGACGCCACGCTCGTCCAGGCGCTGCTGAACTTCCTGCCGCTCATGACAGGAAACCTGTTGATGATGGTGGCTGCGCTGGTAGTGATGTTCGTCCTTTCCCCCGTGCTGGCCGTCGTCGGGCTGCTGGTCGCGCCGGCGCTGTTCGTCGTGTCCTACCGGATGCGGCGGCGGGTGTTTCCGGCGACCTGGGACGGGCAGCAGAAGGAGGGCGACGTCGCGCAGATCGTCGATGAAGCGGTTGGCGGGGTGCGCGTCGTCAAGGCGTTCGGCCAGGAAGGCCGGGAACTCGGCCGGATCGTCGACGCCGCCCAACGCCTGTACGGCTCCCGCATGCGCGCCGTCCGGCTCCAGGCCCGCTACCAGCCGCTGCTGGAGGCGATCCCGACGTTCGCCCAGGTCGCCGTGCTCGCTGTCGGCGGCTGGATGGCCATGCACGCAACCATCACCATCGGCACGTTCCTCGCCTTCTCGGCGTACATCGGGCAGTTCGTCGCGCCCGCCCGACAACTCGCAGGCCTTCTGACGATCGGCCAGCAGGCGCGCGCAGGCGCCGAACGGATATTCCAGCTGCTCGACCTCCGCCCCGCGATCACCGACGCTCCCGACGCTGTGTCGGTGCATGCGCTGCGAGGAGATCTCGCGTTGGAGGGGGTCTGCCTGACCATCGGCGACGGTCCGCCGGTCCTTTCCGACGTCGATCTCCACATAGGCGCCGGCGAGCGGGTGGCCCTGGTAGGTGCAAGTGGCAGCGGTAAGTCGATGCTCGCGGCACTCATCAACCGCACCTACGACCCGACCGCGGGCCGGGTCCTCGTCGACGGCCAGGACACTAGGGCGGTCACCCTGCACTCACTGCGACGCCAGGTTGGCGTGGCCTTCGAGGAACCGTTCCTCTTCTCCGACTCGGTGCGCGCCAATATCACCTACGGCCGGCCGTCCGCCACTCAGCACGAGATTGAGGCCGCCGCCCGGGTGGCTCAGGCGCACGAATTCATCACCGACCTACCGGACGGCTACGACACGGTCGTCGGTGAACGCGGGATCACCCTGTCCGGCGGCCAGCGCCAGCGGATCGCGCTGGCGCGAGCGGTTCTCGCCGATCCGCGGGTGCTGGTGCTCGACGACGCCACCAGCGCCGTCGACGCACGCACCGAACAGGCGATCCACGACGGGCTGCGGCAGGTGCTGCCCGGGCGCACGACGGTCGTAATCGCGCATCGGATGTCCACGCTCCGGCTGGCCGACCGCGTGGTCGTGCTCGACCACGGCCGGGTGATCGCGGAGGGAACCCACGACGAGCTGCTGACCCGCAGCCCTGCATACGGGCGGTTGCTGTCCGGCGTCGGGGAGGAGCTGGCCGCGGCCGTCGGCGACCGGGTCGAAGTTCTGGCCGAGCTCACCAGCGCCGACGCGACCACCGAGAGCGCCTGGCGGGCGGTGCAGCAGCACAGCCGGGCGGCGCGGGTCGTGACCCCCGCAGGGCTCGGCGCCGGGCTGGGCGGCAGCGCCGGGTCACGGTCGTCCGGGCTCGCACTGGCGCCCACGCCGGAGCTGATGGCACGGGTGGCGACCCTGCCGCCGGTCCGGGACACCGCCGCGATCGACGTCCCGACCGAGAGCCGGCCGATGCGCCGGTTCACCCTTGGCGGGCTGCTGCGGGAGTTCCGCCGGCCGCTGTCCCTCGGCCTGCTCCTGGTGGTGCTCGACGCGGTCGCCGGCCTCGCCGGCCCCGTCCTGGTCAAGATCGGCGTCGACAGCGGTATCGCGCACCAGTCCGAGGCCGTCCTGTTCGCGGCGTCGGCCGCCTATCTCGCGGTCACCCTTGTCGATCTTGCGGACCTGATCGGCTCGACCCTGGTCACCGGCCGAACTGCGGAACGGATCATGCTCTCGCTGCGGATCCGGATCTGGGCCCAACTGCAGCGGCTCTCGCTCGACTATTACGAGCGCGAGATGGCCGGTCGGGTGATGACCCGGATGACCACGGATGTGGATCAGTTCGAGTCGCTGGTCGAGAACGGACTGCTGTCAGCGCTGGTGTCCTCGGTGACCTTTGTCGGCGTCGGTGTCACGCTGTTGGCGGTCGACTGGCGCCTGGCGCTGTGCACCCTCACGGTCGTCGTTCCGCTCGTCCTCGCCACCGTCTGGTTCCGACGCCGCGCCTCGCGGCTGTACGACCTGTCGCGCGAGCGGATCGCCGTCGCGAACGCCTACTTCCAGGAGAGCCTGTCCGGGGTACGCGAGTCACAGGCGTTCGTGCACGAACAGGCCACCAGCGCCCACTTCGACGACTTGGGCTCGAGCTACCTGAGGTCCCGGATTTCGGCGCAGCGGCTCGTGGCCACCTACTTCCCCTTCGTGCAGTTCCTGTCGGCCGTCGCCGACGCGATCGTGCTGGGCGTCGGCGCCGATTTCGTCTCATCAGGAAAGCTGACGGCAGGCGCCCTGATCGCCTTCATCCTTTACATCGACATGTTCTTCTCGCCGATCCAGCAGCTGTCGCAGGTGTTCGACTCCTGGCAGCAGACGCGGGTCTCGGTGCAACGCATCGACGAGCTGATGCGGCTCGACACGTTGACGCCGCAGGCGGACCGGCCGGCGGATCCGGGCCGGCTCCGCGGCTCCATCGAGCTGCGCGGGGTCCGGTTCTCCTATCCGAGTCGCAGCCGCAGCGCTGCCTCGCCGCGCGGACCCATGGACGCCGTCGCCCTGACCGCCGCCGGGCCCGCACGGCCCCCGGAGGCGATTCGCGGGATCGACCTGCACATCCGCGCCGGGGAAACCGTCGCGCTCGTCGGCGAGACGGGCGCGGGCAAGTCGACCGTGCTGAAACTCATCGCCCGCTTCTACGACCCCGACCAGGGCAGCGTCCGTGTCGACGGCGCGGACCTCCGCGGCCTGGACCTGCATGCCTATCGCTCCCAGCTCGGCTACGTGCCGCAGGAAGGATTCCTGTTCACCGGCACGGTCCGCGACAACATCGCGTACGGACGGCCGACCGCGACCGACGCCGAGGTCGAGGCGGCGGCCCGTGCCGTGGGCGCCCACGACCTGATCGCCGGACTTCCGGGTGGCTACCTGCACGAGCTCAACGAGCGCGGGTCCTCGCTGTCGTCCGGGCAACGGCAGCTGCTGGCGCTGGCCCGCGCGGAACTGGTCGACCCGGCGATCCTGCTGCTCGACGAGGCGACCGCGAACCTCGACCTGGCGACCGAAGCCAGGGTGAGCGCGGCCATGAAACGCGTCTCGCGGGCCCGGACGACGGTGCTGATCGCGCACCGGCTGCAAACCGCGCGCACCGCCGACCGGATCGTCGTGCTGCAGTCGGGACGCGTCGCGCAGATCGGCAGCCACGACGAACTACTCGCCGACGACGGCCTCTACGCCCGGATGTGGCAGGCGTTCGAGCTCGTCGCATCCTGAGTCAGGGCAGGTCGTCCTCCAGCCAGCGGTCGATGAGCCACCGCGAGATGGACAGTCCCGGGGAGACCCCTTTCAGCGGTACCGACGGGTCCGGACTGCCGTGCCCATCGGCCCACCGCGCCGCCCGGCGGACCTCCTCGCGGGTGAACCAGCCGGCCTCGGCCATCTCCACGGAGTCCGGCCGGATCACCTGCTCGCCCTCGACACGCGCGGCGAAGCCGAGCATCAGCGACGACGGGAACGGCCAGGGCTGACTGCCGGCGTAGCGGATGTCGACGACCTCGACCGAGACCTCTTCGAGGATCTCGCGGCGGACCGCGGCCTCGAGCGACTCGCCGGGCTCGACGAACCCGGCCAGCGTCGAGAAGCGCCCGTCCGGCCAGGCGGCGTTGCGGCCCAGCAGCGTCCGGTCGCCGCCGTCGTGCACCACCGTGATGATCGCCGGGTCCGTACGCGGGAAGTGGTCGCTGTCATCGTCAGGACACCTGCGGATCCAGCCCGCCTGCCGCTCGGCGGTGGGTGCGCCGCACAGCGGGCAACGGGGATGGCGCTGATGCCATTGCTCCAGCGCGATCGCGGTGGCCAGCTGCTCGGACTGCGCGGCGGGCAGCAGAGCACCGACCTCCCGCAGCGTCGCCCACTCCCCCGCTTCCTGCTCGACCGTCGTCGAGAAGACGGGAACCTCCCCGACGGTCCCGAGGAAGCGCCGCGGGGCGCGTTCGGGAACGTCCGCAGGATCGCGGTAGGACAGGACGGGGCGGCCGCCGACGGTCCGGACGGCGACCGCGGACCGGGCGGTGACCGGCAACACCCGGCAGCGCATCCACGCCTCGGCGAGCCAGTCGTCGTCGTCGCGGCGGTGTGCGGCCCTATCCAGCTCCCAGCCGGACAGCGGGAGCTCGCGCGTCACGCGGGCTTCCCGCGCAGCTGCGCGCAGCTACGTGCGAGCGCGCTCACGCCTGCGTCTCGACCGGCACCAGCCCGGCCAGCCGCTCGGTGATCGACTCGGCGTCGCCGACCACCACCGAGGTCAGCGCGGCCGGGCGGAAGAAGTCCGCCGCTGCGGAGCTGACGTCCGCGACGGTGACCTCCTTGAGCCGCCGCGGATGCTCGACGAGCCATTCGGCTCCGAGCCCTACGCCGGCCAGGGACGCCAGGGTCGACGCGAGCCCGGCCTGCGTGGCCGTCGACAGCGCGAGGGTGCCGATGGCGTACTGACGCACGTCCTCCACCTCGCGGTCGGTGACCGGCAGCGTGGCGATCCGTCCGAGCTCGTAGTAGGTCTCCAGGACGGCCGGGGCGGTGACATCGGTCGCGACCTCGACGTCGAAGCTCAACACCGACCCGAGGCTGTGATGGTCGAGCCGGCTGTGCGGGCCGTAGGTGTAGCCCTTGTCCTCGCGCAGGTTCTCCGTCCAGCGGGAGGAGAAATACCCACCGAAGATCATGTTCGCGAGCTGCAGCGCCGGATAGCGCTCGTCGCAACGGGGCAGCGCCGGGCGTCCCATCCGAAGCGAGGACTGTACGGATCCCGGACGGTTGATGACGAGCAGCGGGCGCGGCACGGGCGTCGGCAGCGGCGGGACGTCGACGGCGGGACCGGCTCCGGCCCAGGATCCCAACGACTGCTCGACCTGGTCGAGGACGCGCTCGGGGTCGACGTCGCCGACGACCACGAGCACGCAGCCGTCCGGACGGACGAAGCGCCGGTGCGCCTCGCGCAGCTCGGCCGCCGCGGTCTGCTGCACCTCTTCGGGCTGCGGCAGGTCGACGGCGTACGGGTGGTGGCCCCACATCCGCGACGAGAGCGCCTCAGCGGCGACGACGCCGGGGCGCGACCGGGCGATGGTGAGTCGCTCCACCAGCCGCGAGCGCTCCGTGTCGACCTCGCGGTCGGGATAGGCCGCGCCGTCGAGGACGGTGCTGATCAAGCCGAGCAGCTCCGGCAGTTCGGTCGCCAGGACGTTGCCGGAGACCTGTAGGCGGTCGGCGTCGAGGCCGACGTCCAGTCCTGCGCCGAGCGCCTGCACGGCCGCCGCCAGCGCGGCGCGGTCGCGGTCGGCCGTTCCGGTCAAGATGCTGTCGGACAGCAGGTCGGCGCGCGCCGGGTGTCCCGGCTCGGCGGACAGGAACGGGATCCGCAGCCGAAGCTCTACCAGCGGGACCGCGGGACGGCGGACCGCGACGACCCGCAGGCCGGTGCTCGTGGTCCGTTCGGCCAAGCGCAGCTCGCTGGGCGAGCGCGGTTCGGTGAGCGGCGGCACGGGCGACGCGGTCACCGCGCACCTCCCGCGACCAACTCGAGCACCGCGCGCCGGTCCGGGGACAGGGCCACCGCGGCGGCGCGCACGTCCTGCTCGCCGACGGCGGCGATCAGGGCGGGCAGCTCGTTGACCAGCTCCGCGCGTCCGTGCACGAGCTCGAACTTGGCGAGCTCCAGCGTGCGGTTCAAGACGGCGTCGAGCTGGCGGAGCAGCTCCGACCCGAGCCGGGTGCGGACCCGGTCGAGCTCACCGTCGGCGAGACCGTGCTGCGCCAGATCCGCCAGCTCGGCGTCGACGGCGTCGAGGATCCGGTCGAGCGCCCCCGCGTCCGGGAAGTGAGCGGTCAACGTGAACACCGTCGGGTCGCGCTCGTCGAGCGGGTCACCGAACTCGCCGAGATAGGTGACGACGTCGGTGACCAGCTGTTCTTCCTGCACCAGGCGGCGTTGCAGCCGCGAGGCGTCGCCGGAGGTGAGCAGCTCGGCGAGCAGCACCGCGCCGAGATAGTCGTCCGGTGCGCCATGCGGGTCGGGTACCCGCCAACCGACCGCGACGGCGGGGATCGGCGCGTGCGGATCGTCGTGCGTGCTGCGGCGCGACTGCGTCAGTGGCGGTTCGGCGAACGAGGGCCGCGACGGAGCCGGCCGCGACGGGATGTCGGCGAAATGCTTGTCGATCAGAGCCAGGGCCTCGTCCTCATCGAGGTCGCCGGCCACGGCGAGCACCGCGTTGGCGGGTGTGTAGAAGCGGGCGAAGAAGTCCTGTGCGTCGGCCACCGTCGCGTTCTCGAGATCCTCGAAGCCGCCGTAACCGTTGTGCGCGTTGGCGAACGTGTCGAACAGCACTCCCGGCAGATAGATCCACGGGAACCCGCCGTACGGGCGGTTGAGGACGTTCACCCGGATCTCGTTCTTGACCACTTCGAGCTGGTTGGCGAGGTTCTCCTCGGTGATGCGCGGCGACCGCATCCGGTCGGCCTCCAGGAAGAGCCCGCGCTCGAGGGCATTGGCCGGCAGCGCCTCGAAATAGTCGGTGTAGTCGGGATGCGTGCTCCCGTTGAACGTTCCGCCCGAGCTCTGCACGTAGCGGAAGTGCTCGAGCTTCTCCAGGTGCGCGGACCCCTGGAACATCAGGTGTTCGAACAGGTGCGCGAAGCCGGTGCGGCCCTCGGGCTCCGACCGGAAACCCACGTCGTACAGGACGGCGATGCCGACCACCGGCGCACTGCGGTCCGGAGCCAGCACGACCCGCAGACCGTTGTCGAGCGTGTGCTTGCTGAGGGCGAAGGACGGGGAGGGCAACTGCGGCACGCCGTTCACCCTACGGACGGTGGCGGTCAGGTCCGGCCGAGGCCGTCGGGGCCGAGCGCGCCCAGATTGCGCCAGAGATGAGCGGCCGCCTCGGCGCCCCGGTAGAGCATCGTCAGGCTGACCTTCTCGTTCGGCGCATGGATCTGGTCGTCGGGCAGCCCCGCGCCGAGGAACACCATGGGCGCGGGGATCGCCCGCTGGATGAGCGCTTCCGGTCCGCTGCCGCCCTCGCGGGTGGGCAACACCTCGCGGCCGTCCCAGGCGGTGGAGATGGCCTCGGTGAGGGCGCGGTACGCGGGGGTGTCCAGCGGGACGAGGCAGGGCGGCACACCCTCCCCCTCCCAGGCCACCGTGGCCCCGATCCCGTCCGGGGTGTGCTCGGCGACGAACCGCTCGACGGCCTGCTGGATCTTCCCCGGGTCCTGGTCGGCCACCAGCCGGAAGGACAGCTTCGCGAACGCGTCGCGCGGAATGATCGTCTTGTTGCCGGCGCCTTGGTAACCGCCGCCGATCCCGTTCACCTCGGCGGTCGGGCGGGCTCCGAGCCGCTCGACGCTGCTGTAGCCCGCCTCACCGGCCAGCGCCCGCGAGTGGGCGGTGGCCAGCAGCTCCGCGTCGCTGACCGGGATCTTCGCCAGCAAGGCCCGCTCCTGCTCGCTGAGCTCAAGGACGTCGTCGTAGAAGCCGGGAACCTGCACCCGGCCGGCGCCGTCGTGCAGCGCGGCGACGAGCCTGGCGATCTCGGTGGCCGGATTCGGCACGGCACCGCCGAAACTGCCGGAGTGCAGGTCCATGTCCGGGCCGTGGAAGCGAACCGTGCAGACCACCATGCCGCGCATGCCGGTGACCGTGCTCGGCACGTCCTCGGCGATCATCCCGGTGTCGGTGACCACGACGACGTCGGCATCCAGGCGGTCTCGGTGAGCGCGCAGCAGCTCAGCGAAGTGCGGCGAGCCGGACTCCTCCTCGCCCTCCGCCAGCAGCTTCAGCGTGACCGCCGGGCTCGTGCGCCCGGTGGCGGCGAGATGCGCCCGGACCCCGAGCAGGTGGAACAGCAGCTGTCCCTTGTCGTCGGAGGACCCGCGGGCGCGCAGGACGCCGCCCTCGACCGTGGGGTCGAAGGGATCGGCATGCCACAGTTCGAGCGGGTCGACCGGCTGCACGTCGTGATGTCCGTAGACGAGAACGGTCGGCGCGTCCAGGTCGTCGCTGCGCCACTCCGCGAAGACGGCGGGCATCCCCGCCGTATCCCAGATCTCCACGGTCGGGAACCCGGTGCGCTGCGCGGCGGCGGCCAGCCACTCGGCGCTGAACCGGACGTCCTCCGCGTGCTCAGGCTGGGCGCTGATCCCGGGGATGCGGAGGAACGCGTCGAGATCGGCGAGAAGCTCCTCGGTATGTGCCTGGACGAAGTCGCGCTCTGCGGTCACGGGACCCGACAGTAGCCAGAGCCGTTCGGCCGGAGCCTTCCGCCCGCGCGGTGGGCCTGCCACGATTTCCGCCATGCTCCTCGACGGGTTCAACCACGTGGCGATCCTCACCGCCGACACCGGGCGGTTCGTCGAGTTCTACCGCGACGTCTTCGGCGCGGAGGTCACCGGTGAGCAGCGCATGGGACACGAAGGCGTCCTCACCTTCGTCGAGATCGGCGGGCGCCGGGAGATCAACCTGTTCGAGTTGACCGGCAACGCGGAGGCCCAGCGGCAGACGCCGATGTTCGGACGAGGCCGAATCGATCACCTCGGGCTGCAGGCGGCGTCCCTCGACGCGTTCGACGCGATCCGGCGCCGATTGATCGACCGCGGCGCCGCCGACGAGTTCGTCACGGATTTCGGGCCGGTGCTGTCGCTGTTCTTCCGTGACCCCGACGGACTGGAGGGCGAGGTTTGCGTACCGAACCCGGACGCGGTCCCCGGGCAGTTCAACGCGCCGGGAACCCCGGCAGCTCGCTACGCCGCCTCGCCGGGGCAAGCCGGCTGACGACCTCCCGAGCCGGCTGAGGCAACCCACACCGACCGCCGGGGCTGCCGACAGTAACCTGCCGAACCATGGTCCAAACCGCCGTCGATGTGGCGGTGATCGGCGCCGGGCTCGCCGGCGCGGCGACAGCGGCAACCCTGGCCGCACGCGGTCGCAGCGTCACCGTCCTCGAGCAGTTCCGGGCCGGTCACCGGCACGGCAGCTCGCACGGCAGCGCGCGGATCGTGCGCCGTGCCTACGGCGATCCGCTCTACCTGGCTCTTACCGGGCCCGCGTTGGAGCTGTGGCGCGACCTCGAGGACCGATCCGGAGCGCGCCTGCTGCGCATGCTCGGCGCGATCGACTTCGGGCCGGGTCGGGACGTGCCGGTGATCGCAGAGCACCTGGCAGCGGCTCGCGTGGCGCACGAGGTGCTCGACGCGGCCGAGGCCGAGCGGCGCTGGCCCGGCATGGTGTTCGACGGGCCGGTGCTCTTCCATCCACAAGCCGGAACGCTGGACGCGGACGAGGCCGTGACCGCGATGCTGCGGCTCGCCGAAATCGACGGCGCGACGGTGCGCTCCGGCGCAGCGGTGCGGACCGTGCGCGCCGACGGGGACGCGGCGACGGTGGTCCTGGCCGACGGGGAAGCGCTGAGCGCCGGGCGGGTAGTGGTGGCCGCCGGCGCCTGGCTGCAGCCGCTGCTGGGCGACACGGTGCCGCTGCCCCCGCTGCGGGTCACGGAGCAACACGTGTTCCACTTCCCGCGTCAGGATCCGGCCGCTCCGCCCTGGCCCAGCGTCATCCATGCGCTGACCCACCCGGTCTATCACCTCGCCGGCGGCCGCGACGGCGGCCCGGCAGACGATCGGAAGATCGGCGAGCACGACCTCGGCACGCTCACCACCGCGGCGTCGCGCTCCGGACGGGCCGATCCGGAATCGCGGCGTCGGGTCGTCGACTACGTGCGGCGGTGGCTGCCCGGGCTGGAGCCGACGCCACGATCGGAGACGACCTGTCTCTACACCTCCACCCCGACCGAGGACTTCCTCCTCGACAGCGTCGGACCGGTCGTCGTCTGCTCGCCGTGCTCGGGGCACGGGGCGAAGTTCGCGCCGCTGGTCGGCGAGTGGGTGGCGGACGAGATCGACGGCCGAGACCGGGTGCCCGCCCGGTTCCGGCTCGCCGCGCACCGCGGCGCCAGGACGTCGGCCGGCGTGTCGCTGTGACCTCGATGCGCCGGAACCTCCGCTGCGCCGAAATCCGATGCGCAACCTCTCGCACGCCCGACCTCCGATCGCGCCGCTCTCAGGGCGAGCGCTCCTCCTGCAGCAGCCTCCGCAGCCCGTCGGCGTCGAGCAGGCGGGTGGGCTCGACGGTGACGCCCGAGCGCACGTAGTGGAAGACGGCACGAACGCCGGCGAGCTGGTCGTCGGGAATCCCGCGCAGCCGGGCCCAGGCGAGCCGATAGGCAGCCAGCTGGACGGCGGCTGACTGGTTCGTTCCGGCCGGCGGAACCGACCCGGTCTTCCAGTCGACGACCGTCCAGCCTTCGGCATCGCTGCCGAAGACGGCGTCCATGCGTCCGCGGACGACGACTGCGTCGAGCACCATCTCGAACCCGACCTCCACCTCGGCCGGCGTCCGCGCTGCCCAGGGGCTCGCCTCGAACGCCGTGCGAAGGGCGGCGAGGTCGGCGTCGTCGGCGCCCTCGTCGGCAGCGCCGGGAAGTTCGTCGACGTCGAGCAGGGGCTGGGCGTGCCAGCGTTGTTCGAGCCAGCGGTGGAAGGCGGTGCCGCGGCGCGCCTCGGCCGCCGGACGCCGGGGCAGGGGTCGGCGCAGCGCCCGGGCCAGCTCCTGCGGGTCGGCGTCGAGGTCGACCAGCTGGGACACCGACAGGTGGCCGGGCAGCGGCACCACCGGCCGGGCCAGGTCGGCCGCGGCGGCGCGCTCGGCCAGGAGCCGGTCGACATCGCGCGCCCACTGGCGGGCACGGCCGGACTCGCCGGACCCATCGGCAGCCGCCGAGCCTCGTGCGGCGCGGACGAGCGCCGCCCCCTGCTCGACCGCGGCCCGGCGTCCCGGGCGTCGGTCGCCGGGGAACGGGCCGAACGGGTCGGGCGGCCAGGCCGCTGACCTCGCCTCGGCGGTGAGCGGGTTTGCTGCGTCAGGTTCGGGCTCGTGCCATTCGGCTGGCTCGACCGACTCCCGGAGCTCCGCGAGAAACGGGGAGACGCCCCGGGGACGGACTCCGGTGTCCCAGACGTATCCCGATGCGAGCAGCATCTCCCGCGCGCGGGTCAGGGCGACGTAGACGAGCCGCCGCTCCTCCTCCGCGGCACGGGCCCGGACGGCGTGATCGTGCTCGTAGAGGCGCGCGGCGACGTCACAGCGGTCGGCGACGCCGTCGAGCCGCAGCGCTGGGAGGTCGGCGCGGTCGCCGCGCAGCGGCGTCGGCAACTCCTGCCGGAGATTGGCCCAGTTCACCGACTTCGGGGCCGCCGGGAAGATCCCGTCGACAAGCCCGGGCAGCGCGACGACGTCCCACTCGAGCCCTTTGGCTGCGTGCACGGTGAGCAGCTGGACCCGCTCGGTCTCGACCTGCACCTCGCCGGGCTCCAGGCCGTGTTCCTCGTCCGCCGCCGCGTCGAGGAACGCCAGGAACGCCGGGACGGTGGCGCTGTCGGTGTCACTGGCGAAGTCGGCCGCCTCGTCGAGGAAGCGGTCGAGGTGCGCGCGGCCGGTCGTGCGCCGGTCCGGCCGGGAGGCGACCTCGATGTCGACTCCCAGCGTGCGCTCCACGTCGGCGACCAGATCGGGCAGCGGGGCGCCCAGCCGTCGCCGGAGCCGGCGCAGCACGTCGCCGAACTCGCTGACCCGGGCGAAGCCTGTCGCCGAGTAGCGCTGCGCGGGCCCGAGGTCGTCGAGCGCCTCAACGACGCTGGGCGGGTCCGCCAGCTCGCGGGCCCGGCGATGCAGCGCAGCCAGATCTGCCGGGCCGATCCGCAGGCGCGGGCCGGTCAAGAGCCGCGCCAACGCGCTGCCCGCATCGGCGTCGACCAGCACCCGCAGGGTGGCGACCACGTCGCTGACTTCGGGGGTCGTCAGCAGCCCGCCCAGGCCCACGACCTCGACCGGCAGCCCAGCCGCCTGCAACGCATCGGCGAGCAGCGGAAGCTGGGAACGGCGGCGGACCAGAACGGCCGCCGTGCGCCGGCCCGGCGGACGGGCCGTCCACGCGTCCCGCATCCGCGCGGCGACCCACGCCGCCTCGTCGGCCACGGTCAGCAACCGGGCGATCACGACGGAACCGTCCGCAGCCTCGGACCGGGGCCGCAACGCCACCGATGCCGGACCGGACCGCAGCGCCGCGGCCACCGTGTTCGCGGCGCTGAGCACCGAGCGGGCGTTGCGGAAGCTGGTCGCCAGCGGGTAGAGGGGCGCGGGCTCGCCGTCGAGGCGCGGGAAGGTCGTCGGGAAGCGGCCGATGCTGCCGGCGCTCGCTCCACGCCAGCCGTATATCG
>JAICIE010000091.1 GCA_025924515.1 Jatrophihabitans sp. | reverse complement strand
GCAGCGGGGGCTGCGCCGCAGCGTCGCCTGCGCCGCGGGCGAACCGACGACGCGGGCGCCCCGACCACGCGGTCACCGCCGGTCGACCCGAGCTCCCGGGGTCCCGGGTCGTTGATCAACAGACAATCCGCGCTGTCATAGCAGCACATATTGTCTGTTGATCACGAGGACGGGCGCGGGGCCTGCGCCGCGGACCAGCACCCTGCGCCGTGGGCGCCGACCGGGCAGCATCGGCTGCGCTGCCGACCCGCACCCTGCGCCGCGGGCGCCGGCGGGCAGCGTCGGCCGCGCCGCGCACGCTGCGGACGCGCACGCCGCACCGCCGACCGCCGACCCGGGACGCCCGGACGCGGACGCCCACGCGCACGCACTCCCCTCCTGTACCTTTAGTTAGGCCAACGAAGTGAGTGAAGCTGAGGGAGCACGGCGTCCATGCGACTGCACGCGGTCGACTACAAGTGGGTGGCGCTGTCGAACACCACCCTCGGCATGCTGATGGCAACGATCAACGCATCGATCCTTCTGATCGCGCTTCCGAACATCTTTCGCGGGATCGGCATCAATCCCCTCGCGCCCGGCAACACCGGATATCTGCTGTGGTTGATCCTTGGCTTCATGGTCGTCATGGCCGTGCTTCTGGTCAGCCTCGGTCGATTGGGTGACATCTACGGCCGGGTGCGGATGTTCAACCTCGGTTTCGCCGTCTTCACGGTCTTCTCGATCCTCCTCACCGTGTGCTGGCTGCACGGGTCCGCCGGGGCCTGGTGGCTGATCCTCATGCGGGTCGGGCAGGGCATCGGCGGAGCCATGCTGTTCGCCAACAGCAGCGCCATCCTCACCGATGCCTTTCCGCAGAATCAGCGAGGTCTCGCGCTCGGCGTCAACTCGATCGCCGCGATCGCCGGATCGTTCATCGGGCTCGTCCTCGGCGGGGTTCTGGCACCGATCTCCTGGCGGCTGATCTTTCTCGTCTCCGTGCCCATCGGCGTCATCGCAACAATCTGGTCCTACCACTCGCTGCGCGAGCTCGGGATTCGCAAGGCGGCGCGGATCGACTGGTGGGGGAACGTCACATTCGCGCTCGGCCTCATCGGCATAATGATCGGCATCACGTACGGGATCCAGCCCTACGGCACGTCGACGATGGGCTGGGCCTCCCCGCTCGTCCTCGTCTCGCTCATCGCCGGGATCGGGATTCTGGTGGTGTTCTGCGTCGTCGAGCTGCGCGTGGAAGACCCCATGTTCCACCTGGACCTGTTCCGGATCCGTGCGTTCACCGGCGGCAACGTGGCCGCCCTGCTCGCCTCGATGGGCCGCGGTGGCCTGCAGTTCATCCTGATCATCTGGCTGCAGGGGATTTGGCTGCCGCGCCACGGCTACGACTTCTCGCGCACCCCGCTGTGGGCCGGGATCTACATGCTGCCGCTGATCGCGGGATTCCTGATCGCCGGTCCGGTGTCGGGCTATCTCTCCGACCATTTCGGCGCGCGCCCCTTCGCCACCGGTGGGCTGCTCGTGGCGGCCTCGAGCTTCGGGCTGCTCATCGTCCTGCCGGTGAACTTCTCGTACCTCTGGTTCGCGCTGATCCTGCTGCTCAACGGAATCGGCATGGGACTGTTCGCGTCGCCCAATTCCGCCGGTGTCATGAACAGCCTTCCGCCGCACCAGCGCGGTGCCGGCGCCGGCATGCTGGCGACGTTCATGAACACCGCCAGCGTCCTGTCGATCGGGGTGTTCTTCACCTTGATGATCGTCGGGTTGGCTGCCGACCTCCCGCACGCCATGCTGAGCGGCCTCACGGCGCACGGCGTCTCGGCCGCCGACGCCGCGCGGATCTCGTCGCTCCCGCCGGTCGCGACCTTGTTCGCGTCGTTCCTGGGCTACAACCCGATGGCGACGCTGCTCGGTCCGGCCGCGCTGCACGCGCTGCCGCAGGGGCAGGCCGCGCAGGTCACCGGCCGCAGTTTCTTTCCCGCGCTGATCTCGAGCCCGTTCCATACGGCGCTGGTGTACGCGTTCGTCTTTGCGATCATCGCTTGCCTGGTCGCTGCCGTCGCGTCCTTGCTGCGAGGCGGCAAGTACCACGCGACTGTCGCCGAGGACGCGACCGTGCCCCCCGCGGGCCCGGCCGGAACCGAGCCGGTCGAGCCCAGCTCGGCCGCCAACGCAGCCCCGGCCTGACCGGTCCCCCAAGGACGGCTGGCCGGCGGCGCTAGCGGCGCAGCACGGCGACTCGCCCCAGATCGCCGGCCGCCCAGCAGGACCCGTCCGACGCGCACATCACTGTGTCGAATTGCCCCTTGCCGAACCTGGTCCAGTGCTGACCCGCGTCGTAGGTGACGTCCGAGCCGTTCAGTCCCACGGCGACGGCCATCCCGAGACGAGACCGCGACGGCACGAAACTGACCCCCGACCGGTAACCGGCGGGCTGATTCGGCGCCAGCCGCCAGGGTGACTGGAACTGCGAGAACGCCGCGACCGCTCGATGCGCCGCGGGCTTGGCGAAGTCGCCGCCGACCGCGATCCCGAGGTCGCGGGTGTTGAAGGCGAGTCCGAAGACCCCGGCGCTCGCGCCGCTTTGGACCGGAGTCCCGTGCACCTGCCAGGTGAGCCCACCGTCGTTGGAGTGGTAGATCCGCGCCGCCGCCCCGTCACTACCGAACCAAGCCTGCCGGCCGCGCGTGGTCAGGCATTCGCCGCTTGCGGCAAACCCGTACTCACCGTCGAGCGTCCGCGGCATGCCCCCGCTCGGTAGGACGTGCCATGTCGCGCCGCCGTCCGTCGTGGCCAGGATGCGGAATCTGCCGTTCACGGGGTCGCTGAGCACCAGGCCGTGCATGGAACCGTAGAACGACATGCAGTCGAAAAAGGCCGCAGCGTTGTGGTTCGTGTACGAGAGCCGCCAGGTCCGGCCGCCGTCGGAGGTGCGGTACAGCCGCGAGTCGGAGCCCGTTCCGGCCGCCATCGCGACGGCATGATCACGGTCGGACGCGCTGATGTCCCGGAATTGCAGCGCCGACTTCGGCCCGTCGGGGTAAGAGAAGCCCCAGCTCCGTCCGCCGTTGACCGTGCGCAGGATCCTCCCGTCGTAACCGCCGAGCCAGACCACATTCTCGTTGACGACCGACAGGCCGCGGAAATGCGTCGAGGTCGAGGTGCCGACCAGCCGCCAGGAGGGCAGATGCGACGCCGCAGCCTGCGCCCCGGGCACGGTGAGGGCGGCTGCGCACAGTGCCACGACGAGAGTGGCGAGGACGGCGAGGAGCTTCGGCTGCCGAAGGGACATGGTCACGACTATTTCGCGAGCCGTGTCGGATGGCGGTGAGCCGCTGGCACCGCGTGGGCGGCCGAGGCGGCTGGGTCAGCACCCGATCCCGGCCGCGGATCACACCGTCTGGAAGGCGGTGCGGCGGAGGACCTCCCCCGCCGGCAGCGGCGGCGAATAGTAGAAGCCTTGCGCCAGGTCACAGCCCAGGTCGGCGAGGCACGCTGCTTGGTCGGCCTGCTCGATGCCCTCGGCGACGACTTGCAGGCCCAGGTCGTGGGCCAGGCGGATGACCGCGGACACGATGGCACGGCTCTGGCGACTGGTCAGCAGGTCGGCGATGAATCGGCGATCGATTTTGACCTCGTCCACCGGGACGCGGCGCAGGTAGTCGAGTGAGGAGTGACCCGTCCCGAAATCGTCGAGGGAAAGGCTGACGCCGATGCTCTTCAGCTCGTTGATCACTGCGTACACCGCGGACGACCTCGTCAGCAGCACGCTTTCGGTGATTTCCAGCGACAGCCGCTGCGGTGTGACTCCGGATTCCTCCAAAGAGCGCCGGACGGCCTGTGAGAATCGCTGCGACGTGAGCTGGCGCGCGGAGACGTTGACGCTGATCCGGGGCGAGGCACCGTTCAGCGACAACTGCCGCAGATCGAGCAGCGCCGTGTGCAGGACGAACGCGCCGAGCGGCACGATGAGGCCGGTGTCCTCGGCGAGGTCGATGAAATCCTGCGGCGGTAGCAGCACCCCGGTCGGATGCTGCCATCGGACCAAGGCTTCTATTCCGGCGAGCGACCCGTCCTGGATGGAAACGATCGGCTGGTACCGGACCTGGAGCTGTTGCTCGTCGACGGCGCGACGCAGCGCGGTGTAGGTGGCCAGCCGCGCGTCGACCCGGCGGCCGATGTGGGACTCGAAGAAGACGTATCGGTTGCCGCCCCCGTCCTTGGCCCGGTACATGGCGGCGTCCGCCTGCTGCAGTAGGTCGGACGGGCGGGCCGAGTGCGTGCCGACGGCGATGCCGATGCTCGCGGACTCGAAGACCTCGATGTCGCCGATGTGGAACGGACCGTCGAAGAGCGCAAGAATGCGCTCGGCAACGAGCCGGGCGTCCTCTTCGTGAACGCCCTCGCAGAGAATCGTGAACTCGTCACCGCCGAATCGGGCGATCGTGTCGGCCGGCCGCAGCGCGTGCCGGAGCCGTTCGGCGACCGCGACCAGTAACCGGTCGCCGACGTCGTGGCCGAGGCTGTCGTTCACGACCTTGAACTCGTCGAGATCCAGGAACAGGAGAACGACGAGCCGACCCGTCTGCTCGGCGTCGCGCAGCGCGTGCCAGCAGCGGTCCAGGAAGAGAGCCCGGTTCGGCAGCCCGGTGAGGGCGTCGTGGCTGGCCTGGTGGGCGAGCCGGGCCCGGGCCTCCTCACGGGACAGGCAGACGTCGGTCAACCGCGCCGCCGTGCGAAGCACCTGCACGGCCTGATCGGTCAGCGCGGCAGCCCGATGCGGACGGACGAGGAGCAGCGCCCGGGCCTCGGAATGCTCCTCCTCCGGGACGGGCATTGCCCAGTACGTAGCGTCCTCGCCGCCCGAGTCCGAAGCACAGATGATCGGACGGCCGTCCTTCGGCCGCAGTGTCCACAGCTCCGGGTCGTTGGTCAGCTCGCGTGGAAGCGCAACGTCGGGCGACGGTTCTGTGAACGCGATCATGGAGCGGCCTTGCTGCTCGCGCTCGGCCGACAGCACGCTGACGGTCGCACCGTCGAGCTGAGAGGCGACGAAACGGGCAATCGCACGCAGGGAGGTATCCGACGGTTCGTCGGACGCGATCAATTCCAGAATTTGCGCCTGACCGGCGACGAGCGCGCGCTGCCGTCTCAGCTCGGTGACGTCGCGGACCATGACGACGAGCATGCGGCCGCCGTGCCAGCGGTCGGTGTCCTCGGCGTAGGAGCAGGAGACCCAACGTGAACTGCCGTCCTGTGCCCGGATCTGCAGCTCCATCGGCAACGGACCGCCGTGCGCCCAACCTTCGAGGCGAATCGGTCGCCCCGAGGCGTCCCGAGCGTCGAGCACCGACACCGAACCACCGATCATTTGCTCGGTCGCGCGTCCGGTCATCTCGGCCAGGGCAGGATTCCACGCCACGACCGATCCGTCCTCGGCGATGGCGACGATGCCGTCGTTGCTTCCGGCAATGATGCGGGCCGCGCTGTCGCGGGCGCTCAGGGCTTGATCGATGAGTTCGGCGCGCTGCAAAGCGGCCGAGAGCTCCTGGGCGAGCGCCTGGAGGACGGTGAGGTCCGCGGCGTCGAGCTCGGCCAACCCGGTCCGGTTGTAAACCGCGAGGACGCCGACCCTCGCATCGTCGCAGAGGACCGGCACGGCCAGGCAGTCGCGCGAGTCCGCAGTGGGCGCGGAAGCCTTGAACGCCTCCTTGCTGCGCAGAGACCGCCCGCGAAGCCACGCGAGCAGCCCACGCCATCCGGTTGCGCGGGGGACCCCGACGACGTGGAGAGGCAGTTCGGCCGTGCGCAGTTCGGCGGCGGAGGGACTTCGCGGCCCGGGGCCCACCCGGTAAACCTCGGGCGCGCCGCGACGATTCAACGCGAGTTCCGCACTCTGCGCCTTGCAGCACCGACAGACGTCGTCCAGGAACGCCGCCGCGTTCTCGCGCGGGTCGACCGACGCGGAAAGCGTATGCGTCGCACTCTGCAGGCACTGCCATTGGTCCGACCGGGCCTCTTGCAGCGCGTAGCCGCGCCCGGCCCAGTGCAACAGGAGCAGCAGTCCGAACAGGGCCAGTAATGCGCCGCGCTTCTGCTCCGCGGCCATGGCAGTGGCGACCCCGGTGGCGACCATAACCAGGGTCATGACGAGGCTGCGGCCGAGTTCGGGCCAGTGGAAGACGCGGTCGAGCCGTGGTGCGTCACCCAGCAGGACGAAGAGCACGGCCACCGCGGCCGTGTTCGTGATGACGACGACGAGCATCGCGGCGGCCAGCGCGCCCAGGCGCTGAGGCGCCGAGGCGCCAGCATGTGAGAGCGCTGCAAAAGTAATCGAGGCGAGGCCTGTGCAGGCGATCCATTGAGCGACGTTGAATGCGAGTTTCGATCCCGGCATCCGCAGCCAGAGCTGCGCTCCGAGTTTCGCAACGGCCACCAGGAGGATGAGCCGCGGACCGGGCACCAACGCCACTGCGGGCGTCAACGCAGCCTCGAAGGCATCGAGAGCGTCGACCTCGCCGCGATAGCGGAAGGCGACGGTCAAGCGGCCCGCAAGTGTCAGTGCGAGAACGAGGAGGAGCAGAACGGTCAGCGACGGCATCGTCGGCGGATGTCCGACCCGGGTGCTGAGCGCCCCGGCGCCGATCCCGACTCCGGCCAGAACAGCGATCAGGCCGACCGCATCCGCCGGGATGGTCGGGTCGAATACCCGCTGCTTATTCGCGGTCGGCCGTCGGATCCCGGTCCTGATCGAGCCGGACTTCAGCCCCAAGCTCCGAACCAAATCGATCCCTCGATCGGATTACCGTAATCGCGGTCGGTGTACGTGCCGTCCCAGGTCGCCCCTTCCCAGGTCCCCCCGCCCCAGTTGTGGCCGCCCCAATTGTGCCCCGGCCAGTCCGAGGCGCTCCAGGTCACCGCGAACATCGGCGTGACGTACCACGTGGACAGATACCAGCTCGAGACATTCCAGCCGAGCGCATACCCACACGGGTCCCAGGCGATCAACTGGGCCGTGAGTTCGCCATCGACCACGGTCTGTTGCGCATCGACCGTTTGCACTTGGACGTGTCCGCGGCTGCCGGACAGTAGCCCGGTCCCGTTGGAGCGGATCACGCCGAGGTTGGCTTGACCGGCCGGCGGCGTGAGCGCCGCCGCGGCTGCGTCGACCTCACCGGCGCCCACCGCAAGAGTGTCGGCAATCCCGGGCAGGGTCCGCGCAGTCGCCCGGAGCGCGTATTTCACCTGGTTCGGTGTGAGGGCCGGCCAACGCGACAACATCAAGGCAACGACTCCGGAGACCCCCGCCGCGGAGAAGGACGTCCCGCTGCCGCGGTGGTATGCGCCGTCGACGTAATCCGGGTAAGCGGTGTCGATCGTGCTGCCGACCGAACGCAGCGACACGATGTGCGTACCGGGAGCCGCGACATCGGGTTTCGCAAGGCCGTCGGCCGCGGTCGGACCCCGCGAGGTGAATGCCGGCAGGGCATCGTCGCCCACGCCGGGAGTGCCCCCGTCGTCGACGGCGCCGACCGTGATGACCAGCGGATCGTCGCCGGGCTTGGAGATGGTCGCCGGGCCAGGACCGCGGTTGCCCGCGGAAACCACGACAACGACGCCGGCGTCCCAGGCCCGTTCGACCGCGTAGTCGAACGGGTCGGTGAGATAGCTTTGGGTGGAATCGGTGGCCAGGGACAGATTGAGAACGCGGATGTTGTACCGGTCCTTGAAGCTGACGACCCACTGTATTGCCGCCAGAACGTTGCTGACGTCGGTCGCGCCGTCACGCCCGGCGACCTTCACCGACAAGACGTTGGCTTGCGGCGCGACCCCTGTCCACTCCCCTGCGCTGGCAGCGCCGTTGCCCGCGATGATGCCGGCGACGAACGTGCCGTGTCCGTAGTTGTCGGTGCAGTCCGGTTCACCGGACAGGTTTTCGCAGGGCGTTCGTTTTCCCGTGCGATCGTCGACGACCGGAACAACGCGCCCGGCGAGGTCGGTCACCGGCGCCACTCCGGTGTCGATGACCGCTACCGTTACGCCTTGGCCCTGGTCCCCGGCCTGCCAGACCTTGTCAGCGCGCAGCGACTGCACATAGGGCGAGGTCGGCCCGTCGCTCGACGACGTCGTCGTGTCGCCGAGCAGGTGCACAGGGCTGTCGGCCGTGAGGGCGCGAACCTGCCGATCAGCGCCGAGCGCAGGCAGAGCCGCGGTCGGCACGTCGGCCGCGAAGCCGTTGATCAGGGGAAGCCACCGGGTGAGGTGCCCACCCGACGCCCGCACCCGGGCAGCGACCGCCTCTGCGGCGCCGGGCTGGGTGCGGACGACAACCGCGGCCGTGCCGTCTGCGATCCGCGCGTGGGCCGCAGCGGGAGCGCTGGGCAGCGTCCCCACCAGCATCGCCAAAATTACAGCAATAGAGAAGCGCCCGCGCCGGAAGCCCTCCGTGACGAGCACGGCACGCCTACCGTACATACGGGCATTTAACCATTCTTCGCGGCAGTGTCCATCAGCTTGGGCTGTCAGCACGACGACATCTGTCGCGTGCGTAAACTCTCGGGCCCAACGTCGTGACCGCAACGACCGCCGCGCCCGGCGGCTGAGCTTCTCTACAGACTTGAGTCAAGATAACGAATCGGCATCGGAATAAACGGAGGTCGTCCTCGATTTGCCGGGATATCAGTAAGCCCGCGGTGAGAGGACGGTCCGGTGCGAGCATTGCAGTTCAGTAAGTACGGCGGTCCTGAGGAATTGAAGTGGGACGAGGCCCCGGACCCGCATCCAGGGCCCGGAGCGGTCCGAATCGCCGTGCGTGCGGCAAGCGTCAACGCCATCGATTGGAAACGGCTGTCCGGTGCCATGTCGGGCGGCCAACCTCTCTCCGGCGCCGGGTTCCTCGGTTACGACGCCGCCGGCGTTGTCGACGAGGTCGGCGAGGGCGTGACCGATGTCAAGGTCGGCGACGACGTCTTCGGCTTGGGCGCGGGCACCCAGGCGGAGTACGCGGTCCTGCACGCCTGGGCGGCCAAGCCGAGTTCGATCGACTGGGCCGTGGCGGCCGCGGCCGGGGTAGCCGGGGAGACCTCCGAACGCGTGCTCCGGCTGCTGTCGATCGCAGCGGGCGGCACCGTGTTCGTCGACGGCGGAGCGGGCGGCGTGGGGGCCGTCGCGGTGCAGATGGCCGTGGCCGGAGGACTCCGGGTCATCGCCTCAGCCGGGCAAGCCAACCAGGACTATCTCCGGGAGATTCGAGCGACCCCCGTCCTCTACGGCGAGGGTCTAGCGGGCCGGGTTCGCGCGGCATCCGGCGGCCGGGTCGACGGAGTCTTCGACGCGGTCGGCAAAACGCCGATCGAAGAGCTGATGAGCCTGGTATCCGATCCGTCGCAGGTCGTCAGCATTGCCAACTTCGGCGCGGGTTCGGCCGGCGCCAGGGTCACCGGGGGCAGCGCGGACTCTCGAGGCAGGGCGGCGCTGGCGGAGGTCGCCGGGCTATTGCAACAGAGCCAGCTCGTCATCAAGGTGCAGACGTTCCCGTTCGACCGCGCCGCCGAGGCTTACCGAATCGTCGGCGGCGGACACGGCCGAGGAAAACTCGTCCTCGTCCCCTGAGAGTTCGACGACCGCGGTGTCGCAATAGCGACGCGGCCCTACTTCGGCGCGCCGGTCCGCGGCCGTGACCGTGCGGAGCGGCGGCGCTGCGCCGGGCGCCCCGGCGCGGTCGGCGTCGTAACGTGCCGGCGTGCCGCATGCTGTCCCGCGCTCGAGGGCTCCGGGCGGGCGCTTGCCGCGGACGCGACCACACCCGCGGCCGCATGGAGGCGAGCCACCTGCTGCGCCTGGCCCGGCTCGACCAGGCTCACAACGGTCCCCTGTGCGCCCGCGCGGGCCGTGCGGCCGGAGCGGTGCGAATACGTCTTGTGGTCCGTCGGCGGGTCGAAGTGCACGACCAGGTCGAGATCGTCGACGTGGAGGCCACGCGCGGCGACGTCGGTGGCGACGAGGATCGAGCTGTCCCCGCCGGCGAAGCTCTGCAGGGCTCGCCGTCGCTGGTTGAGGTTGAGATCGCCGTGCAGGGCGACAGCGCCGACACCGCGACCGTGCAGCTGCTTGGCCAGGCGGTCGGCGCCGTGCTTCGTGCGGACGAAGACGAGTGTCTTGGCGGCCGAGGAAGCAAGCTCGGCGACCACGGTGAGCTTGTCGGGGCGCGCGACGCGCAGGACCTTGTGGTGCATCATCGGCGTCGCCGCGGCGGTCTCCGCGTCCCCGTGCACCGACGGAGAGTCAAGATAGCGGTTGACCAGGATCTCGACATCGCGGTCGAGTGTCGCGGAGAACAGCAGACGCTGCCGCCGCGGCGGAACGGCGTCGAGGATCGTCGTCACGGACGGCAGGAAGCCGAGATCGGCCATGTGGTCGGCCTCGTCGAGCACCGTGACCTCGATCTCGTCGAGCGAGATCTCGCGCCGATTGAGCAGGTCGACCAGGCGTCCGGGAGTGGCCACGATGATGTCGACACCCCGGCGCAGCGTGCTGATCTGCCGGCCGATCGGGGCACCGCCGACGACGACGAGCACCTCCAGCGATCGGCGCCGGGCCAGCGGGACGAGCGCGCCGGCGACCTGGTCGGCCAGTTCCCGCGTAGGCACGAGGACGAGTCCGCGCGGGCGGCGACGGCGGCCCCGCTCAGGGGCAGCGCCGAGGCGGGTCAGCATCGGCAGCGCGTAGGCGAGCGTCTTTCCCGAGCCGGTCGGCGCCCTGCCGAGCACATCCCGGCCGGCGAGGGCGTCGGGGAGCGCGGCGGCCTGGATGGGGGTGGGGCGCACCACGCCGGCGGCGGCGAGCGCGGCTACCAGGGTTTGCGGAACGCCCAGGTCGGCGAAGGTGACGTGGGTCGAGGACGCGGACGTCGCATCCCCCGCGACGGGGCGGGAGAACGGTGCGGCGGCCGGCTGTTCGGGCAGCAGGCTCCGCTCAGGCACAGCGAGAGACACAGAGTGGTTCCGATCGAGTAGTACGGCAATCCTGGCGACCGGCATCGACAGGTCTCGACTCGGAGACGGGCCGGCGATCGGCATGATCGAAGCGGGACGCTCACCCGCGGAGGCGCGGCGCGCATGCCGCTGATCTCCAGCGTAACAGTCGGCAGCTGCGGGCCGGCCTGCTCGACGCGGCCGCGAGGACGGAGCTACGCCGTCCTCGTCGGATCCGATCCTCAGGCGAGGTCGTCGCTCACGTCCTGGCGCGGGCCTGCGTCCTCGGTCTGCTGACCGGCGGCGGAAGCCGGAACCGCGCCCTGCGCGGTACGCCGCCGTCCCGCGACCGCGTACGGCGCCCGTTGCCGGATCTGCGTCATCAGCCGCCGGGTCAGCCGGACCGCCGACTCACCCTCCTGCGCCTGACCGCCGTCCGGCTCGAAGAAGTCGACGCGGATCCGCGGCCGGTGCGGGAAACGCGCGATGTCGGTGACTCCGGACGCGGCGGCGCAGATGAGCCGCGCCTCCGGGACCGCGAGCGCCAGCCGTCCGGCGCCGCTCAACGGCCGAAGCGCCTCGCCGCGCGAGACGGTTCCTTCCGGGAACACGCCGATGCACCCGCCGTCGCGCAGCTGCTCGACGGCGGCCGACATCGCGGCCAGGTCGCCGCGTCCGCGCTCGATCGGGATCTGGCCCATGTGGTCGAGGACCCAGGCGAGCACGGGCTGTTTCCACAGCGACGCCTTGGCCAACGCACGCACCTGTCTGCCGCGGGCGGCGATGCCGATCACCAGGGGATCCCAGTGACTGTCGTGGTTGGCGAAGACGATGACCGGCCCGGACGCCGGCAGCACGGACGTTCCCGACACCTCGAGGCGGCCCCACCACCGCACGACCGGCGCGGCCAGCGCCATGACGGCTCGATAGGTCAGCGACACATGTTCGGCGCTCACGAGCCCAGCATGGGGCACGGCCGCGCGACTACTGCGCCGGGCTACCGGCTGCACGTTCGGCGAAGGCCTTGATCCCGAGCGTGAGGACGTCGACGCCATTGGCCAGGAACACGTCCGGGTCGTCGCACTGCACCAGGACGCCGAGCAGGCGGGTGACCACCGGGAAGCGCTCGGGCGGCAGCTCGAACAGGTGCGCGGTCTTTCGCCGCATGTGCGCGGCGTCGGTCTCGGTCTGCGCAGTGGCCCCCGGCAGCGCGGTTACCAGGACGACCATGGCGCGCAGCAGGTAGGCGCCGACGTCCGCCGCGTCCCGGTCGCCGAGCCCCGCGTCGCAGAGCCGAGCAAGCACCCGCTCGGCCACCTTCAGGCCGGCTTCGCTCGCCATCACAGTTGTCACGGCCAGCGGTGCGACGGCGGGATGCCGACGCAGCGCGGAGACCATGGCGCGGGACACGGCGCAGAGATCCTCGAACCAGTCGTCGACCGGTTCTGGCAGCTCGACCGTCGCGAACATGCGATCGCCGAGAGCGTCGAGCAGCGCGTCCTTGTCCGCGACGTGCCAGTACAGGGCCATCGGTGTGACCCCCAGGGCGAGCGCCAACTTGCGCACTGTCAGCGCCTCGAGGCCTTGCGCGTCGGCGAGCTCGACGGCGGCGTCCACGACCTGCTCGCGGCTGAGTTTGCCGCGGGTCTCGTTGGCGGGCCCGGAGCGGCGGGCGCTGGCGGCTGGCACACGGCCAGTGTAGCGCTCCCTTGTACAGCGTAGAAGAAATCCCTTTACAACGTACAGGTCCTGCGCTAGCGTCCTTCTACATCGTACAAGTACAGCGTATAGGACGAGGAGAGACCATGACCGCCGCAATCGCAACCCGTCCCGCGCCGCAGCCGGCGCCGATCCGTTCGTCTCGCTGGCGGGCACCTGCGCTCGTACTCACACTGCTCGCCGTCGCTCAGTTCATCGACGTCCTCGACGTCACGATCGTCAACGTCGCACTGCCGCACATCCAGCGGGACTTCCACTTCGGCGGCAATGACCTGCAGTGGGTCGTCAGCGTGTACGTGCTCATGTACGGCGGGTTCTTCCTCCTCGGTGGCCGGGTGGCAGATCTGTTCGGTCGCCGCCGGCTGTTCATGACCGGCCTCGCCGTGTTTGGCACGGCCAGTCTTGCCGCCGGTCTCGCACCTACCGCCGGTGCGCTCGTCGCCGTTCGCGCATCACAGGGTCTCGGGGCCGCGCTGATGGCACCGGCCGCCATGTCCCTGCTCACGGTGGCGTTCCCCGCAGGTCGGCAACGCGACATCGCCATGGGGATCTGGGGCGGCCTCGCCGGGCTCGGCGGCACGCTGGGCGTCGTGATCGGCGGCATGTTGGTCGACACCCTCTCCTGGCGCTGGATCTTCCTGGTGAACGTGCCGATCGTCGCCGTCCTCGTCGCGCTGTCCCCCGTGGTGCTCACCGAAAGTTCGGGCGCCGACCGAGCACGCGGCTCAGTGGACTGGGCCGGCGCGATCTTGGGCACCGGCGGCCTGCTCGCCCTCGTCCTCGGCGTTATCCGCACCGACACCGTCGGCTGGCGGTCCGGTGAGGTCATCGGGCTCCTGGCGCTCTCCGGCGCGCTGCTGGCGGCGTTTCTGGGCGTCGAGCGACACAGCGCACGGCCGATGCTGCCGCTGACTCTCTTCCGCAGCCGCTCGCTTCGGCTCGGCAGCAGCATGCTCGCGCTGAACGGCGCCGGGTTCCTGGCGATGTTCTTCCTGACCGCTGTCTACCTGCAGCAGGTGCGGCACGACAGCGCCCTCGACGCCGGGTTGCAGTTTCTGCCCATGGGATTCGCAGCGATCCTCAGCGCAGTCGTCGCCGGGCAGATCGTGACCCGCGTCGGCACACGAACCGTGCAGATCGCCGGAACGGTGCTGGCGCTCACCGGGCTCGCGCTGCTGGCGGCCAGCGACCGCACCGGCTCGTACGCCACCGCCCTGCTGCCCGGATTCGTAGTCTTCGGCGCCGGGATCATCGCGATCGGTGTG
>JAICIE010000090.1 GCA_025924515.1 Jatrophihabitans sp. | reverse complement strand
CTATGACAGCGCGGATTGTCTGTTGATCAACGACCCGGGACCCCGGGAGCTCGGGTCGACCGGCGGTGACCGCGTGGTCGGGGCGCCCGCGTCGTCGGTTCGCCCGCGGCGCAGGCGACGCTGCGGCGCAGCCCCCGCTGCCCCGTTCTCGTGATCAACAGACAAGTGGTGCTGCTATGACAGCGCGGATTGTCTGTTGATCACGAGGAGGACGGCCGGGTCACGAGGAGGACGGCCGGGACACGAGGAGGACGACCACGCGACACAACCACGCCGCACAACCACGCCGCACAACCACGCCGCAGAACCCTCAGATCGGCATCTCCCTGTGCGGGCCGGCGAGGTAGGCCTCCAGGTTCTGCGGCCGGTAGTCGTTGAGCTTCTTCATCCGCTCGGCTGCGGTCAGCGCGGCGTACTCCGATTGGCCGTTCTTCGCACCGATGGCCCGGTGCGCCGGCAGTAGCCATGCATAGAGCCCGGTGCGCGAGTTGTGCAGCTTTCCGGTCAACAGCGCGGGGTCCAGCGGAGTCGGCGGGTCGAGGAACCCGAGCCCGCAGGATCGCGCCCGGTCGGTCATCCAGTGGTAGGTGATGTCGGCGAGCGCGGTCTCCGGATAGCCGCCGCCGACGTCGCAGTGCACGCCGGTGAACCACACCTGTTCGACCTGCTGCCCGACCGCCTGCGGCTGCACCTGCCACAACGTGGGCAGGAACGGACGCCGCGCCTCGTCGATCGCGAGCGCCTGAAAGGCCGAGCGCACCTTCGAACTCAACTGGGTGTCGTGGAACTGGTAGCGGCGGTTCAGGAAATTGGTGCCGGGAAGGCCGATGTTGGGGACGCCCAGGGCGCCGACCGTGTCCCACACGCCGATGAACCGAATCGGCGTCTCCATCGAAACGGAAAACCTCTCTCTGAAGGCAACCGCCGACGGAGCGTCAGGCCGCTCGTGGCTTCGATACAAGGCATAGGCCTCGTCGATACGGTCGGCGTGCTCCGGCCTGAGGATTCCGGCGTTGCGGACGAAGCCCGCGGTGCTGCGCGCGGTGAAGGCTCCACGGCTGAACCCGAAGAAGAACAGCTCGTCGCCGTCCTCGTAGTTTTCGACCAGAAAGCGGTAGCAGTCACGTACGTCGCGAGACAGCCCGAACCCGAAAGCACCGCCGCGGAGGCGCTCCCATTTCCGGGTCCCCACGCCCGGGTGGTAAAAGCACTCCTGCTGGACCCCGTCGGACCCGGCCGGCGCGACCCCCTCCTTGAGGCGGCAGACGTTCGTCGGACACTTCTGTCCCGCCGTGTTCCACGTGCCGTCGCAGCAGCTGACGAGTCGCTTCACGGTGACCCCCTCGTGCCGACCTCGGTGGCCCGATGATCCGCCACTGACAGTGAGGACGGAAGGGTCGCCGGCCCGGACATCGTCATCGCGAAGCGGTGTCCGCGACCTCCGGGCCTCCTCCAGCCCATGATCAGGAACTTCCCGACGTCTCCGCAGCGTGGGTCCAGGCGGCCAAACGTTTCGTAGCCGTGAAGACAGCATCGACTCAATTGGCCGTTTCCTACGTGACTATTGACCAGCGCCTGACCCGTCCCTAATGTCCGACCTGCCGGGCAAAGGAGTTCAACCCCGACTCTGCCGGCGTCCACCGCTCTCAGGAGGAGAACCCAATGTCCGCTCCTCGGAGTCGCTGGCGGTTGCGCGTCGCCGCCGCGGCCGCCGTCCTAACCGCTACCGGCGTGGTCGCCACCACCGTCTCAACGGCGACGGCCGCCGGCCCGCTCTACAAGAATCCGACAGCTTCGCCGCAGGCCCGGGCGGCGGACCTCGTGATGCGTATGAACCTGTCCGAACAGATCGGGCAGATGGTTCAGATTCAGGTCGGAAAGCTCTACGGGGACTGCGGTGGATACACGCCTGGGCCGCTCAACCGAGGCTGCGCGAAAGACGTCCTCTCGACGGACAACGTCGGGTCGATCCTGTCCGGTGGCGGCGACGTGCCCGGGGAAGGCTATTACCAGAACACCCCGCGGACGTGGGCTCAGCAGATCAACCTTCTCGAGAAATACGCTATTCAGCACACCCGCCTGCACATTCCCATCATCTACGGCGCGGACGTCGTGCACGGACACAACGACGTCGTGAACGCCACGCTGTTCCCTCAGCAGATCGGGCTCGGCTCGAGTTTCGACACCTCCCTGGTCCGGCAGGTGCAGGGATCGGCGAGCCGCGCGGCGACCGCGACGAACGTGCGCTGGGCGTTCGCGCCGGTGGCCGACGTCGACACCAACAGCCGATGGGGCCGCTATTACGAGTCGTTCGGTGAGGACCCGCATCTCGACGGGGCGATGGCCGCGGCCGCGGTCGAGGGTCTGCAATCCACTGGCCGGGTCGCAGCGACGGTCAAGCACTTCGCCGGCTACGGCGCTTCGGACAGCGGGCTCGACCGCACGCCCGCCGATATCTCGATGCGCAGCTTCGAGCAGTACCAACTGCCGTCCTACGCGCACGCCCTGCAGGCCGGGGCGGACACGGTCATGGTGAATTCCGGCTCCATCAATGGAATTCCGGCGACCGGGTCGCGCTACCTGCTCACGACGATCCTGCGAGGCTGGTACGGCTTCAAGGGTGTCGTGATCAGCGACTGGAACGACGTGCAAGCGCTCGAGACGCGGTACCACATCGTGCCCGACTACGAACACGCCATCGCGGTCGCGGTGAACGCCGGCGTCGACGTCACCATGGAGCCCTACAACGCCGACACCTTCGTGACCGAGGCGACCCGAGCGGTACAGGACGGGCTGATCTCGCGCGCACGGGTGCGGCAGGCGGCCGAACGCGTCCTCGCCCTGAAGTTCAAGCTCGGCATCTTCGATCACCCGTACGTCAACGCGTCGCAGGCCAACCGCGTGCTCCGCGCCGACCTGGCACTCGCGCGCAGGGCCGCGGCCGAGTCGTCCGTTCTCGTCAAGAACGACGGCGCGTTGCCCCTGAAGACGTCGGACAAGATCGTCGTAACGGGACCGGCGGCCGACTCCGTCGCGGACACCCTGGGCGGCTGGAGCGTCGGCTGGCAGGGCGTGCCGGCCGGAAGCCCGGAGCGGGCGGTGACAGTCCTGAAGGGATTGCAACAGGCCGGCGGCAGCAACGTCACCTACGCCGCCGACCAGGCAACCGCGGTCGGCGAGGCCTCCTCTGCCGACGCATATGTCGCGGTTGTCGGCCGCCCGCCCGGCGCCGAGGGCCCGAACGACGTCCGCGACCCGTCGCTGCCCAACGACCCGGTCCTTGGCCAGCAACAGGATCTCGTCGCGGCGCTCGTCGCGACCGGTAAGCCGGTGGTCGTCGTGCTGATCGACGACCGTCCGGACGTGCTCGGCAAGGCCCAGGATGCCAACGCGATCCTGATGGCCTGGCGGCCCGGCACCCAGGGCGGCATGGGTGTCGCCGACCTGCTCTACGGCACCCGCAACCCCAGCGGGCTCTTGCCCGTGACCTGGCCGAAGCGTCCCACCGACCAGCCGAACACGTACATCTACCAGACCATGCCGACCACCTACAACGGCACCGGTCCGGTGTACGACCCGCAGTACCCGTTCGGCTTCGGCCTGTCGTACTCGAAGACCACCACGGCGGTCAGCAGTGTCGCCGCCTCGGGGAGCGACGTAACGGTGAAGGTCACGGTCGCGAACACCGGCGGACCGGCCGGCGCGGTGAGCGTCCCGGTCTACGTGTCGCAACCGCTCAGCCGGGTGCTGGTGCCCGGGAAGCGCCTGGTCGGCTTCACTCACGTGTGGCTGGATTCCGGGCAGACGAGGACGGTCGGCGTGACGTTCGACAAGAAGGTGCTCGGCGTCGTCCCGGGCGACATCGCCGCCGTCGGACCGCTGGCCGTCGAGCACGGGCAGTACGTGTTCTCGACCGGCACGGTGACCGACACGGTCACCCCGTCCGGGTCGAACACGCTGACGCTGTAGGTCTTCAGCAGGACGGGGGCCGGCGGGCGCACCATCCCGTCGGCCCCCGTCCTGCCGCTGCATCCAACGATCGCCCGCTACCCCAGTGACTGCCACCCGCTGGCCAGCACGGTGGAGGTCAACGCCCGAACTGCGGGTCGGTGTTCGGTGCGCGGGTTGGTCAGCAACACGAGGTCGATGCTGCCCAGCTCCGGCAACTTGTGCGCCGCCCCGAGCGCGGTGAGCTGGGCGGGAACCAGGCTTGACGCGAGCGCCGAGATCCCGATCCCGGCCGCCACCGCGGCGATCAACCCGTTCACGCCGTGGCACACGCAGCTGCTCCGGTAGGGCAGTTGCGTGCGGGTGAGTGCTCGGTGCATCTCGGTGCGCGACACGCTCGGCGCCGGGTAGACGACCAGCGGCACCGGTTTTTTGAGGTCGATCTTGGTGTTGGGCGTGCCGACCCAGACGAGCCGCTCCCTTTTGACGAGCTGCCCTCGCTCCTCACCGAGCGGTCGCTTGCCGATGAAGACGTCGAGTCGATCACTCTCGAGCCGCTGATGCAGCAGCCCGCTCTGGTCGACCACCAGATCGAAATCTACGAGAGGGTTGTCGCGGCGGAAGTCCCGCAGAATCGTCGGCAGCCGGGTCAGCGCCAGGTCGTCCGACATCCCGATGCGCAACCGGCCGCGTGGCTTCGAACCGCTGAAGTACGCGGCGGCCTGATGGTGCGCACTCAGGATGGTGCGGGCGAAGCCCGCCATCGCCTCGCCATCGGACGTCAGCGCCACCGAATGAGTGTCGCGCTGCACCAACAGGCGTCCGGTGCGCTCCTCGAGGCGTCGGATGTGTTGGCTGACGGTCGGCTGACGGATCCCAAGTCGCGAGGCCGCCTGCGTGAAGCTTCCCGTCTGCTCGACGGCGAGGAACGTCGCCAGGAGCTCCGGTTCGAACGAAGCTGTCATAGCGTCACACAATAACTGTTCTATCGATCAGAGCAGTTACCTATGGACCGTGGTCCGGGATACTGGCGACTGTTGCCAACTCCGGGAGCTACGCAGTGACCACGGCCGCGGCCGTCCGACAGTTCACCTCGACAACCATCCGTGACCACAGCGCCATATCAGCCCTTCGATCGCCGAACTACCGCACCTACGTCCTCGGTCAGGCATTCGCCAACCTGGGCACCTGGATGCAGAGCATGGCGCAGGACTGGCTGGTTCTGTCGCTGACCCACAGCGCGACAGCCGTCGGTGTGACGATGGCGCTCCAGTTCCTGCCCATCCTCCTGCTCGGCGTGCACGGCGGCGCGCTGGCGGACCGATGGCCGAAACGCAGGCTGCTCCTGGGTACGCAGCTGGCCAACGCCGTGCTGACCGGAGCGCTCGCCGTCCTGACGGTGAGCGGCGCCGTGCACGTGACGGAGGTCTATGCATTCGCGCTGCTCAGCGGGTTCGTCTTCGTGGTCGACGGACCGGCGCGCCAGTCCTTCGTCGGTGAGGTGGTTCCGGCCGCGCACTTGCGCGGCGCCATCTCGCTGAACTCCGCGGTGTTCCAAAGCACCCGGCTGATCGGTCCGGCGCTCGCGGGGGTGCTTGTCGAGACGGTCGGGACGGGCTGGGCCTTCGCCGCGAATGCGCTTTGCTATCTGGGGCCGACGATCGCACTGTTGCGGGTCCGCGGCGTCACCGCGCCGCAACCGGAGCGAGCGCCCAGCGGCGCGCTCGGCGACGCCGCGCGGTACGTCCTCGCGCGTCCGCGCGTCGCGGTGACGATCACGCTGGTCGCTGTGGTGGGCACGCTCGGGCTGAACTACCCGGTCGTGCTTACGGCGATGGCGAGCCGGACGTTCTCCGGCGGCGCGGGCACCTACGCGCTGTTCAACATCCTGCTCGCGATCGGATCCGTGTCCGGGGCGGTCGTCGCCGGAGCACTGTCCCGCAGCCGCCTCAGGTGGATCGTCCTGGCGTGCGCCGCATTCGGTGTTGCGCAGGCGTGCGCGGCGCTCGCGCCCGACCTTCCCGCCTTCCTGGGTCTGCTGGCGATGATGGGCGCGACGAATCTCGCGTTCCAGGCCATGGCGAACTCGTCGGTGCAGCTGTGGGTGGACCCGCACATGCGCGGACGGGTGATGGGCCTCTACATGCTGGTCTTCGCCGGCGGAACGCCGCTGGGCGCGCCAGTCATCGGTGCGTTGACGAACGCCTTTGGCCCCCGGCTGGGGATGTTCGTCTGCGGCGCCGCCCCTGCGCTGGCGGCCGTAACCGTCGTCGTGGCGCAGCGCCGTGCGGCCGGAGCGGAAGCGTGCCGCTGACGTCGGCTCCGCGGAGGCGTCAGCACCGTACTGGGCCTACCAGCCCGCCTTGCCCACATATGCGCCTGCGCAAAAGCTCCCGGTCGTGCTTGGCCAGCTTGCTCGGCCTGGGGAAGGGGCCGAGGCTGCGACGGGCAGCCCGACGGTTGCGATGAGGTGGCGCTGATGCCATTGAGAGCCCTCTCCCGCCGGGCACTGGTTGTGAGCGCCGCCTGACGACGTCCTGCCGGTACGGGATCGCAGCTACCGGCACGACTGGACGGCCAGCGGCGGCACCCGTCAGCAAAGCTGACGCTGAAGATGCGCTGTGTAACCAGGTCGTCGGACCCTTGACGTCGGTTTGCGCCGCGACGGAGGTTCCAACGCCGGGCCGGCCGACCGACGCAGAGTCGATCAGCTCGCCCGGTGAACGAGGTGCGCGTAGATTTCGCACCCCCGGACCCGATCGAGGACAGAACCTATGCGGAAAGCCCTGCACGACTGGCTGCTGTCGCCGGCCGAGCGCGGGAACCCCGCAACCCGGATCGACGAGCGGCATCCCGGAGCGGCCTGGTCGTCGGGCAACGCGGTCCGGCCGCTCATTCACGGCGCCACCTATTTCACGGAGCTGCTGCGCTGCGTCGAGGGCCTGCGCAGCGGCGACCTGTTGATATTCACGGACTGGCGCGGCGATCCAGATGAGCGGCTCGACGGCCCGGACACCGAGGTGGCAGACGTCTTCTGCCGAGCCGCGGCCCGTGGCGTCCTGGTGAAGGGCTTGGTGTGGCGCTCGCACTGGGACCGGCTGCAGTTCAGCGCCGAGGAGAACCGACACCTCGGCGAGCGCATCAACCGCGCGGGCGGCGAGTGCATCCGCGACATGCGAGTGCGACCGGGCGGATCGCATCATCAGAAGTTCGTGGTGTTGCGGCACCGCGGTCGTCCCGAGCTCGACGTCGCCTTCGCCGGCGGGATCGACCTGTGCCACAGCCGCCGCGACACCGAAGAGCACTACGGCGATCCCCAGCGGCAGCCGATGGCAGCCGCTTACGGGCCGCGGCCACCCTGGCACGACGTGCAGCTGCAGATCCGCGGCCCGGCGGTGGGCGACCTGGAGGCGTGCTTTCGCGAGCGTTGGGACGACCCGACCCCGGTCATTAGGAATCCGTTGTATCGAATCGCCGACTCGCTGCGGCACGACGACGACTCGCCGGATCCGTTACCCCCGCAGTTCCCGGACCCCGAGCAGGTCGGTGACCACACCGTGCAAATCCTGCGCACCTATCCGTGGCGGCGGCGGGGATTTCCCTTCGCGCCGCAGGGCGAGCGGAGCGTCGCTCGCGCCTACCGCAAGGTGATTTCCCGCGCGCGCAGCCTCGTCTACGTCGAGGACCAGTACTTCTGGGCCGCCGAGGTGGTGCGCTGTTTCGCCGACACACTCGGGTCGAATCCAGAGCTGCGGCTCATCGTCGTCATTCCGCACCACCCGGATCAGGACGGGCGGTTGGCCATGCCGCCCAACCTGGTCGGTCGCCGGCACGCGCTCGACCTGCTGGAGAAAGCCGCACCGGGCCGGGCGGCGGTCTTCGGCGTCGAGAACCGGGCCGGGACGCCGGTCTACGTGCACGCGAAGGTCTGCGTGGTCGACGACGTCTGGTCGTCGGTCGGCTCCGACAACGTCAACCGGCGGTCGTGGACCCACGACTCGGAGCTCTCCTGCGTCGTCCTCGATGACGAGCGCGACCCGCGAGAACCGCAGACGGTGGACGGCTTCGGCGACGGGGCGAGGGTGTTCGCGCGGAACCTGCGGCTGGATCTCGCGCGTGAACACCTCGACCGGTCACCGGACGACGTCGCCGACCTGATCGACCCCCGCTCGGCCTTCGACGCGTTCCGCGCCAGCGCGGAGCGGCTGCAGCGCTGGCATGACGACGGCCGAAACGGCGAGCGGCCGCCGGGGCGACTGCGTCCGTACCGGCTGCACGCCCTCGACCGGCGGACGCGGCTGTGGGCCACCCCGCTGTACCGGGTCGTCTACGACCCCGACGGCCGACCGCCCTCGATGCGCCGCCGCAACGCGTACTGACGTGCAACGCTGGTGAGGCCGGCGGCCGGCGAGGAGGCCACGATGAGGTTCCCCGAGAGTGTCGACCTGCGCGAGGTCGGGATGCGCGACGGGCTACAACTCGAGGCGCCCATTGCGACGGATGCCAAGCTGCGGATGCTCGACGCGATCGTCGCGACCGGCGTCCGGCGCATCGAGGTCACGTCCTTCGTCTCGCCGAGCGCTGTCCCGGCGCTCGCAGACGCAGACGCCATGGCCGCCGAGCTGCACAACTGGCCCGACGCCTCGTTCTCGGCATTGGTAGCCAACCTGAAGGGCGCGCATCGTGCGGTTGACGCGGGGCTGCGCGACCTGGAGTACGTCGTCTCCGCGTCAGACGGCCACAGCCTGGCCAACGCGCGGCGGACCACCGACCAGGCCCTCGCGGCGGTCGGTGAGATCGCGTCGGTGGCGCACCAGGTGGGCGGCCGTTGCGAGGTGATCATCGCGACGGCTTGGGACTGCCCGTTCGACGGCCGCACCGCGCCGTCACGGGTAGTCGACGCCGCCCGCCGAGCGGTCGAGGACGGGGCCGACAAGCTCTGCCTCGGCGACACGATCGGCACGGTGGCGCCGGGGCGCGTGGTGTCGCTGGTGAGCGCGGTGCGCGCTGCGGTCCCTGCGGTCGACGTCGGCGTGCACTTCCACAACACCCGCGGCACCGGGCTCGCGTGCGTCCTGGCGGCTGTCGACCTGGGCGTGACGTCCATCGACGCGTCGGTGGGCGGTGTCGGCGGGTGCCCGTTCGCGCCCGGTGCCAGCGGCAACATCGCCACGGAGGAGGTCGTCTACATGTTGACGGAATCCGGGGTGGCCACCGGCCTCGACCTGCAGGCGGTGCTCGACGCAGCCGCGGTCGTCGAGAAGGAGGTGGGCCACCCGCTCGCCAGCAATCTGTACCGGGCGGGCGGCCCTAACCGGCCGCGCGGGCGCTGAGGTCAGCAGCCGCACGAGCCGGACGAGGCCAAGCCGGCCTCAGCGCGACAGCCGTTCGAAGCCGAGCGTGCCGGCCGACTGGCGCTCGCCCCGGATCACGTGCAGCACCGCGTTGATCAACGCCAGGTGGGTGAACGCCTGGGGGAAGTTGCCCAGCTGCTGCCCGGAGCGCGGGTCGATCTCCTCCGCGTACAGGTCGAGCGGACCGCCGAACGACAGCAGCTTGGCGCACAGCGCCCGGGCCCGGTCATCGTCACCGATCTCGCACAGCGCCGAGACGAGCCAGAAGGAGCAGATCGTAAAGGTGCCCTCGACGCCGGAGAACCCGTCGTCGGTCTCGTCGACCCGGTAGCGCAGCACCAACCCGTCCTCGGTCAGTTCGTCGGCGATCGCATGGACGGTGTTGACGATCACCGGGTCGGTCGGCGGAAGGAAGCGCACCAGCGGCGCCAGCAGCAGCGACGCGTCGAGCGCGGTCGTCTCGTAGTGCTGCACCAGGACGCCGCGGTCGTCGACGCCGTGGGCGAGGATGTCGGCCTTGATCTCGTCCGCCGCCATCTCCCACTGCGACGCCGCCGCGTCCTGGCCGATGACGGCAGCCAGCCGCGCGCCGCGGTCGGCCGCTACCCAGCACATGATCTTCGAGGAGGTGAAGTGCCGCAGCGGCCCGCGGACCTCCCAGATCCCGGCGTCGGGTTCGCGCCAATGCTTCAGCGCGGCCTCCACCTGCCGGCCCAGGATGGGCCAGATCCGGCCGTCGACATGGTCGGCAGCCTTGCTGTGCAGATAGACCGAGTCGAGAAGCGCGCCCCACACGTCGTGCTGGCGCTGCGTTGCGGCCGCGTTGCCGATGCGGACCGGGGGGGAATCGGCGTATCCGGGCAGGTGATCGAGTTCCCGCTCCTGCAGATCGCGCTCTCCGCCGATCCCGTACATGATCTGCAGGTCGTCGTCCTCTGCCGCGATGTCGCAGATGAACGAGAAGAAGTCGACTGCCTCCCAGTCGAAGCCGAGCGAGTACATGCCCCACAGCGCGAAGGTCGCGTCGCGGATCCACGTGAACCGGTAGTCGTAGTTGCGCGTGCCGCCCGGGGTCTCGGGCAGGGACGTCGTCGCGGCGGCGCAGATCCCGCCGGTCGGCGCGTACGTCAGGCCCTTCAGTGTGAGCGCGCTGCGCTGCAGCACGCTGCGCCACGGGTGGTCGGGGAACTCGCCCCGGCCGAGCCAGTGCTGCCAGTGGTGCGCTGTCCAGACCTGCCGGCGGTACGCCTCGGCGAAGTCCTCGGGCGGCGCCATGCTGCCCCACGACAGCGCGATGAAGCGGCTGTCACCCTCCCTGAGCAGGGTCCGCGCGGTCGCCCGTCCTCCGTCGAAACCCAGGCGCATGTCCGTCGTGAGGGTCAATCCGTACGCCAGGCCGTCCACCTCGGCCGACCCCTGGTGATAGCACCGGTCGGTGTACTGCCAGTGCAGGGGGCGCCGTCCGTAGTCCGCCACCGGCTCGCACTCGACCACCGTCTGCACGTCACCCTTGACACAGCGGATGGTGCGCAGCAGCGTGTGCTCGGCCTCGTAGTCGGTCGGGGGGCGGCGCTGCGTCGTGGACAGCTGCGTCTCGTGCCGCCAGGGACCGATCAGCAGGGCGTCCCGGACGATGATCCACCCGGTGTCGGACGCCCAGCTCGTCTCGAGGATCATCGTGCCGGGCAGGTAGCGGCGGGCGGCGGGTACGAGGACGTCCGACGGAGAGATGCGGAAGGTTCCCGCGCGCCGACCGAGAACGGCGCCGAAGACGCTCGGGGAGTCCATTCTCGGCAGACACATCCAGTCGACGGACCCGCCGGGCGCGACCAGCGCCGTCGTCTCCCCGTCGCTCAGGAACCCGTAGTCCCCGATGGGAACCGGGTGCGTTCCTGAGCCGATGCCTACGGTCGCGTCCATCTATGCAGAATGGACCGCTTCTGGGCCGACCTCAACCGGTCGCGTCGCGGGCTCGGGCGCCCGAAACCGGGGGCAGCGCTCATCAGGAAGCCGAATACTCGGTCAGAGGACGAGCTCCGCAGGCGGGGATGCACCAGCGCTGGGGCACGTCGCCCGGCTGGTCCGAGGGCGCCGTCCCGCGCCGACTGCCAGGTGTCCGGGCGCCGAGGCTCCCAGGTTCGAAACCGGACACTCTGCATCAATCGAAAGCCCCCATCAGGCCCCCGCCCTCCGGAGGTTCGCGGCTGTCGGGTGCCGGCGGCCCCGCTCGGCGGAACAAGGTTGTCCGCACAGTGGTTGCGCGAACAAACTCTTGTGCGTTCCGTGTTCTTGAAGCACACTGACGGCGCACGGATTCGGGACCGTCGTCGCTCACGACAAGAGCCGGCTGTGACGTCCTTGGTGCGGTTCGCCGACGCGGCGGGGAGGAGGTGTTTCCCTCCACCACACCGGACGAGAACCGTTGGATCGTTCCGCTGAAGACCCGCCGTCCGCAGGGATCCCGGCGCCGGGTGGATCCGGCAGGACGTTCCCCAGGAAAGTCACCATTTCGCGCAAACAGCACAACCGCGAGGTCGCGCGCCGGCACTCATGTCCTTCACCGTCGAGCTGAAGATATTTGACCGAGCGCCCGAGCCGCCGCAGCTCCGAAACGGGCTGTAGCGCCTAGCCGAGCGGCACATCGTGTCGTGTTCGCCGTGCACGACGAGGGCTGGTGCGGTGATCCGGTCCACATGGGGCAGGGGCGACAGCTCGTGCAGCAGCTGTCGATCGTGGCCCGGATCGCCGTACTTGCCGACTGTGGCAGCGGCGAAACGCGGCTGCATGTCGCGATCGAAGGTCAGAAGACCTGACAACCCGCAGATGTCGACGCCTGCGGCGAAGGATCGACGTTCGGACGGCTGCCCTCAGTTCGCCTGGGCGCGCAGCGGTTGTCCGGCCACCTGTTTCTCGAACACCTCGGTGATCTGCTCGACGGAGAGGTTCTTCGTCTCCGGAAGGAACCGCGCGACGAAGCCGATCGCGATGACGCACAGGCCGGCGAAGCAGACCATGACCCAGCTCAGGCCGATCGACCGCTCCCAAGCCGGGAAGGCCTCGATGAGCGCGTAGTTGGCCAGCCAGTCGACCATCGCTCCGATGGCGGCGGCCTGGCCGCGCACCGCGGTCGGGAACATCTCGCCCTGGATCAGCCACCCGGTGCCGCCCACGCCGATGGCGAACGACGCGATGAACAGGCTCAGCCCGATCATGCCGACGACGACCTGGGCGTCGCCCTTCAGCGTGCCGATCCCGACCGCAGCGACGATCGCGAAGACCGCCATGCCGGCGTAGCCGCCCATGGCGAGCTTGCGGCGCCCGACCCGATCGATGTAGCGGAACGCGAAGAAGGTGGCGACGACGTTGACGACCGTCATGATCGTGGTGACCGCGATGCCCGCGGTCGTCGCTGCGACCTTGCCGTGGCCGCTCTGGAAGTAGCTGGCCATCAGCTTCGGCCCGTAGTACAGAGGCACGTTGATGCCGGTGATCTGCTGGAAGATGAAGAAGACGCAGACCACGGTCAACGCCCGTTTCACGCCCGGCGTCCACCGTCGCGCGTGTTCTCGCTCGGCGCGCGCATCGGCCTGCTCGAGAGCGTGGGCCGTGTATTCGACGTCCTCGATCGAGACGTCGACGCCCAGCTTGTCGAAGGTTTGCTTCGCTCGCTCGTATTGCCCCTTACGGATCAGCCAGCGCGGCGACTCGGGCATCTCGAAACGCAGGATGAGGCCGATGATGGCCGGGATGGCGCCCAAGCCGAAGAACCAGCGCCAGTCGACGTCCGCGGCGTGCGGCCAGACCTTGAGGATGATCAGCGCGATCACGTAGGACAGCAGAATTCCGACGGTGATCATCCACTGCTGCAGCATGGCGAGCGATCCCCGGCGGTCGCTGGGTGCGTACTCGGAGATGTAGGCGGTGGCGATCGCCGAGTCCGCGCCGATGGCCAAGCCGATGAGGGTGCGCGCGCAGAGCAGGACGGCGACGTGGAAGGTGACCGCGGACAGGATGGCGCCTACCGCATAGATCAGCGCGTCGACGACGAGCAGCACCTTGCGCCCGAACTTGTCGGTGAGCGGCCCGGCGAGGATGGCCCCGAGGGCCGCCCCTAGCGACGCTCCGGCGACCAGATACCCGGTCGCGAAGGAGTTCAGCTGGTACGGGATGAAGGGCAGCGCCGAGCCGATGTTCGCCGTGTCATAGCCGAAGAGGAAGCCGCCCAGGGTCGCCAGCAGGGTGAGCGACCAGATGAACCGGGTGGGGACATGCTTGTCGAGCTGCTCGAGTGCGTTCTTGCGCTCTGACGTGCGTCCGGCTGTCGCAGTCATGTCCGCCGCTCCCTCGAAGCGAACTGTGTGAGCGACAGATACCCGCTGTGCGGCGGGTCTCAAACGCCGCAAACGCCACCGGTCGGTTCGCTCAGGTGTCCTCGCAGCCGATGCCGTCGCCGTCGGAATCCAGGCCGTACGGATCGTCGCCGGTCACTCGGATCGGTCCCTGGACGTACACCGGGCCGTTGCCGGAACCGCCGGCGCAGTCGACGTCCGACGCGATCGGGACGCAAGGGTCGTAGCCGGGGGTGCACCGCGCCGCCGCGGGAGCTCGAGCGGCGGCGTGCGACGCTGCGCGGCGCGCGTCGGCTTGGCGTGCCGCGGCTGCCCGCGCCGCGGCTGCGCGTCGAGGCCG
>JAICIE010000089.1 GCA_025924515.1 Jatrophihabitans sp. | reverse complement strand
TTCGCGGCGGCGCGCTTGCGCGGCGTCGTGGCGTCGGTCGACGGCTCGCCCGACACCTCGGCCAGCGCGGCGTTGAAGCGCTCGAGCTTGTCGGGCTTCGGCGGCGCCATCTTCATCGGCGCGGGTGCCGGCTCGCCCTTGAAGCGCTGCCAGTCGCCGGTGACCCGGAGGATGGCGGCGACCGCCTCGGTCGGCTGGGCGCCGACGCCGAGCCAGTAGGCGGCGCGGTCACTGTCGACCCGGATGATCGACGGGTCGCTCTTGGGGTGGTACTCGCCGATGGTCTCGATCGAGCGGCCGTCGCGCTTGGTGCGGCTGTCGGCGACGACGATGCGGTAGTGCGGCTCGCGCATCTTGCCCAGACGCATGAGCTTGATCTTGGTTGCCACTTGGGTGGGTGCTCCAGACTGCGGTTGGCAGACGCTTGACGCGCGGGTGGGGCGCTCGCGCGGCAGGCGTCCGGATGGACGAGCCGGGCGCGGGGAGAGGGTCCGCGGTCCGGCCGGTGCTCGTGCGCCATTCTGCCAGACTGCCGGGATGACCTCCCCGCGCTCCTTCCCTGCCGGGTTCGTCTGGGGCGCCGCGACGGCCGCCTATCAGATCGAGGGTGCGGTCAGCGAGGACGGCCGGGGTCCGTCGATCTGGGACACGTTCAGCCACACCCCAGGTAAGACGGTTCACGGCGACACCGGGGATGTGGCGTGCGACCACTACCACCGGGTGCGGTCCGATGTCGCTTTGATGAGCGAGCTCGGGTTGCCGTCCTACCGGTTCTCCATCGCCTGGCCGCGGGTGTTGCCGACCGGCGGCGGGCCCGTGAACCAGCCGGGTCTCGACTTCTACTCGCAACTGGTCGACATGTTGCTCGAGCACGACATCGAGCCGCTGGCGACCCTCTACCACTGGGACCTGCCCCAGCCGCTGCAGGACGCCGGGGGCTGGACCGTTCGCGACACCGCGCTGCGCTTCGCCGAGTACGCCGAGCTGGTCGGGCGCGCGCTCGGTGATCGGATCCCGACCCTGACGACGCTCAACGAGCCCTGGTGCTCCGCCTATCTCGGCCATGCCACCGGAGTGCATGCGCCGGGCGGCACCGACGCCGCCGCGGCCTACGCCGCGGTGCACCACCTGAACCTCGCCCACGGGCTGGCCGCCAGCGCGCTGCGCACGGTGCTGCCGGGCGGTGCCCGGATCTCGCTGACCCTCAACCTGGTCCAGGCCCGCCCGGCGTCGTCCTCGGCCGAGGACGTCGACGCGACCCGGCATGTCGACGGGATCTCGAACCGGATCTTCCTCGACCCGGTGTTCCACGGGAGCTATCCCGCCGACGTCCTCGACGACCTCGGCGACGTGACCGACTTCGGGTTCGTGCAGGACGGCGACCTGGCCGCGATCTCGGCACCCCTCGACGTCCTGGGCGTGAACTACTACTCACCGAGGGTGATCGCAGCGCCGAGCGACGACAACCTGGCGAGCGGACAGCCGTTCCCGGCGACGTCGCGAGCGGTCGCGCTCCCCCAGCCCGGTCCGTACACGGCGATGGGTTGGCCTATCGATCCCGCGGGCCTGACCGAGCTGCTGGTGCGGCTGTCCCGCGACCTGCCCGACGTCCCGCTGATGATCACGGAGAACGGCGCGGCGTTCGAGGACGCGGTCAGCGCGGACGGCGCCGTGCACGACGACGACCGCATCGCCTACCTGCGCGGCCACCTGGGCGCCACACTCGACGCGATCGCGCAGGGCGCCGACGTGCGCGGCTACTACGCCTGGTCGCTGATGGACAACTTCGAGTGGGCCGAGGGCTACGCCAAGCGGTTCGGCCTCGTCCGCGTCGACTACGACACGCAGCAGCGCATCGTCAAGGATTCCGCCCGGTGGTACAGCCGGGTGATCGCGGCGAACGCGCTGTCCGGCTGAGGCGCCGGCGCGCGGCGGCACGCGCGCGCAGCGGCGGTGCGTCCCAGGGGCGCGGCACCACGTGCACGGGAACCGGTTCGCCGGCGAGCTCCTGCTGGTGCACGACCGCGCGAACCCGCCGGTACCAGATGCCGACCCGGACCGCCCCCGCTGTCTGGACCACGATCGCGACCGCGGCGGCGAGGCGGAGGTTGCGGGGCGTCGTCCCGCCGGCGAGGTCGAGCACCCAGCCGATCCCGAGGGACACGGCGATGGCGGCGACGAAGCCGCCGACGTTGACGACCCCGGATGCCGTGCCGAGCGTGTGCGCCCGGTTGTAGTCGCGGGCCAGGGCGAAGGCCACCATCGACGCCGGCCCACCCAGCATCATGACCACGAACAGCACGACGATCCAGGCTTTCGGCGGGGTGTCGCCGAAGGCGAGCACGGTGACCAGCCAGCCGGCAATCGTGGCTGCGCACACGCCGAGGGACAGCGGCACCCGTACGGCCGGATGGCGGCCGATGAGCGACCCGACGAGCGGGCTCGCGATCGTGCTTGCCGCCACGCCGGTCATGAGGACGGCGCCGGCCCCGGCGGCGCCGAACCCCACGCCCTTCTCCAGATACGGCCCGCCCCACAGCACGCCGAACGCCGTCGCCGACGCCATCGACGCGAAGTGCACCCAGAACCCGAGCCGGGTGCCGGGCAGCTGCCAGGCCGCGCGGATGCGGCGGCGGACGGACAGTCCGGCCATGCGCAGTTCGGTGACGTCGCGGGGCACGCGGCGCACGGGGGTGCCGTCGGGCAGCAGCGTCCAGACACCGACGGCGGCGAGCAGGGAGAGGCTGGCCGCGCCGGCGAAGCTGGTGCCCCAGCCGACCGAGCGCAGCAAGAGGGCCAGCGGAAGCGTGGCGAGCACGTTGCCGACCGTCCCGACCATGCTCGTCAGGGCCACGAAGACGGAATACCGGCGGGCGGGGAAGCGGCCTGCGGTGTAACGCAGGACGCTCACGAACGTCAGGGCATCGCCGCAGCCGAGCATCGCGCGGGCGGCGAGCGCGGCCGGATAGGACGGGACGACGGCGAAGAGCAGCTGCGCCAGTCCCATGACCGTGGCCGCGACGACCAGCATCCGCCGCGGCCCGTACCGGTCGACCAGGATGCCGGTCGGCACTTGCATCGCGGCGTAGACGCCGATCTGCATGAGGACGAAGACGCTGAGCTGCGCCGGCGTGATGCCGAAGCGCTGTTCGGCCAGCAGCCCCGCGACGCCGAGTGAGCTGCGGTGGAAGACGGCCAGCAAATACACCGAGACGGCGGCGGCCCAACCGCGCAACGCCCGTCTCGCCGAGATCATGTCGTATCGATCCAACCTTGCACCGGCCCGGTTGCTTCCGCGCGACACGGTGACCCGCGTCGCTCTTGCCGGCAGCGGCGGCCCGCCCTAGGCGACGACCGCCCCGCGCAGGACCGTGCGCACCGGCGAATACAGCGCGGAGAGGTCCGTGCGCGGATCGGTGGCGTAGACGATGAGGTCTGCCGGCGCGCCCTCCGCCAGTCCGGGCAGGCCGAGCCACTCCCGTCCTCGCCAGGAGGCCTGGGCGATCACGTCCGCGTGCGGGATCCCGGCCCCGATCAGGGCGCGGATCTCGTCGCGGACGAGCCCGTGCGGAAGGGACCCGCCTGCGTCGGTGCCCACGAACACCGGGACGCCGGCCTCCCACGCGGACCGGATCCGTTCCCGCGAGCTGGCGAAGAGCGCTCGCATGTGTGCCGCGTAGCGGGGAAACCTTGCCGACCCCGCCAGCGCGATCTGCGGGAAGTTGTCGATGTTGATCAAGGTGGGCACGACCGCGCATCCTGCCGCCTGCGCCGCGTCGATCAGGTCCTCGGTCAGCCCGGTCCCGTGCTCGATCGAGTCGATACCCGCCGCGATGAGGCCGGGCAGGGCATCCTCCCCGAACACGTGCGCCGCAACCCGCGCGCCGAGCTCGTGCGCTCGGGTCACCGCCGCGGCCAGCGCGTCGTCCGGCCACACCGGCGCCAGATCTCCGGTCGCACGGTCGATCCAGTCGGCGGCGAGCTTCACCCATCCGTCGCCCCGGGCGGCCTGCCGTTCGACCTCGCCGACCAGTTCGTCCGGCTCCACCTCGACCCCGAGGTCGCGGATGTAGCGCTTCGGCCGGGCGATGTGCCGTCCCGCGCGGATCAACCGCGGCAGGTCGTCGCGCGTCTGTACCGACCGGTTGTCGACCGGTGAGCCGGCGTCGCGCAGCAGCAGCGCGCCCGCGTCACGGTCGACCCTGGCCTGCCCGGCCTGGGCCTCCGGGTCCGGCACGTGACCGGTCGGGGCCAGCCCGATGTGGCAGTGGCAGTCGACGAGCCCGGGGAGGACCCACCCGCCGGCGGCGAGCGTCTGCGCCTCCCCCGCCGGGCGCTCGAAGGTGAGCCGGCCGTCGACGATCCAGGCGTCCCGCTCGGTCTCGTCGGGAAGGAAGATCCCGCGCACATGCAGCCGGTCAGCCATCCCAGGACTCCGCCAGCACCCGGCGCGCGTCCGACAGCAGTTGCGGCAACACGCGGGTGTGCGCGACGACCGGCACGAAGTTGGTGTCGCCGCCCCACCGCGGGACCACGTGCTGGTGCAGGTGCGCCGAGATCCCCGCGCCGGCGACCGTTCCCTGGTTCATGCCGAGGTTGAACCCGTGCGGCGCCATCGCGCGGCGCACGGCGCGCATCGCCTGCTGGGTGAAGCCACCGAGCTCGGCGACCTCCTCCGGGCTGAGCTCGTCGTAGTCCGAGACGTGCCGGTACGGCACGGTCATCAGGTGTCCTGAGTTGTACGGATAGAGGTTGAGGACGGCGAACACCCGCTCACCCCGCGCGACGATCAGCGCGTCCTCGTCCGTGCGGGTGGGCGCCCGGCAGAACGGGCAGTCGTCCCCGGCCTCGTCGTGCGCCGGCTTGCCCTGGCCTTGGATGTAGGCCATCCGGTGCGGGGTCCACAGCCGGCCGAACCCGTCCGGCTCGCCGGCGAACGACGACGCCGGCTCGGCGACCGGATCCTCTGCGTTCACGGCGCCGGTTGGGGCGCAGAGGCCGCGAACAGCTCCGCCGACGGGGAGGTGTTGACCCGCCGGGCGATCAGGTCGGTGACCTCGGCGACGGCCTGCTCCACCGGGATGCCGTTGCGCTGCGAGCCGTCGCGGTAGCGGAACGACACCGCGCCCGCCGACGCGTCGGCGGCACCGGCGATGAGCATGAAGGGCACCTTCTGCTGCTGCGCGGTGCGGATCTTCTTCTGCATCCGGTCGTCGGACTCGTCCACCTGTGCGCGGACGCCTCCCGCGGCGAGCCGGGCCACCACGCTGCGCAGGTAGGGCACCTGCTCGTCGGTCACCGGAATGGCCTGGACCGCGACCGGCGCCAACCAGGCCGGGAAGGCCCCCGCGTAGTGCTCCGTGAGGACCCCGACGAAGCGTTCGATCGACCCGAACAGCGCCCGGTGGATCATGACCGGCCGGTGCCGCTGCCCGTCGGCGCCCTGATACTCCAGCCCGAATCGCTCGGGCAGGTTGAAGTCCAGCTGGATCGTCGATATCTGCCAGGTGCGGCCGATGGCGTCCTTGGCCTGCACCGAGATCTTCGGACCGTAGAAGGCAGCGCCGCCGGGATCCGGCACCAGGTCGAGCCCGGACTCCTGGGCGACGCGCCGCAGGGTGTCGGTCGCCCGGTCCCAGATCTCGTCCGAGCCCACGAACTTGTCCGGGTTCTTGGTCGACAGCTCGAGATAGAAGTCCTCGAGGCCGTAATCCTTCAGCAGGTCGAGGACGAATGTCAGCAGTTTCTTCAGCTCGTCCTCGACCTGGTCGTCGGTGACGTAGATGTGCGCGTCGTCCTGGGTCATCCCGCGCACCCGGGTGAGGCCGTGGACGACACCGGATTTCTCGTAGCGATAGACGGTGCCGAACTCGAACAGGCGCATCGGCAGCTCGCGATACGACCGCCCGCGGGCGCGGAAGATCAGGCAGTGCATCGGGCAGTTCATCGGCTTGAGGTAGTAGTTCTGACCGGGCTTGCGGAGCACGCCCTCGGCGTCGCGCTCCTCGTCGAGGTGCATCGCCGGGAACATGCCGTCGGCGTACCAGTCGAGGTGGCCGGATACCTCGAACAGCTGACCCTTGGTGATGTGGGGGGTGTTCACGAACTCGTAGCCCGCCTCGACGTGCTTGTCGCGCGAGTAGTCCTCGAGGGTCTTGCGCAGCACGCCGCCCTTCGGGTGGAAGACGGCGAGCCCGGATCCCAGCTCATCAGGGAAGCTGAAGAGGTCGAGCTCGGTTCCGAGCTTGCGGTGGTCGCGGCGCGCGGCCTCCTCCAGCCGCGCCAGATAGCCCTTCAGGTCGTCGCGGCTCGCCCACGCGGTGCCGTATATCCGCTGCAACTGCGGGTTCTTCTCACTGCCGCGCCAATAGGCCGCAGCCGTGCGCATCAGCTTGAACGCGGGAATCCGGCGTGTGGTCGGCAGATGCGGGCCGCGGCACAAGTCGGTCCAGACGCGCTCGCCGGAGCGCGCGTCGAGGTTGTCGTACATCGTCAGGCCGCCGGCGCCCACCTCGGTGGCTTCCTCACCGGACGCCGAGGACTTCAGCCCGATGAGCTCGAGCTTGAACCGCTCGTGCGCCAATTCCGAACGCGCGTCGTCGTCGCTGACCGGGCGGCGCGAGAATCGCTGCCCGGCTTTCACGATGTCAGCCATCTTCTTCTCGATGGCGGCCAGATCGTCCGGGGTGAACGGCCGGGACGGCAGGAAGTCGTAGTAGAACCCGTCCTCGATCGGAGGACCGATGCCGAGCAGCGTTCCGGGAAACAACTCCTGCACGGCCTGCGCCATGACGTGCGCGGCCGAGTGGCGCAGCACCGCGAGGCCGTCCGGGGACGACGCCGGCACCGCAACCACGTCGACATCCTGGTCGGGCTCCCAGCCGAGGTCGCGCAGCGAACCGGCCCGATCGCGCACGACGACGGCGCCGGCCGGACCGTTGAGGTCGACGCCCGCCTCGCGCAGCGCGTCGGCGGCCGTCGTCCCGGCGGCGACCCGGACGGCCGGCGCGGACTGGGACACCACGGTGCTCGGCGACACGCGGGATCTCCTTCTCGGGGCGGGCGGGGCGGACCCCAGGGATGCTAGTGCGGTGCGTCCTGCCGCCCGAGCGCATATCGGTGCGCTCGCAGCCGTCCTCACCGCGGGCCTGGTCGCGTCGTGCACCAGCGACACGACCGTCCGGGCGGCCGGCGGCAGCCAACCGGCCGGGTCGCGCGCCGCCAGGGCCCCCTCGGCGAGTGTGGCCGCGTCGGTGTCGCCCGAGACGACGACGGCGCGTCCTGGGGGCACCTTCACCGTGTCCTTCGCGGGGGACGTCCACTTCAGCGGGCGGGTGGCGGCGCGCCTGGCCCGCGACCCGGCGACCGTGTTCGGTCCGGCCGCGGCCGTCCTGCGCCGTGCCGACCTGACCATGGTCAACCTCGAGACGGCGATCGCGACCGCAGGCTCCGCCGCGCCGAAGGAGTTCACCTTCCGCGCGCCGCCCGCCGCGCTGACCGCACTGCGTGACGCTGGCATCGACGTCGCGACCATGGCCAACAACCACGGCGCCGACTACGGCAGTTCGGGACTGCACCAGACGCTGCAGGCGATCGCCCGCTCGCACTTTCCCGTGGTCGGCATCGGCCGCGACGCCGCGGCCGCCTTCGCCCCGTACACCACCAGGCTCAACGGCGTGCCGGTGGCGATCTTCGGCGCCGACCAGGTGCAGGACGAGACCACGCTTCGGCTGTACAGCGCCGGACCCGGCACGCCGGGGGTGGCCAACGCCTACTCCGACCGGCTGGTCCGCGCGGTACGGCAGGCCGCCCGCGCCGGGTACACGGTGATCGTCTACGTGCACTGGGGAATCGAGTACACCAGCTGCCCGGACGCCGCGCAGCAACAGCTGGCGGGCGAACTCGCCGCGGCCGGCGCGAGCGCGGTCGTCGGCTCGCACGTGCACGAGCTGCAGGGCGCGGGCTGGCGCCGCGACGGCAGCTACGTCGCGTACGGGCTCGGCAACTACCTGTGGTGGCTCAGCTTCGGCAATGTCCAGGACGACAACGGCGTTCTGACGCTGCGCTTCGACCACCGCCGCGTGGTGGCCGCACGGCTGTTCCCCTCGCGGCTCGACCAGCGCGGCGTCCCCTTGCCGGCGACCGGCACGGTCGCCCGCTCCATCCTGGCGCAGTGGCACGCTGACCGGCGTTGCACCGATCTGTCCGGCACGCCTCCGCACCGCTGACCACCGGAGCCGCAGATGTTGTTCGAGTTCGAGGGCCGGCGCCCGACCATCCACGAGGACGCCTGGGTGGCGCCGACGGCCACCGTGGTCGGCGACGTGACCGTCGAGGCCGGGGCGTCGGTGTGGTACGGCGCCGTCCTGCGCGGCGACGACGGACCGATCGTGCTGCGGGCCGACGCCAACGTGCAGGACGGCTCGGTCATCCACACGACGCCCGAGGTCACCACCGTCATCGGCCGCGGCGCGACCGTCGCCCATCAGTGCCTGGTGCACGGCGCCGTGCTGGAGGACGAGGCCATGGTCGCCAACGGCTGCACCGTGCTCGACGGCGCGGTGATCGGCGCGCGCTCGCTCGTCGCCGCGCACTCGCTGGTCGCCGCGGGGGCGTCCATTCCGCCGGGCGTGCTGGCCGCCGGCAGCCCGGCGGTCGTCAAGCGGCAGCTGGCCGGGACCCCGGCGGAGTTCTGGGTGCGGTTGAACCCGACCTACTATCCCGCGCTGGCGCGGCGACACAAGGCGGGGATCACCCGGATCGGGTGATCCCCGCCGGGCCGGGGTCCCGACCCGACGGCATCCGCACAAGCGGCGGGTGATTTCGTTGCGCCGCGCAACCGTCAACACGACCTGAGGTGCGGTCAGGACCGCTGTGCCCAGCGCCGCAGGTCCTGCGGCGTGTCCAGATCCGCGGGATCCCCCGCGACGGGAACCTCGTCGACCAGGTCCGGCCGGGAGGACAACAACCGCCGCGCTCCCTCGTCCGCGGCGGCCTCGTCCAGCGCCCGGCGCCACAGATCCGGCGACATGACCGTCGGGTGGCCGCGCCGCCCGGCGTAGCTGGCGATCGCGATCCGTCCGGGGCGCCAGGCGGCCACCACCGCGGCGACCGCAGCGGCGGTCAGCCCGGGCAGGTCGACCAGCACCACGGCCAGGGCGTCGGCGGTTGCCGCCGACGACAGCGCCAACTCCAGCGACGACCGCATTCCGCGGTCGGGGTCGGGATTCTCGACGACCACCGCACCGGCAACCGCGGCTCCCGGCCGGACCACGGCGAGCACCGGATCACAGCCGCCGTCGGCGAGGATCTTCACCGCCCGGTCGAGGAGCCGGGCGCCGTCGACGACCAGCTCGGCCTTCGGCCGGCCCATCCGTACGCCCGCGCCGGCGGCCAGCACCGCTCCGGCAACACCCTGCACGGACCCGGACCCTATGCGAGATCGATCTGGACCGACGATGCTCGTAGTCATGGCCCCCAGCCTCACCACCCCGCAGGACGTCGCCGACGCACTCGACGGCGTCGGCTACCTGCCCGACCGCGGTGTCGCCACCGCCGCGTTCCTGGCCCTGCGCATGAGCCGTCCGCTGTTCCTGGAGGGCGATCCAGGGGTGGGCAAGACCGCGCTGGCGCAGGCGCTCGCCCAGGTCACCGAGGCGACGCTGGTCCGGCTGCAGTGCTACGAGGGCATCGACGCCAGCCAGGCGCTCTACGACTGGGACTTCCCGCGGCAGGTGCTGCATCTGCGGGCGGCGGGCGACACGCCGGACACCGCCGCGTTGGAAGCGTCCCTGTACGACCGCCGGTTCCTGGTGGCGCGGCCGATCCTGCAGGCACTGGAGCAGACCCCGTCGGTCCTGCTGATCGACGAGATCGACCGCGCCGACGACGAGTTCGAGGCGTTCCTCCTCGAGGTGCTCGCGGACAACGCGGTCACCATCCCGGAGCTCGGCACCATCCGCGCCGAGACCCCGCCGCTGGTCGTCCTCACCTCCAACCGGACCCGGGAGGTGCACGACGCGCTGAAGCGGCGCTGCCTCTACCACTGGGTCGAGCACCCGAGCGTCGAACGGGAGGTCGAGATCGTGCGCCGGCACGTCCCCGACGTCGCCGAGCAGCTGGCGCGCGAGGTCGCGGCGGCCGTGTCGGCGCTGCGGACGGCCGACCTGCTCAAACCCCCGGGGATCGCGGAGGCGATCGACTGGGCGAGAGCGCTGCACGTCCTCGGCGCCCGTCGGCTCGACTCCGACGGGGCCGCGGACACGCTGGGCGCCGCCGTCAAATACCACGAGGACGAGCTCCGCGTCCGCCGCGACGTCCTCCCCGACCTGCTGGCCAAACTCGCATGAGCCAGACCGCGACGCTTCCCGTCGCGGCACGCGACGTCGTCGCCGCCGTCGCCGCCTTCGCCGGCGCGCTGCGCCGGGCCGGGATCGCGGCCGACCGGCTGCGCGTGGCGAGCGCGCTGGAGGCACTCGTCGAGGTCGGCGCGACGCAGACCGAGGACGTCTACTGGGCGCTGCGGCTGACCCTGTGCGGCGAACCGGACGACCTGCCCAAGTTCGACGCCCTGTTCGACGTCTGGTTCCGCGGCCGCCCGGCGCCGGTGCGGGCACCGTCGCGCCCGGCGGCCGCGGTGCCTGCGATGCAACTGCGCGCGCTCGGCAACGACGCCCGCGGGCACGACCGGCAGGAGGACGAGGACGTCCTCAAGGCGGCGGCCAGCGACACCGAGGTGCTGCGGGCCCACGACATCGGCGCGCTGACGGCCGAGGAACGTGACGAGGTCAACCGAATGATCGCGCTGCTGGCGCCGCGGGTCGGCTCGCGCCGCACCCTGCGGATGGCGCGGCGCGGCTCCGAGCGCGTCGACGTCGGCCGGACCGTCCGGCAGCTGCTGCGTGACGGCGGCGAACCCGGGTCCCTGCGCTACCGCTCCCGCCGCATCAAGCCCCGCCGCCTGGTCCTGCTGCTCGACGTCAGCGGCTCCATGTCCCCGTACGCCGACCCGCTGCTGCGCTTCGCGCACGCCGCGGTGCGGGTCGCACCGTTCACCACCGAGGTGTTCACCATCGGCACCCGGCTCACCCGGGTCACCCGGCAGCTGCGGCTGCGCGATCCCGACGTGGCCCTGCGCGCCGCCGGCGCCGCCGTGCCGGACTGGAGCGGCGGCACCCGGATCGGCGAGGCGCTGCGGGCATTCCTGGACCTCTGGGGACAGCGGGGCACCGCGCGCCGCGCGATCGTGGTGATCGCCTCCGACGGCTGGGAACGCGGGGACGCCTCGCTCCTGGGCGAGCAGATGCAGCGGCTGGCGCGGCTGGCGCACACGGTCGTGTGGGTCAATCCGCACAAGGGCAAGGCCGGGTTCGCCCCGTCGACCGCGGGAATGACGGCGGCACTGCCGTTCCTTGACGAACTCATCGCGGGGCACAGCTACGCGGCCCTGCGCAATCTCGCGGAGGTGATCGCGCATGCGTGACGTTCTGGACGACCTCGAGCGCTGGTGGCGCGACGGACGGACCGTCGGTCTCGGGACGGTCGTCGGGACGTGGAAGTCGGCGCCCCGCCAACCCGGCGCGGCGATGCTCGTCGGGCCGGACGGCACGGCCGTCGGCAGTGTCTCCGGCGGCTGCGTCGAGGGTGCCGTCTACGAGCTCGCGACCAGCGCCCGCGAGGACGGCATTCCGCTGCTGCAGCGCTACGGGGTCAGCGACGACGACGCGTTCGCCGTCGGGCTGACCTGCGGCGGGATCATCGACGTCTTCGTCGAGCGCATCGACCAGCAGACCTTTCCCGAACTCGGCGACGTGGCCGACGACATCCGCGCCGGGCGCCCGGTCGCCGTCGCCACGGTCCTCAGCGGCGACGAGCGGCGAATCGGGCGCCGGCTCGTGCTGCGCGAAAACGGCAGCAGCGGCACGCTCGGCGGCGACCGGCTCGACGACGCCGTCCGCGACGACGCGCGCGGCATGCTGGCGCAGGGCGCCACGGGCATCGTCCACTACGGACCCGAGGGCGAGCGCCGGCTCGACGATCTCGCCGTGTTCGTCGCCTCGTACGCGCCGCGTCCTCGGATGATCGTCTTCGGAGCCATCGACTTCGCCGCCGCCGTGGCGCGGCTCGGCTCGTTCCTGGGCTACCGGGTGACCGTGTGCGACGCGCGGCAGACCTTCGCCACGTCGAAGCGGTTCCCGGACGCGGACGAGGTCGTGGTCGAATGGCCGCACCGGTACCTCGCGCGGACCGAGATCGACGAGCGCACCGTCGTGTGCGTCCTCACCCACGACCCGAAGTTCGACGTGCCGCTGCTCGAGATCGCCCTCCGGCTGCCGCTCGCCTATCTCGGCGCGATGGGCTCCCGGCGCACCAACGAGGACCGGCTGCAGCGGCTGCGCGACCTCGGCCTGGCCGAGGACGAGCTCGCGCGCCTGCACGCGCCGATCGGCCTCGACATCGGCGCGCGCACGCCCGAGGAGACAGCGGTCTCGATCGCCGCCGAGATCATCCACGCCCGGTGGGGAGGGAGCACCTCCCCGTTGCGCCAGGTCGGCGGGCCGATACACCACGAACGGCAGCTGGTTCGTTAGCGAGCTGCCGAGCAGCTCTCGCATCTGACGTTGCCCCAGGATAGGTTCGGCCTCGTAAACCCCCCGAGATCAAACAGTGGTGGAGGCGGAATGACGAAGATCAACCTCACCGTCGACGGGGTGACGTACAGCGACGACGTGGAACCGCGAACCCTGCTCGTCTACTACCTGCGCGAGCAGCTGGGCAAGGTCGGCACGGTGATCGGGTGCGACACCAGCAACTGTGGGGCCTGCACGGTCGAGCTCGACGGACGCAGCGTCAAGAGCTGCACCGTGCTGGCGGTGCAGGCCGACGGCGGCACCGTGACGACGATCGAGGGTCTGGACCAGGAGGGCCGGCTCGACCCGGTGCAGCAGGCCTTCCATGACAACCACGCGCTGCAATGCGGGTTCTGCACTCCGGGCATGATCATGGCCGCGCGCGACCTGTTGAAGAACAACCCCACTCCGACCGAGGACGAGATCCGCGAGGGCATCGAGGGCAACCTCTGCCGCTGCACCGGATACCAGAACATCGTGCGCGCGGTGCAGGCCGCGGCGGGCACCACCACGGGAGCTTCGGCATGACGACCGTCTCAGAACGTCCCGACACCGCCGACGGCGAGGTCGGCAGGTCGCGCCGCCGCAAGGAGGATCACCACCTCATCACCGGGCGCACGACCTGGACGGACAACATCGTGCTTCCCGGGATGGTGCATCTCGCGGTCCTGCGCAGCCCCTACGCGCATGCGCGGATCACCTCGATCGACACCTCCGAGGCGCGGCAGCGCTCCGGCGTTCTCGCGGTGTACACGGGCCAGGACTTCAAGGACGTGCAGGGCAACGTGCCCTGCGCCTGGCCGGTCACCAAGGACATGGTCAATCCGGGCGCACCGGCGCTCGCGGTCGACCAGGTGAATTTCGTCGGTGAGGCCGTCGCCGTGATCGCGGGCCGCACCAAGGCCGAGGCACAGGACGCGCTCGAGGCCATCGACGTCGACTACGACCCGCTCCCGCCCGTCCTCGATATGGAAGAAGCGATCAAGGACGGCGCGCCGCTTGTGCACCCGAACACGACGTCGAACAAGTCCTACACGTGGACGTTCGAGTCCGGCGCTGCCGGCACCGGCGAGCCGATCGAGCAGGCTCTCGACGGCGCAGAGGTCAAGATCACCCGCCGGTTCATCCAACAGCGGCTCATCCCGGCCTTCATGGAACCGCGCGCCACCGTGGTGCAACCGGTCGGCGACGGAGTCACGGTCTGGTCGGCCACGCAGATCCCGCACATCCTGCGGGTGATGCTGTCGCTCACCCTCGGGCTGCCCGAGCACAAGGTCCGCGTGATCGCGCCCGACGTGGGCGGCGGTTTCGGCGGCAAGATCCCGGTTACGCCCGAAGAGATCATCACCGTGCTGGTCGCGCGCAAGCTGGGCAGGCCGGCGAAATGGGCCGAGACGCGGTCGGAGTCGCTGATGTCGGCGCACCACGGCCGCGACCAGGTCCAGGAGATCACCATCACGGCCAAGCGCGACGGGACCGTCGTCGGCCTCGACGTGCACCTGCTGGCCGACATGGGCGCCTACCTGCGCCTCGTCGGTCCCGGTGTGCCGATCCTGGGCGCGTTCATGTTCAACGCGATCTACAAGGTCCCTGCCTACCGGTTCGTGTGCGAGGGCATCTTCACCACGAAGACGGCCACTGATGCCTACCGCGGCGCCGGGCGTCCCGAGGCCACGTTCGCGATCGAGCGGATCA
>JAICIE010000088.1 GCA_025924515.1 Jatrophihabitans sp. | reverse complement strand
CGCCCGGTCGACGTCCTCCGGCGAGGCGAGGCGGCAGAAGGCGAAGGGCAGCCCGACGCCGGCGAACCAGCTCTCGAGGACGGCGTCGGCCGGCAGGCCCAGGGCAGCCGCCACCGCCGCAGCGGCCGGGGCGCCGTCGGGCTGTTCGAGGCGGGGTTCCAGGCGCAGTTCGCTGAAGACGCGGTCCCCGCGGTACTCCACGGTCACCGCGACCGGGCCCAGCCCCTCGTCGAACACCAGCCGGGTGGGGCCCCCGGCCGGGTCAGCTCCGCGTCGGGCGAGCACGGCCGCGCTGCCCACGGTCGGATGACCGGCGAAGGGCAGCTCCTCCCCGGGAGAGAAGATCCTCAGCTGCGCCGTCGACCCCGCTGCCACTGGGGGCAGCACGAAGGTGGACTCGGCGAAGTTGAACTCCCGGGCGATCGCCTGCATCTGGCCTCTTGTCAGGCCCCGCGCGTCGGGGAGCACCGCGAGCTGGTTCCCCCCGAACGGTCGATCGGTGAAGACGTCGACCAGTTCGAACTCGTACTTCATCTGCACTTCCTCGATTAGGTGCCGGCTTCGGTCAGCCGACGACGACGTCGGCCTCGACGAGAGCGCCGCGCGGCAGGCCGGCGACGGCGATGGCGGTCCGTGCCGGATACGGGGCGGTGAAGAACTCTTCGTAGACCTCGTTGACGGCGGCGAAGTCCGCCACGTCGGTCAGGTAGAGCCCCACGCGAAGCACGTCCCGTTCGGACTTTCCGGCGGCTTCGAGCACGGTGCGCAGGTTGAGCATCACCTGGCGAGCCTGAGCCGCCGCATCCTGACCGATCACGATGCCGGTCGTGGGGTCTTGGGCGATCTGACCGCTGAGATATGCGGTCGGCGTCCCGAGGGTTGCCGCGGAGAAGGGGCCCACTGCCGGGGCGATGCGGTCGGTGGTCACGGCGGTGCGGGGCATGACACTCCTCGGATCCGGGATTCAGGGGACGACCACGAGTGGGCAGGTGCTCGTTCGGAACTGGAGGTCGCGGTCATGCCCGCACCGTGACCGGTGCGGGCAGCGGGCGCGGTGCGCGGCGGGCGATCAGGCCGGCCAGTCCGCCTGCCAGGGTGACGACGGCGGCCAGCCCGGCCCACCCCCACGTGCCACCCCGCAAGCACACCGCCGTCAGCAGACCCGGCCCGATGGCGAGACTCGCCCCGGAGCCGACGTTCCACAGCCCCTGGTATTCCCCGAGCGCATGGGCCGGCGCGAGCCCGAACGAGACTCCGAAGGCCCCGGCCAGGGTCAGCAGTTCAGCGACGCTGGCCACCACGATGGCGGCCAGGAGCCACACGGTCGCCGCCAGGCGACCCCCGGCGAAGGCGGCGGTCGCGAACAGCAGGAAGCTGGTTCCCAGCGCCGCCCCGCCGAGCCGATAAGCCCGGGCCGAGCCGGCCAGTCCGGCGAAGCGGCGACTGACCCGCACCTGCAGCAGAACGATCAGCCCGGTGTTCACCAGCAGCAGCGGACTGGCGAGCCAGCGCGGAGCGTGCGTGTGGTACACGACCCACAGCGGCAGGAGATAGCCGCTGACGACGAACTGCAGCGCCAGCAAGCCGTTGAGCGCGGTCAACGCCACGTATCGGGAATCTCGGAGGGCCGAGGCGGCTCGCACGTCCGCCGGGCGCACGGCCAGCGGACGTCGTGGCAGCGTGGCGACGAGGGCCGCGGCGACGGCGAAGGTGGCCGCGTCGGCGAGCATGAGAGCCACATACGCGCTGTGGGTGTCGCGGGCCACGGCCAGCCCCGCCAGTGCCGCACCCACGGCGATACCGACGTTGGTCACCGCATGCACGTAGGACCGCAGCTGCGCCGCGGCCGCTCCGGCCAGCTGGCCGATGAGAGCCCCCCGGGCTGCCTGTGCGCCCTGCCGGCAGATCGCGGCGAGGCTGGCGGAGAACGCCAGAGCCAGGAGTCCGTGGACGACGGCGTAGCTGGCCACCGCGAGCGTCTGCACGACCATGAGCAGGACGAAGACGTCGCGGGGGCCGAACCGGTCTGCCAGGCGGCCGATCACCGGAGCGACGGCGAGGCCGACGACGCCGGCGATGCTGAGGCCGAGTCCCACCGTGGCGATCGAAAGTCCCTGGCCCCGCGTGAAGAACAATGCCGAGCCGGCCAGATAGAGCCCGTCTCCGGAGCTGTCGACCAAGGCTGCCGCGGCGAACACCCGGCGCTGCCGCACCGGGATTGCCGCCCTGTCATCCATGGAGCTCACCGTCGTCGTCGGCCGAGGACGGGGACAGAACCAGTAGGCGTCGAGGCGGTCGTTCGTACGGGGCAGAACTCCCCCGCGCCAGTCAGCCGACGGCTTCGGCGACGGAGCGGGATGGCGCGACGCAGACGCCGATGCCGTCCAGTTCCTCGGTGGCCGTGGCGGTCCAGCGTGAGATGGCGTCCGGGACGGCCACCGCCCGGTAATCGCGCTCGCTGGCACCGAAGAGAGTGCCCCGTGGACAGTTCGGGTAGTTGCAGCCGACGACGACGACGGTGTCCACATCGTGGGATCGCAGCCAGGCGTCCAGCTGGGTCGCGTAGAACGCGTTCCAGCGCGGCTTGAACATCAGGTGCTCGGCGTTGCCGACCTGCTGCAGTTCGCCGCGCAACAATGCGTCGGCGCGCATGGGCACCTGGGCAGGCAGCAGATCGGCCGCGAGTTCGGCGCCCGGGCTGCCCGGTCGCACGATGGAGGCACCGGTACGGAGACTCTCCCGCCGGGAGATATCGGCATTGCTGCCATCGGCCAGGTAGAGCCGGACAACATGGACGATGGGTCGACCGGCGCGCCGGAATGCCGCGGCGACATCGCGCACGGCCGGCAGAACCTCGGTGGTTCCGGGAACGGCGAAGGGGCCGTCGCCGAGAAAGTCCCGCTGCAGGTCGATCGTGATCAGTGCGCTGCTTTCCCAGTGGGGCTGGATGTCCGGGTTCATGACGCTCCGACCGGTAGTGGCGCAGCGTCGCGCGCCAGATCCATCGGACCCTTCCGCATGGCGGCCAGGATCACCCGTGCCATTCGGTGCCAAGGTGGCCCTTCCCGTCGTCCGGCTGGGGGCCCTGGAGACCGAAGGGGTCGGAGGCCTGCACCCGGCGCTGCAACTCCTGTCGGACCGATGGCCACTCGCCGGCGAACGTCCGGGGGGCGGCACGTGGTCATCGCCCAGTGACCAGAACGAGCCGAATTGGCTCTCGGGGATCCGGTGGCCGCGACCTAGGGTCTCCCGCGGTGATGACTCCTCCGGCCAGCCTGCCGGATGACGGTCTCGCCCCTCGACCACCTACGCCCCGCTGCCCACCTCGATCTGCGCCGTGACCGCGAGGAGTTGAACATGCAGGTAACGACCGTCGGCAGTGGCGACGCCTTCGGCTCCGGAGGTCGCCTGCAGACATGTATCGCGATCGCGGCGACCGATCGACAGCAACCCGCTGCGCTGGTCGACTGCGGTACCACCAGCCTGGTGGGGCTCCGGCGGCTCGGCGTAGAACCGAACCTGATCGAGACAATCGTCCTGACGCATCTGCACGGCGATCATTTCGGAGGATTGCCGTTTCTCATGCTCGACGGGCAATTCCGTCGCCGCACCAGCGACTTGACGGTTCTCGGGCCGCCCGGAACGGCGTCCCGGCTGCAGACTGCCCTCGAGGTCCTCTTTCCCGGCTCATCACGGGTGCAACGCCGCTTCCAGGTTCACGTGCAGGAACACGTCGACAGGCAGACCCGCCGTCTCGGGTGGATGTCCGTCACGCCTTTCGAAGTTCGCCACTCCGCCGGTGCCCCGTCATACGCCGTGCGGGTGGAGGGTGCCGGGGCGGTCATGGCCTACTCCGGGGACACGGAATGGACCGACGACCTACTCCCGGTCGCCGACCAGGCTGACCTCTTCCTGTGCGAGGGCTACAGCCCCGTCCGCATTCCGTGGCACCTGGATCTGCCCACGCTCGCAGGCCAGCGCACCCGGCTCACGTGTCGACGCCTCGTACTGATCCATCTGTCACATGCAGCCCTGGATAGCGATCTGTCCGACTGGGAAGTCGCACATGACGGGTGGAGCGCGACCATCTAGGCACCACCGGCAGCAGGGTCAGCGCATGAGCCTCGACTGCTCGCGGGACCTTCAGCTGCCTGAAGGACTCTGAGACGCGTTCCCGAGCGATCAACGCGGGCGGCGGTCGGTTCCGTTCTCGGCCGAGTTGCGGACTCACCCCGTCTTCTGAGCCTGTACGCCGGGGGCTGACTCTGGGGTTTCGGACGACGTCGAAGGACGCTGAAAGCAGCTACTGAGCAGGCGCTCCTCTTCGCCTCCGGTCCGGTCGAGCGGCCGAAGCCTTGCGTGAGAGCAGGTGGTGCTACTTCACGGCGTGGCTGGACCAGGCGCGGCCTTCCAACTCCTCCGTCGGCAGCCCTGCCGCCTCGAGGATCCGGTCGAGCAGACGCTGGGTGAGCGCCGCCTCCCGTCCGGAGGTCAACGGCTGCTCCCGGTCCCGCACCCGGTCGAGGAAATGGTGCACCGCCGCCGCGAAGCCGAAGGTCGACGTCGCGGTCGCCCAGCCGAACGCCTCGGGGCTCATCTCCCGCACGCGCATCACGCCGTCCTCCGTGATGGACACCCGCTCCGGAGCCTGGATCTCGACAGACCGGCGCCCGCCGTACGCGTCGAGCTTCTCGCTCCAGATCCCGGCGTTGCGAGCGGCCATGAGCACGCCTGTGTTGCCGGTGGAGAAGCGGACGAGCGCCGCGACGCCGTCCTCTTCCCACGGGTCCTGACCCGCGGCGTGCGCCTGGACCGAGACCGGCTCTCCAGCGCAGTACCAGCGCAGCAGGTCGATCATGTGGATCGAGTTCTCGAACGTCGCCCGGTACTCCGAGCCCGCGCGGTTCTTCTGCGCGACGCAGAAACTCGCGCCCGCGGCGCCGAAGACCTCGCGGCCCGCCGCGTAAACCGGCGCGAAGCGCCGGTTGAACCCGACCATGAGAACGCGTCCGGTCGCGTCCGCGAGATCGGCCAGCCGCTCGGCGTCGTCGGCGCGGGTCGCCAGCGGCTTCTCGCAGAAGACGTCGACGCCGGAGTTCAGCCCCAACTTGACGGCGGCGACGTGCTCGCTCCGCGGGGTCAGCACGAAGAGCGCGTCGAGGTCGGCCTTCGCGAGCGCCTGCTCGACCGTGCGATACGCCGCGTCGAAGCCCCACCTGCGCACGGTGGCGCTCGGGTCCTCGCGCCGCGAGACCAGGGCCGCGAGCTGCACATCGTCGCGCTGCACCAGCGTGGGCAGCTGCGCGATCGTCGCGATGTTCCCCGCTCCGACGACGCCGACGCGCAGCCGCGAGTCGCTCACGCCGCCGTCCCTGGCAGGATACGGCGCAGGGCCTGCCCGCTCCGGCGGAAGCCCTCCGCTGGCGGCTCCAGGTCCTGCGGGTGCCACCGGTACTCGTACTCGAGCGACAGCACGTCGTCGTAACCGAGCTCCTTCAGCGCCGGCAGAATGTCCGCCCACGGCAGGATCCCGTCGCCGACCACCCGGGAGCGCACCGCCCGTTCCTCCTGCTTGACCCGCGCGGTCTCCGAGGCGCGGAACGGCGCATCGGGGTCGGTGAAGACGAGGTCCTTCACGTGCACGTGGCCGATCAGGTCGCCCTGAACGCGCAGCGCCTCGGGCCAGTCCTCGTCGTGCGTGTAGGTCAGGTTCGCCTGGTCGTACAGCACCCGCACCGACGGCGCTCCGACGGCGCGGATGAGCTTCGCCGTGTCGGCCGCGGTCTGCGTCATCGTGCCGAAGTGGTTCTCCACGCAGAGGACGACGCCGGCCTCGGCGGCCGTCGGGGCGAGCGTCTGCAGCGCGTCCACCAGGCGGCCCCAGTGCGCGTCATGGTCCTGGTCGCCCGGATGCCAGCTGCCGGCATACACCCGCATGCGGGAAGCGCCGACGACGGCCGCGGTCTCGATCGCGCCGCGGAACTCGTCCACCGCACCCGACCACTCGGCCTGGTCGAGGGAGTTGATCGCAGTCGTGTAAGGCGTCAGCCCGATGATAGGGATGCCCTCGCCGTCGGATGCCTGCCGCGCCTCCTCGGCGGCGCGCTTCCCGGTTGCGATCCCGGAGCGGTACCCCTCCTGGTAAATGACCTCGGCCGCGTCCAGCCCGGCCTCGCGGAAGAGCGCCAGCGCCTCGGGCACCGTCTGCTCGGGGGTGCCGAGGGTGTGTCCTGCGATCCTCATGATCGTTCCTCTCCGGATGCGTTCGCCAGCGGGCGCTCGCGCTGGTCGCGCCACTCCCAGGGACCCACGAACCGCGGCGGGTTCACGACGCGGGAGCGGTCGACCAGCTCGATCATCAGCCCCCAGGGCGCCAGCACGTAGGTCCAGCGGTTGCCGGCGACCGTGGGGCTGTCCGCGCCGACCTGCTTCACCTCGCCCAGCACGCGCACCCCGTCGACGCCGCGCAGGCGGGTGACCGCCTCGTCGACGTCGTCGACCTCGAAGGCCAGGTGGTGGCCGCCCGCGTCCGGCGGCGACGGACGGTCGGTCCGCCGCCCGCACGCCGTCCACTCGAACAGCTCGAGATTGAGGTTCGGTGGCATGCGCAGCATGGCGAGCTCCAGTGCCGCATCCGGCCCGACCCCGAAGTTCACTGGCATGAAGTCGGGGTCGGGGCCGCGGTGGGACCGGTAGAGCTGCTCCGCGCCGAACACGTCGACGAAGAACCGCACCGCGTCGTCCAGGCTCGGCACGGTCAACCCGACGTGGTCGACGTGGCTGACGCCGGTCAACAGCGGGCTCACCGCGTCGGCCGGTGGACGGTCATCGCCTTGAGCTTGGGCAGCAGCTCGCTGCCCCACAGCTCGAGCTGCGCCGGGTCGTCGGTGTAGGGGTGGATGATCAGGTGTTCCACGCCGACGTCGACCCGTTCCTGGCACTGGCGGACCACCTCGTCGAGGGTGCCGAACAGGTAGGAGCGCTCGAGGTGCTCCTCGTCGCGCCCCTCGCCGAGCACGTCCGCGGCCAGGCGGTGCTGGATCGCGCGCGCGGCCGCAGGGTCGTCCTCCTCGGTCAGGTGCAGCCACTGGCCGTGCGCGATGACGACGTCGTCGGGGTTGCGGCCCTTCTCGACCAGCGCGTCGTGCACGAGCTTCCAGTCGTCGGCGACCTGCTGCGGCTGCGCGCTCGGCCGCGAGAACCAGCCGTCCGCATCGGCGATGCGGGCCTTCACACGTGGGTGCAGCTCCGGCTTCTCGACCGACTGCTCGCCCGTCACCTGGCTGCCGCCGCCTGCCCAGACGGGAACCGGCACGGGCGACGGCTCGATGTGCACGTTCTGGAGCGTGTAGAAGTTGCCCTCGTAGGTGAGCTCCTCGCCGCTGAGCAGCCGTCGGACGATGTCGAGCCCCTCGTCGGTGCGCTGGCCACGCTCCTTGGGCTGCGCGCCCATCGCGAACATCTCCGGCGGGTACCAGCCGGTGCCGGCACCGAGGATGAACCGGTTGTTCGACATTTGCTGGATGCTCGCGATCGTCTTCGCGAGTAGCACTGGCTGGCGCAGCGGCATGAGCAGCACGCCGGTGCCGAGCGCGACCTTCTTCGTGACGGCGGCCGCGAACGCCAGCGTCGTCAGCGGCTCGATCCAGGTGTAGGCGTACATGTTGCGCGCACGCAGCATGTGGTCGGTGACCCAGAGGGAGTCGAACCCGCGTTCTTCGGCGCGAATGCACCACTCGCGCAGGCGTTCGGCGTGGTCGATGCCGTCGTCGCCGTATCCGAAGCTGGGCAGGTAGATGCCGACCTTGAGTTCTGCCATGGGATAAGCCTTCTTTCTCTCCGGAGGAAAAGGAAAGGTGTGCCGACGGCGGCGGCTATCGCCCGTGCAAGGTGCGGCGCAGGCCGTCCTCGAGCGAGAGGTCGGGCATCCAGCCGAGCTCGTCGCGGATTCGCGCGGTGTCCAGCGGAGCGCGCATCGGCACGCCCGGAAGTTGCCCTGCGGCCTGCTCGATGCCCCACGCGGGGCACAGGGAGCCGATCAGGGCGGCGACCTCGCCGAGGCGCACGCCGCATCCGGACCCCACGTTGTAGGCCCGATGCTGCAGACGCGGCGCCTCGACGAGAATCACGAGAGCCGACGCGGCGTCGTCGACGTGGATCAGGTCGGCGACGTGGTCCGCGCCCGCGGCCGGGGCCGAGCGCCGTCCCTCGCGCGCGTCGTCCAGCCAGGACTGCGGGGGCCGCGCCCGTGGGAAGCCTCGCCCGTACACCCAGCTGAGCCGTGCCGCAGCGTAGGTGAGAACACCCGCGAACTCCCGGGCAAGCAGCTCGACGGCGAGCTTGTGAGCCCCGTAGGCGGTGAGCGGTCTGGTGCAGGTCTCCTCGGTGAGCAGCTCCGCGGATCCGCCGTCGCCATAGATCTCCTCCGAGGAGAGGTCGACCACCCGGTCGACGCCCGTCGACGCGGAGGCGCCCAGCACGGCGAGCGAGCCGAGCACGTTGATGCCGGTCGACTCGGCGAGGCGCTCCCGGACGGCCGGCACACCCACGACCGCCGCCGCATGCACCACCCGCTGGACGCCTTCGGCCGCGAAGACGCGGCGCAGGTCGCGCTCGTCGCGCACGTCGACCACGGGGCCGTCGCCGGGGACCACGTCGAGGGCGAGCACGCGGTGCCCCCGCGCGCGCAGCCGGTCGACGACCGCGGCACCGAGGAAGCCGCGCCCTCCGGTGACCGCGACCGTCAGCGGAGCGACTGCGCGCGCCGGGGTCACGAGCGGAAGTCCTCGATCTGTTCCTGGTCGACGGTCGGCAGACCGGCCGCGGCGAGGATGCGGTCCATCAGCGCCTGGGACTGCCATGCTTCCCAGGCGTTCGTCAGGGGCCGCCGCCGGGTGCGCGCGCAGTTCAGGAAGTGGTCGACGGCGGGACCGAAGCCCGCCGAGGTTGTGACGTCGACCCACCCGTTCGCGCGCGGGCGCTGCTCGATCGTCGTCGTCACCCCATCGTGCGAGATGGAGGACGTGTCGGGGGCGACCACCCGCGCCGTCGTGAAGTCCCCGTACGCCTCGAGCCGCTCGTCCCACTCCCCCGCCGTGCGCACGGCCGCGAACGTGGCGATCGCCCCGCTGTCGAAGCGGATGAGCGCGCAGGCGCCGTCCTCCCGGTAGTCGTGCTCGCCGGAGCTCATTCCGACGACGTCGACCGCCTCCCCGCAGAACCAGCGCAGCAGGTCGACCATGTGGATGCCGTTCTCCAGGGTGGCGCGGTACTCGCTGCCGCGCCGGCTCTTCTGCGCGACCACGAACCGCGGCGGTCGCCCGGCAAACCGGTCGTGGGCGTGGCGGTAGACCTCGGCGTAGCGTCGGTTGAACCCGACCATGACGATCTGCGGCGAGGCCGCGGCGGCCTCGGCCACCTGCTGCGCCTCGGCGACAGTCGTGGCAAGCGGCTTCTCGCAGAACACGTCGAGCGAGGCGTCGAGAGCGAGTTTCACGAACTGCGTGTGCATGTGCTTGCGGGTGAGCACGAAGACCGCGTCCAGGCCGCCCTGCTCGATCATCTCCCCCGCGCTCGCGTAGCCGCGCTCGATCGGCCAGCGGGCAAGATTGCGGCGCGTCTCCTCCTCGGAGGCGGTCACCACCCCGGCGATGGTGACCCCCTCGGCCTTGCTGAGCGCCGGGAGCTGCGCGATCTGGGCGATCTCGCCCGCACCGATGAGCCCGACCCGCAAGGGGTCAGTCATGCAGCACTCCGAGCTGCTTGAAGATTGCGTAGATCTCGGCCGACTTCTCGGCGAACGCCGCCTCGTCGCCGACCTGCACCGGCCGCGGACGGGGCAGGTCGACCGTGATCTCCTTGACGATCCGCCCTGGGGAGGGCCCCATGACGATCACCCGGTCGGCCAGCCCCACGGCCTCTTCGACGCTGTGCGTGATGAACAAGACCGTCTTGGGCCGCTCGCGCCACAGCGCCTCCAGATCGATCCGGATCTGCGTGCGGGTCAGCGCGTCGAGCGCCCCGAATGGTTCGTCCATCAGCAGTACGGACGGGTCGTGCACGAGCGCGCGGGCGATCGCCACCCGCTGCCGCATACCGCCCGACAACTGACTCGGGTAGCGGTTCTTGGCGTCCTCGATGGCCAGCTGCGCCATCAACTCGTCGGTGCGCTGCACCTGCTGGCGCTTGTCCAGGCCGCGGATCTTGCCCTGGAGCAGGATGTTGTCCCGCGCCGTCCGGAAGTCCAGCAGGAGGTCGTCCTGGAACACGATGCCGACGTCGGTCAGCGGCTCGGTGAGCGGCTTGCCGTCGATGAGCACCTGCCCGGCGGAGGACTCGAGCAGCCCGGCCACCATGAGCATCAGCGTGCTCTTGCCGCATCCGCTGGGGCCGACCACGCTGACGAACTCGCCTGGCTGGATCGAGAAGTCGGTCGGCTGCAGGGCGACGTTGATGCCGTCCTTGGTCTCGAACTGCTTGGTCAGCCCAACACCGGAGATCGCCAGACCACGCGCGGTGGTGGTCGATTCGCTCAGCACGAAGGCACCTTCGCGGGCAGGTAGTCGGTCGTGTAGTAGGCGGTGATCGGCTTCGTCGTCGGCAGCTGGAGGTACTGGACCATCAGGTCGTACGTGGTCTTCCAGTTCTTGTCCGGTACCTCGCCCAGCCCCTTCGAGCCCGGTGCGCAGAGCAGCTTCGCGTCGACGGCGAACTGCTCCTTGATCGAGGAGACCTGCGCGCCGTTCGGGAACTGCTTGGCGACCGTCTCGGCAGCCGCAGCCTGGTCCTTGCGGGCGGCGTCCCAGCCCTTGAGCGACGCGGCGACGAAGGCCTTGACAATGTCGGGGTGCGCCTTCGCGTACGACGCCTGAGTCAGCATCGACAGGCCGACCGTCGGCACGCCCGCGTCGCGGTAGAGAATCTCGTTGATGTCGGCGCCCTGGTCGCGCAGCTGCACGGCCTGGGTGTCGGCGCCGGCCGTGATCGCGTCGACGCTGCCCTTCAGCAGCGACGCGACGAGGGCCGAGGGGTCGAGGTTCACGATGTTGACCGACTTCGGGTCCACGTGGTTGGCGGCGAGGACGGCGTTGAACAGGCTCGCCTGGGCGGTGCCGGGCTGCAACGCAACGCTCTTGCCCTTGAGGTCGGAGATCTTCTTGATGTTCGAGCTCTTGAGCGACATCACCGAGAAGCCATTGGTCTGCAGGATCGGGCCGATGTTGATCAGGTCGCCGCCCTGCGACGCGACGGTGATCCCCGAGGGACCGTCGGCGTAGCCGAACTCCGACTTGCCTCCCGCGACGATCGAGGCAGTCGAGTTGGAACCCTGTCCCTCCTGGATCGTGACGTCGAGACCCTGGTCGGCGTAGTAGCCCTTCTCCTTGGCGACCATGAAGCCGCTGTTCGGGGCGCCGGCGAGGAAGTTGAGCGTGACGGTGACGTGGGTCAGCGGCTTGTCGCTGCTCGAGGACTTCCCACTGGAAGCCGAGTCGGAGCCTGAGCCGCCGCATCCGGCGAGAGCGATCGCGACAGCGACGCCGCCGGCGGTCAGTGCCGCCAGGCGCCGTCGGGTCGCCCCAGTGCGGTGAGACATGTACTTGTCCTTTCGGTGGGGGGAAATCGGGGTGATCCGCTGGACGGCGGTCTAGATCAGCGGTGTGACTTGTCCTGCCATGGGGCGATGAGCTTCTCGATGAACTCGACGACGTAGGCGAAGACGAGCCCGAGGATGCTGAGCACGACGAGCACGGCGAAGATCAGCGGAGTGTCGAGGTTCGCCGACGCGCGCAGCAGCAGGTAGCCGAGCCCGGCGTTCGATCCGACGAACTCGGCGACGATCGCACCGGTCACGGCGAGCACCACGGCGACCTTGAGCCCGGAGAAGATGAACGGCACCGCCGCGGGCAGACGGACGTAGCCGAACGTCTGCATCCGCGAGGCGCCCATCGATTTGGTGATGTAGAGGACCCGCGGGTCGAGCGCCTTGAAGCCGGTGAGGGTGTCGACCAGGATCGGGAAGAAGCACAGAAGGAACGTCAGCAGGATCTTCGGCAGACTGCCGAACCCGAACCAGACGATGAACAGGGGCGCGACCGCGATCTTCGGGATGGTCTGCAGCACCACGATGAGCGGGTAGAACGCGATCTCGACGATGCGCACCGAGGCGATCAGGTACGCCAGCGGGATGCTGACGGCGGCGGCGATGAGGAAGCCCAGCGCGACTTCCGAGGCGGTCACGAGCGCCGCGCTCCACAGGACGGGGATCTGCTCCATGAACCTGTCGAACACCACGAGCGGCGCGGGGATCACGTACTGCTTGATGTCGAGCAGCACGACGGCGAGCTGCCAGATGACGAGGCTGGCGATGAAGGCGAGGGTCGGCAAACCGACCCGGACGAAGCGGTTGTGCTCCCCCTTACCCCGTTTGCGCGACGCCGGCGGCGGCGGCGGCAGCATCGAGGTGTCGATGGGCGCTGCGCTGGTCATGGTTGTTTCCGTTCTGCTCATGCGCTGAGCTGACGCAGGTCCACGCCGGTGCCGCTCACGTCGCGGACGTCGGCTGGGGCGAGGGCGTCGTCGGTGACGATCACCGCGAAGTCCTCGAGGGGGGCGACGCGGAAGCGGGCGACCGCGCCGTACTTGCTGCTGTCGGCTACGAGGACCGACGAGCAGGCCGCCTTCATCGCGGCGTTCTTCACCTCGACGTTGTCGAGCGCCGGCGCCATGACGCCCCGCTCGACCGACCAGGCGCCGGTGCTGACGAAGGCGACGTCGAAGTTGACCGCGGACACGGTGGCGGCGGCGAGGTGCCCGCCCATCGCCGCGGTGACGGGGTCGAGCTCACCGCCGGCGAGGATGACGCTGAGCTGAGGGAAGGCCATGAGTGCCAGCCCCGAGTGCGGATCGTTGGTGAGCACCGTCAGCCCTGCGTGCTTGGCCAGGTGCGGCACGATCGCCTCGCAGGTCGTGCCCGCGTCCAGGAACACCGTCATCCCGTCCTCGACCAGTCGCGCGGCCTCCTCGGCGATGACGCGCTTCTGCGGCGCACCGAGGGTCTCGCGCTGGCGGCGCTCGTTGGGCGGCTGAGCGACATGGCGCGTGGCGAGCCGCACGCCTCCCGTGACCGGGTGGACCTGCCCCGCCGTCTCCAGACTGGCGATGTCACGGCGGACCGTCATGGCCGAGACCCCGAGGTCGTCGGTGAGCGCATGGATGCTCACGACCCCATGCGCCGCCAACAGTTCGAGGATGCGGCGTTGGCGCTGCTCGGGGATGAGCGGTAGCGCATCCACCATGTGACCCTCCTCGCGATCCGGGCATGGTGCGATTTGTTACGATTTGGTGTATCAAGTTACATTATGTTTCGGAAGTTGCAAGCCCTTCACGTGGTCGAGCAGACCGGCACCGTGCTGATCGTTCGGCTGCCCGACGCCGGGGTCGCCTACGACGTCGCCGTGGCCGCCGTCGAGGGCGGGATTCGCGCTCTCGAGATCACGCTGTCGATCCCCGGGGCGCTGGGTGTCATCGACCGTCTCGCGAGCCGGTTTGACTCTGAAGGCGTCATGGTCGGCGCCGGCACCGTGCTGGACTCGCAGGCGGCCTACGCCTGCATCTCGGCCGGTGCGCGCTTCCTCGTCAGCCCGCACCTGAATCGGGAGATGATCCGGACGGCGAACCGGTATCAGGTGGCGTCGATGTCGGGTGCCTTCACGCCGACCGAGGTGCTGGAAACCGTCGAGGCGGGCGCGGACATCGTGAAGCTCTTCCCGACCGAGAACAACGGCACCGAGTACGCGAAGGCGCTGCTCGCGCCGCTCGCACACGTGCCGATCATGCCGGCCGGTGGCGTGTCGCCGGAGAACGTGCAGGCCTGGTTCGACGCCGGGGTCGTCGGCGTCGGGGTCGGCAGCTTCATCACGAAGGCCGCGATGGCCGACGGCGACTACGGCAAGGTGGCCCGGGCCGCCAAGACCTTCCTCGAGGCCGTCGCGGCCGCGCGCCGCTGACCGGGAAACTGTTTGAGATGGCGCGCCCGCGAGTGTTTGTGGTGCTCGGGCCCGCCGGGTCGGGCAAGTCGACCGTCGCTCGGGCAGTCGCCCGCCGGTACTCCGCGTTGTACCTGGACAAGGACCGGGTGTCCGGCCCCTTCGTGCGGCTCGTGCTCGAGCTCAACGGCGAGGACCCGCACTCCCGCGAGTCAAACGAGTTCTACATGGAGCACGTGATGAGGACCGAGTACGAGACAGTCTTCGACGTCTGCGCCGACAACCTGAATCTGGGCATCTCTGTCGTCATCGACGCGCCCTTCGCTGCCTACACCCGCGACCCGGACTTCCTCACGCGTAGCGCTCAGTGGGCACGGTGGCCCGACACCGAGGTGATCGTCATCCACGTGCGCACGTCCGAGCACATCGTCCACGAGCGCGTCGTCGCCCGGCGGTCGGAGCGCGACGCGTGGAAGCTCGACCACTGGCACGACTTCTGGTCCCGGTTCGGGACTGTCGAGTGCACCTGGACCGGCGTGCGCCACGTTGAGGCGGCGAACGATGGAGCCGAGCCAGACCTGAGCCAACTCGT
>JAICIE010000087.1 GCA_025924515.1 Jatrophihabitans sp. | reverse complement strand
TCCCCCCGGTCGATCAGTGGACGCGGCGCGGCGGCGTCGTGCGGCCCGGCCGCTTGGCGTTCTGAGCGGACCTCTCCCGCTCCTGCTCCTCACGCACCTCGGCGAAGGCCGCGAGGGCATCCACCAGCGCGGGCACCGACGCGGTCTCGGGCTCGACGTCGACCCGGAGGCCGAACTCGCGGGCGGTCGCCGCGGTCTGCGGCCCGATGCAGGCGACGACGGTCCTGGCGTGCGGCTTGCCCGCGATCCCGACCAGGTTGCGCACGGTCGAGGACGAGGTGAAGCACACCGCCTGGAACCCGCCCGACTTGATCGCGTCGCGGATGTCGGCGGCCGGCGGCGCGGCCCGCACGGTGCGATACGCGGTGATGTCGTCGATCTCCCAGCCCAGCTTGCGCAGCCCCGCCGCGAGCGTCTCGGTGGCGATGTCGGCGCGGGGCAGCAGCACCCGGTCGATCGGGTCGAGCACCTCGTCGTAGGGCGGGAAGTCCGCCAGCAATCCCTCGGAGGACTGGTCGCCGGACGGCACCAGTTCGGGGCTGATCCCGAACGCGCGCACGGCCTCGGCGGTCGCCTCCCCCACACAGGCGATCTTCACGCCGGCGAAGGCGCGGGCGTCGAGCCCGAACTCCTCGAACTTCTCCCGCACCGCCCGAACCGCGTTGGTGGAGGTGAAGACGATCCACTCGTAGCGGCCGGTGACCAGGCCCTTGATGGCCCGTTCCATCTGCGCGGGCGTGCGCGGCGGCTCGACGGCGATGGTCGGGACCTCCACCGGCACCGCGCCGTAGGCGGCGAGCCGCTCGCTCATCGCGCCGGCCTGTTCCTTCGTCCTCGGGACGAGGACGCGCCAGCCGTAGAGGGGCCGTGACTCCCACCAGCTGAGCTTGTCGCGGGCAGCGGCGGCCTTTCCGACGGTCACGACGAGCGAGCCGGTCATTCCGACCGCAGCCAGCTCGAGCTCGGCGAGGGTGCCTCCCACGGTGTGCTGGTCGGTGGTGGTGGCGGCGCAGCTGACGGTCACCGGGGTGTCCGGCTTGAGTCCGTTGGCGATGAGCTGCTGGGACAGCTCCGCGGCCTGGGCGGCGGCGATCGTGAGGACGAGCGTCCCGGGCGCGTCGGCCAGCGCAGCGATCTGTGCGGAATCCAGCGCGGCGCTGCCGGCGAGATCCGCCTCGGTGTGCACCGGGCCGTACGGAACGCCGGCATAGGCCGCGGCGCCGGCGGCGTGCGTAACGCCGGGGATCACCTCGAACGGGACGACGGTCTTGGCGACGGCAAGGGCCTCCTTGACGGCCGACTCCGCGGCGAACGGGTCGCCGCAGACCAACCGGACGACCTTGCAGCCGGACCGGGCCTCGGCCAGCAGCGACTTGCCGACCTCAGCCGGCGCGCCGGACGCGGTGCGGATTTCTCCCCCTGCTAGAGCGAGGACGTCGCTCGCGCAGCCGGCGTCCGCGACGACGATGTCGGCCGACTTCAGCGCCTCGACGGCTCGGACCGCCAGCAAGCCGGGATCACCCGGGCCGGCACCCACGAAGGTGATCTGGCCGACCTTTCGGGCCCTGTTCATCTGGAGCTCCCCATCAGTTGATCTGCGCCGTCGGCGAGCAGCTCGGCGGCGAGCCGCCGGCCGACGCCCTCGGCATCGGTGATCGCACCGGTGGCCGACCGTCGCACGGCATCACTGCCGTCGACGGCGACCACAGTGGCGCGCAGAAACACTTCAGGACCGACGTCGCCGTCGGCGATCTCGGCGAGCGCGCCGACCGGCGCGGCGCATCCCGCCTCCAAGGCCTCCAACAACGCCCGCTCTGCGGCCACCGCCGCACGGGTGTCGGCGTGGTCGAGCGAAGCGAGGAGGGCGAGCACCTCGGCGTCGTCGGCGCGGCACTCGAGCGCCAGAGCACCTTGCGCCGGCGCGGGCAGCATCTGGATCGGGTCGAGCACCTCGGTGATGGCATCCGCCCGGCCCAGCCGCCGCAGCCCGGCGCAGGCCAGCACCACCGCGTCCAGATCCGCAGGACCGCCGCCGGCACCGACCCGTCCGAGCCGGGTGTCGACGTTGCCACGAATCGCCACCACATCCAAATCCAGGCCGAGCGCGCGCAGCTGCGCGGCCCGGCGCGGCGCCCCGGTGCCCACCCGAGCGCCCCGCGGCAGCTCCGCGAGCGTGAGCCCGTCGCGGGCCACCAGCGCGTCGCGCGGATCCTCGCGGGCGGGCACGGCCGCGAGAGCGATCCGCTCCTCCGGCTTGGTCGGCAGGTCCTTGAACGAGTGCACGGCGACGTCGATCTCCCCGGCCTCGAGTGCGGTGCGCAGCGCCGAGACGAACACGCCGGTTCCGCCGAGCTGGGTCAGCGCCTCGGCCGACCGGTCGCCGGACGTGACGATCGCAACCACCTCGACCGGCACGCCGAGGGCGTTGATCACCCACCCCGTCTGGGCGCGGGCGAGGGCGCTGGCGCGAGTGCCGATCCGCAGCACCCGCGTACTGGTCGCGCTGCTCACGGTTCTCCGGCCCGGCTCTTCTTCACGGCGGCCACCGACTCGGCCGTGGCCGGATCGAGGTCGAACAGTTCGCGCAGCGCCGTCGCGTACTGGTCGCCGCCCGGCGTCGACGCCAACTCCTTCACCCGGACCGTCGGAGCGTGCAGCAGCTTCTCGACGGCGCGCCGCACGGCGCCGGCGACCTCGCGCCGCGCGACCGGATCCAGGCCCGGCAGCCGCGTATCCAGGCGGGCGAGCTCCACGTCGACGACCTGGTTGGCCCGCGCCCGCAGGGCGGTGACGGTCGGCGCAACGGCCAGCTGCTGCTGCTGGGCCAGATAGCCGGCAAGCTCCTCGGCGATGATCGCGGCGGCGGCGCTGACCTCGGCGTCGCTCACCATCGCGCCGCTGTCGCGCAGCGCGTCGAGAGCCACGTACGTCACGTCGCGGAGCTCGCCGACGCCGGGATCGACGTCGCGCGGCAGGGCCAGGTCGAGGACGACCAGCGGACGACCGCGGCGCGGACGCACGGCGTCGAGCTCGATCACCAGGCCGGTCGCTCCGGTCGACGACACCAGCAGGTCGGCCCGGGCGATCGCGTGCGGCAGCCCGCTGAGTGGGATGGCCGACGCATCGAGGGACGCGGCGAGCCGCTGCGCACGCTCGACGCCCCGGTTGGCGATGACCAGGTCGGTGAGCCCCCGCCGCCGCAGCGTCGATCCGGCGAGCGCTCCCATCGACCCGGCGCCGACGATCACGGCCCGGCGGCCGGCGAGGTCGCCGAGCGCGCGTTCGGCCCGGTCGAGGGCGACGGCGACGACCGACGCTCCCGCCCGGTCGACGCCGGTGTCGGTGTGCACCCGCTTGCCGACGCGCAGGGCCGTCTGCGCCAGGTCGTGCAGGACGCTGCCGACGGACTCGTGCTCGACGCCGAGGGCGTACGCCGCGCGCAGCTGGCCGAGGATCTGCGACTCGCCGATCACCATGGAGTCCAGGCCGCTGGCCACCGAGAACAGGTGCTCGACGGCGGCCTCGGCGAAGTGCACGTAGAGGTGCTCGGAAAGATCGGGTCCGGCAACCCCGGCGTGCCGACCGAGGACCGCGGTGATGTCGGCGACGGCCGGGTGGAACCGGGCCACGTCGGCGTAGACCTCGACCCGGTTGCAGGTCGACAGCAGCAGCACCTCACTGATCGATTCGCTGCGGGCCAGCTCGTCGACCGTCTTGCGCAGCTCGTCGCCCGGCACGGACGCCCGCTCGAGCAGCGAGACGGGGGCGGTTCGGTGCGAGAGACCCACGACGAGCACGGTCACCGCAATCCCGCCCCGACCGCCGCACTCTTGCGGCTCTCGTGGAAGGAGAGGATCTGCAGTTCCGCGGCCAGGTCGACCTTGCGCACGTCGACGGAGGACGGCACGGCGAGAACGACCGGCGCGAAGTTGAGGATGCTCGTGATGCCCGCCGCGACGACGCGGTCGCACACGTCCTGCGCCACCGACGCCGGCGTCGTGACGATCGCGATCGTGATGTTCTCCTCGGCCACGACCTGGTCGAGTTCGGCGATGTCGCGCACGAACAGGCCGCACACGGTTGTTCCGACGCGGTACGGGTCCGCGTCGATCAACGCGCGGATCCGGAAGCCGCGGGAGCCGAAGCCGCCGTAGTTCGCCAGGGCCAGGCCGAGGTTGCCGAGCCCGATGAGGACGACCGACCGGTGCACGCTGACCCCGAGCGTCCGCGCGATCTGCTCGGTCAGCGTCGCGAGGTCGTACCCGACTCCGCGGATGCCGTACGAGCCGAGGTAGGACAGGTCCTTGCGCAATTTCGCCGAGTTCACTCCGGCCGCGACCGCGAGCTCCTCCGACGACACCGTGCTCAGCCCGCGCTCGCCGAGGGTGCCGCACACCCGCAGATACGTCGCCAGTCGGGCGACCGTCGCCTCCGGGATGCGCACGTCACCCAGCCGGTCGTCGGCACGTCGATCCGGGGGGAACCCCGCTCCGCGCGACGCGTCGCGGTCGGTTCGCATGGCACCTCGTCGGCACCGTCCGGACTGCAGCAAAAGGCGTCCGAAACGGGGAAGTAGCAACGGCTCTGGACCTGTCGAACGGTACGCCGCTCGTGAATCTTTTCCCAAATCCGAACCGGTCGCGGCAGAGGCCTTGGTCCTTACCGCGTCACCGGGTCAGGGCGCGGCGCAACCGCGCCTCCTCGACCCGCCAGTACCCGTGCTCCTTGCCGTCGAGAAGGATCACCGGAACCCGATCGGAGTACTCGTCCTGCAACCGTTCGTCCTGATCGATGTCCAGTTCGGCGTAACGGAACCCGAGCTCGCCGCGGAGCCGCTGCAAGACTGCAGCCGCGTCGGCACACAGATGGCATCCCGCGCGGGTCAGCAGAATGACGAGGTGATCGACCGGCGGCACCAGACGACGATACGGTGCTCGGATTGCTTGACTGGGTTAGCAACCGCGACGATGGGGAGGACGAATCCGCTGAGACACAGCACGCGGTCCCGGCTGTTCCCCGGGCGCACCGTCGAGAGGATCGCATGAGGCCCAGACGCGCGACCGGCGGCGAGGCCGTTCCCGGTCCCGCCGCCGGCTTGCGTGCCCTCCTCGCCCTACTCAACGAGGCACTGGCCGCATTGGGTACGCCGGCCGCTCTCGCCTCGGCCGGCACGGGCACGATGGCGATGTCCGCGCTGGACGCATCGGTGCCGCGGCCGGCGCGCGGTCCGAGCCCGCGGCCGGTCGGGCCGGCTCCTTCCGGTCCGAGCGACCTCACCGAGGACGAGAGCGCCGTCTGGGGGCTGGTGGAGCGGGCGCAGGCCGGCGACGGCGAGGCGTTTGGGCAGCTCTACGACCGCTACGTCGACGCGGTGCACCGGTTCATCTACTTCCGGGTGAACGACCGCACGCTGGCCGAGGACTTCACGAGCGAGACGTTCCTGCGGGCGCTGCGGCGGATCACAACGGTCACTTACCAGGGCCGCGACATCGGCGCCTGGTTCGTCACCATCGCGCGCAACATCGTCCTGGACCACTTCAAGTCGGCGCGCCACCGCCTCGAGACCTCGGTGGCCGACGCACCCGAGGGCGACGACCGTGCGCCGAGCCCGGAGACCGCGGTCATCGACGCCCTGACCGCGCAGCGCCTCCTCGCCGCCGTGCGGTCGCTCGGCGACGAGCAGTGCGACTGCATCATGCTGCGCTTCGTCGAGGGCTTCTCCGTCGCCGAGACGGCCGCGGTCATGGGGAAGACCGACGGCGCGGTCAAAGCGCTTCAGCACCGGGCGATCCGCAAGCTCGCCGAGCTGCTGCGGGATGAGGCGCGGTGAGTAACTCCGCGTGCCGCTGGTCGTTGGTCCGAACGAGTCGGGTGCATGCGCGGGGGTGCACGTTCCCGATCCCCTGCGTGAGAAGACGAGCGCAGCGACGGGCTGGGGTGGGGGACGTCGACGATGTCTAGGCACCGCGTGCCGATGCTGACCGCATCGCTGCACCGCTATCCGGATCCGGCGAGATCACCGGACCCGGCGGTGCGGGCGCTGGTGTCGCTGCTGGCGACCCTCGATGTGGCGCCCGCGCCCGCCCCGGACTTCAAGGCCGAGCTACGAGGCCGGCTGGTCGCCGCCGCGACCGCCGCCGGCCCTCTCGCACCGGGAGGCGGGGTCGATGACGGTGCAGAGGACCGCACCGTCGACCACGGCGCGGAGGAGGACCGCCCTGCCGCGCCGGTCCCCGTGGCCGCAGCGCGAGACCGCAACCGGATGGGCTGGCGTCGTCCTGTTGCTGTCGCGGTGTCCTCGCTGGCCGCCGTTCTGCTGGTGCTGGGCGCCTTGGTGTGGCTGAGCGGATCCGCGGTTCCGGGCGCTCCGTTGTACGGCGTCAAGCGGACCGCCGAGAGCCTGCAGCTGGCGCTGACGTCCGGCACCGACGCGAAGGGCCGGCTCGAGCTGCAGTTCGCGCAGCTGCGCTCCGACGAGGTCGTCAAGCTCATTTCGAGGCCGTCCGCGCTCGGCGCCGGGCCCTCGGCCGATGCCTCGATCGGACCCACGACTGCCTCGCTGATCCGGACGACGCTCGCCTCCGCTGACGCCGACGTCCTCGCGGCCACGCGACTGCTGACCCAGGCGGCGTTGCGCGCACACGACGCCGGGCCACTCAAGATCTTGGCCGAGTGGGCGCCGGGGCAGCGCAGACGTCTCGGGGAGATCGCCGACCGGCTGCCCGCCGGCGCGCTGCGCGAGCGGGCGCTGCAGTCGGCCCACGTCGTCGAAGCGGCCAAGCAGCGGGTCATCCAGCTCACCCGGCAGGTGCGCTGCGACTGCGGGACCACACACGGCAGCGATCCGTACGGGCCGGTGCCCTGCCGCACCTGCGGCAGCGCCAGCTCAGGTGCAATCGCATCGACGAGCTCCGCAACGACCGCGGCTCCGGTGCCCGGTTCCGCGAGCAGCACGGTGCCGGCGCCGGGCTCCACGCCGGGTGAGTCGACCACCTCGACGCCGTACCCACCGGGCGTACCAGCGCCCGTCGAGAGCTCATCGTCGACCGGCGGCTCCGCTCCCGGCCCGGGCGCCACCGACTCGACGACCGACTCGACGACCGAGGTGCCGCCCACGTCCTCGACGCCCGCCGTGCCGTCCGATTCGTCGAGTTCGTCCCTGACGCCGACCCCGTCCTTGTCTTCGACCGCGGATCCGACCTCGACCGACACGCCGTCCGACTCCTCGTCGGCGCCTCCCCCGTCCCTGCCGTCGCTGACCGAGCCGACGTCCTCCCTGCCGTCCTCCGACCTGCCGCCGTCCTGCGTGCCGGCGGGCTCCAGCGGTCTGGACGGCTGCTGAGGCGTCACCTGCCGGTCACCCGGACGCTTTAGCCTGGCGGGGTGACGCCGCCCGCCCGCGCTCCCTCAGCGCCGAGCCTCGCGGACGACCCGGCGGCGGCCGCCTTCTTCGACGTCGACAACACGATGATGGTGGGCGCGTCGATCTTCCATTTTGCGAAGGGCATGGCCGCCCGCAAGCTGTTCACCGGGCGCGACCTGTTCGTCTTCACCGCCCAGCAGGTTCGGCTGCGGCTGCACGGCGAACGGCATGCGGACATGCATCGCACCCGCGACTCGGCGCTGGCCTTCGTGGCGGGCAAGGCCGTCGGCGAGACCGTCGCGCTCGGTGAAGAGATCTATGACGAGGAGATGGCCGACCGGATCTGGAGCGGCACGCGGGCGCTCGCCCAGCAACACCTCGACACCGGACAGCGGGTGTGGCTGGTCACGGCCACTCCCGTCGAACTGGCGACGATAATCGCGCGGCGCCTGGGGCTGACCGGAGCGCTCGGCACGATCGCGGAGTCCGTCGACGGCGTCTACACCGGACGGCTGGTCGGTGACGTGCTGCACGGCGAGGCCAAGGCCCGCGCCGTGCAGCACCTGGCCGACACGCACGGGTTGGATCTCACGCGCTGCAGCGCCTATTCCGACTCGATCAACGACCTGCCGCTGCTGTCGCTGGTCGGGCGTCCGGTGGCGGTGAATCCCGACTCCGCGCTGCGCGACGAGGCCCGCGACCGGGGCTGGGAGATCTACGACTTCCGCACCGGGCGCAAGGCCGCTCGGATCGGCATTCCGGCCGCGCTCGGTCTCGGTGCGGTGGGCGGCGCGGCGGCGGCCACCGCGGCGTTCCGGCGGTCCCGGACCGCCGAGCCGGTAGCTGCGACGCCCGCCCGGCGCATGCCGCGGCTGCCGCGGGTGCCCACGGCCGCCGGCGCCCTCGCGCTCCTGCCCCGGGTCGGCGGCCGGCTCGCCGGCGGCTCCGCGGCCTGAGGCGGGGACCCGGCCCCGGCCTACTTCTTGTTGCGGCGTTGCACGCGGGTCTTCTTCAGCAGCTTGCGGTGCTTCTTCTTCGCCATCCGCTTGCGCCGCTTCTTGATGACAGAACCCATGTCGCAACCTCGTGCCCGCGCCGAACGCGGGCCATGTCGTCGGAAACCGCTGCCCCGGCGTGCCGCCAGGGCGCGTGCTGATGAACTCCCGCCACCCTACCCGGCCTCGGACGAGCGCTGCGCGGTCAGCCCGCCTCGATGAAGGCTCCGCGCAGGTAGTCGTGCACCGCCTTCTCGGGGACCCGGAACGACCGGCCGACCCGAACCGCCGGCAGCTCACCGGCGTGCACCATCCGGTACACCGTCATCTTCGAGACCCGCATCACCGCGGCGACCTCGGCGACGGTCAGGAACCGGACCTCGGCGAGGGCCGGGTCGAGGGTGCGCCCGCGCGACGGTTCGGGCGCCCGCTCGCCCGACGCTCCGGAGCCGCTCTGCCCGCCCTGGCCGGAGGTGCTCATGGGTCACCGACTTTCGGCACGTGTCGGTGCGTCGGCTTCCCCTCCGACGAACGGGACACGCACGTGCTGCAACGAGACTAGCGGTACAGGTGGTGCTAAGCGAGAGGACGCTGAGGACGGGGGCGGCTACCCGGCGCCCAATTCCGCGCTGCGCCGCGCGGCGGCCTCGATCGCCGCGATCAGCGCCGCCCGCACGCCGTGCACCTCCAGCTCGCGGATCGCCATGATCGTCGTGCCCCCCGGGCTGGTGACGGCCTCGCGAAGCTGCACCGGGTGCTCTCCGGAGTCGCGGAGCATGACGGCCGATCCGATGGCCGTCTGCACGATCAGCTCCGCCGCCAGCGCCCGCGGCAGGCCCAGCAGGATCCCCGCATCGATCATGGCCTCGACCAGGTAGAAGAAGTACGCCGGTCCGGACCCCGACAGCGCGGTCACCGCGTCGAGCTGATGCTCCGGGACCCGGACCACCCGGCCGACCGCGGCGAGCAGCCGCTCGGCCACGTCCAGGTGCTCTCCGGAAGCGTGCCGCCCGGCGGCGACCGCGGTCATCGCCTGGTCGACGAGGGCCGGCGTGTTCGGCATGCACCGCACCACCGGCACGCCGTCCTGCAGCCCTCGTTCGATGGACGACGTCGGCACCCCGGCGGCCACCGACACCACGAGGTGTTCGGGGGTGACAACCGGTCGCATCTGCTCCAGCAGCGTGTCCAGGTCCTGCGGCTTCACCGCGATCAGCAAGCAGCGCGCGGCCGTAACCGCGTCGGTGACCTCCACCGTCTTCACGCCGTAGGTGCTGGACAGGTACTGCGCCCGCTCGGCGTGCTTCTCGCAGACCACGACGTCGTCCGGCGTGTACTGCCCGCGCAGCCAACCGGACAGGAGGGCCTCGCCGATCTTTCCACCGCCGAAGATCGCCAACGTGTCCATGGTCATCCCTTCGACATCAGCGACCGGGCGAAGAAGGCCAGGTTGGCCGGACGCTCAGCAAGCCTTCTCATCAGGTATCCGTACCACTGTGCCCCGTAGGGCAGGTAGACGCGGACCACGTGGCCGGCGGCCGCGAGGCGGCGCTGCTCGTCCGGGCGGATCCCGAACAGCATCTGGAATTCGAAGCCGTGCTTGTCATGCACCCGTGCCCGGTCGGCGGCGATCGAGACCAAGCGCGGGTCGTGCGTGGCGAACATCGGATACCCCTCGCCGCGCAGCAGGATCTCCACGCACCGCACGTAGGACAGGTCCACGTCGTGTCTGCGGCGGTAGGCCACCGTGGCCGGCTCGTTGTAGGCCCCCTTGCAGAGCCGCACCCGGCTGCCCGGACCGGACAGGTCGCGGCAGTCCCCTTCCGTCCTTCGCAGGTAGGCCTGCAGGACGGCGCCGACGGTGGGGAAGTCGGTGCGCAGGTCCCGCAGGATGCCCAGCGTGGAGTCGGTGGTGGTGTGGTCCTCCATGTCCAGCGTCACCGTGGCGCCGACCTGCTCGGCGGCCGCGCAGATCTCCCGCGCGTGATCGAGGGCGATCTTTTCCCCGTCCTCCGGCAGCGCCTGGCCGACCGCGCTCAGCTTGACGCTCACCTCGGCGCGCGCGGTCAGGGGTGCGATCTTCTCGGTGAGCTGCGCCCGGTGCAGGGCGTCGAGCAGGTCGAGGTACGCGCGGGTCACCGCCTCCGCGTGGGCCCGGTCGGTGGTGTCCTCACCGAGGTGGTCGAGCGTGACGGTCAGGCCCTGCCCGACCAGCGAGCGCGTCGACTCGACCGCGGCGGCGGTGTCCGAACCGCCGACGTAACGCTGGACGATCGACCGGCTGACCGGGGCTTCGGTGACCACGTGCTCGATCGTCGCGTTGCGGGAGGCGGCCAGGATCGTCGAGCGCAGCATGGTCCCAATCTATGAGGACGGGCCGGACCCCGACGGCACGGCCTCGAGATGCAGGCGGCAGAACGCCAACGCCTCGGCGAGGTCGGCCTGCCGTTCGGCCCGGTCGACGGCCCGCCGGGTGTTCACCTCGATGACCACCGTGCCGGACCAGCGCCGGGCGGCGAGCGTCTCCAGCACCTCGGCGCAGGGCTGCGCGCCGCGTCCGGGCACGAGGTGCTCGTCCTTCGCCACACCCGTCCCGTCTGCCAGATGCAGGTGGGTCAAGCGGTCGCCCATCGCCGCGAGCATCGCCGTGGAGTCGGAATGGGCGACGGCCGCGTGGGAGAGATCGAGGGTGTAGTCGCGGTAGGGCTCGCCGTCGAACGCGACGTCCCAGCTGGGCTGGTAGGCCGAGACCTCCCGGCCGCGCATCCGCAGCGGGAACATGTTCTCGACGGCGAAGCGGATCTGCGTCTCGTCGGCGAGCCGGTCGATGCCCTCGCGAAATCCGCGGGCGTAGTCGCGCTGCCAGCGAAACGGGGGGTGGACGACGACCGTGCTGGCGCCGAGCAATTCGGCGGCGAACTGCGCCCGGCGCAGCTTCGCCCAGGGGTCGGTCGACCACACCCGCTGGGTGATGATCAAGCAGGGCGCGTGGATCGCGAGGATGGGCACCGAGTACTGCTGCGACAGCCGCAGCAGCGCGTACGGGTCCTGGCTGACGGGGTCGGTCCAGACCATGACCTCGACGCCGTCGAATCCCAGCTTGCCGGCCAACTCGAACGCGACGGCCGTGTTCTCGGGATACACCGACGCCGTCGAGAGCCCGACCTTGACGGCCGCCGCGGCCCTGCCGGCAGACCGCGGGCGGCGTCGCGTCGGCCTCACATCGGCAGGTTACGTGGGTGCCGGCTAGAGCGGCGGCTCGGCCACCGCGTAGGAGAACCAGTCGAGGCGCCGCAGGATGATCCCCTCGCGCAGCGCCCATGGGCACAGTTCGAGCTCTTCGACGCCCAGCGCGTCCATCGTGGCGGCGGCGACGACGGCACCGGCCAGCAGTTGGTGCGCGCGGCCGGCGCTCACCCCCTCGAGCTCCGCGAGATCCGCCGCGGGGATCCGGGAGATGAACGCCGTCAGCTGGGCCAATCCGTTCCGGTTGAGCAGGCGGCGCACCCGCGGGCCGGCCGAACTCGGGGCCGCCCCGCCCAAGCGCGCCAGCGTCCGGAAGGTCTTGCTGGTAGCGACCACCCGGTCCGGCGGCCCGACGGCGATCAGCTTCTTCGCTGGCGACCGGAGCGTGCTTTCGACGTACTGGCGCAGCTCCGCGATCGAGGCCTTGCTCGGCGGGTCGCCGTCGAGGCGCTCCCGGGTCAGGCGGGCTGCTCCCAACGGCACGGAGAACGCGACCGCGGGATCCTCGTCGGTTCCGGCAGCCAGCTCGAGCGAGCCACCGCCGATGTCGAGGCAGATCAGGTTTCCTGCGCTCCACCCCAGCCAGCGGCGCACGGCCAGGAACGTCAACCGCGCCTCGTCATTGCCGTCGAGGACCTCCAGGTCGACACCCGCTTCGGCGCGGACCCGCTCGAGCAGGTCGTCGCTGTTCGTCGCGTCGCGTACCGCCGAGGTGGCGAAGGCCAGCAGCTCGTCGCAGTCGAGTTCCTTGGCCTGTTTCCGGGCTTGCTGAACCGTGCGTACCAGCCGATCGGCGCCCTTGCTGCTGAGCCCGCCGTGCTTCTCGATGAGCTCGGCCAGGCGCAGCTCGGTCTTGTGTGACAACTGCGGCGTCGGCTGCGCGCCGCGGTGGGCGTCGACGACGATCAGATGGACGGTGTTCGACCCGACGTCGAGTACGCCAAGTCGCATGGACACGACCCTATTACGCTCGGCCGGTGACAGAAGCCGGGCTGGATTTTCCCCGCGAGTGGGTCGATTTCGTCGACCCCGCCGACGCGGAACACTGGATCCGCGCGGATCTCACCTGGTTACTGTCGCGCTGGTCGTGCATATTCGGGCGCGGATGTCACGGCATCGTCGAGGACCGTCCTCATGACGGGTGTTGCTCACACGGCGCTTTCTTCTCCGATTTCAAGGACGAGCGCACGGTGCGCCGCTTCGCCACACAGCTGACCGACGAGGATTGGCAGTTGCGGCCGCTCGCCGTGCGCCGCGGCAGCAGGCGCCTGGAGATCACCGAGATGGACGAGCTCGATGGCGAGCAGCGCTCGCGCACCCGCCGGGTCGACAGCGCGTGCATCTTCCTCAACCGTCCGGGCTTCGCCGGCGGTGAGGGCTGCGCCCTGCACGCCTTCGCCTTGCGGACAGGACGGCACCCGCTCGAGACCAAACCGGAGGTGTGCTGGCAGCTGCCGGTCCGCCGGGAGCAGGAGTGGGTCGACCGACCGGACGGCAGCCGGATCCTGCGGTCGACGGTGTCCGAGTACGACCGCCGCGGCTGGGGTGAGGGCGGCCACGACCTGGTGTGGTGGTGCACGTCCTCGCCGGAGGCCCACGTCGGCGCGCAGCCGCTCTACGTCTCCTACGCTGCGGAGCTCACCGCGCTGATCGGCGAGGCGGCCTACGCCGAGCTCGCCCGCATCTGCGCCCGGCGCTGCGAGCTCGGGCTGGTCGCGGTGCATCCGGCGACGGCGGCGTCGGGCGGCGGGTCGGAACCCGGCGCCGAGCCGGCGCGGCCGCTGCGGCGGCGCTCCTCCGACTGATCACGTCTGTCCCGCGTCTGCTCACGAGCGCCCCGCAGATCGAGCGGACCGGGGACGACCGTGATCGACCGGGCCCGTCCTCACGTCTCGAACTTGTATCCGAGCCCCCGACGGGGGATCCCGAGCAGGATCGCCGCGAGGAGCACGAGGCGATGCTACGGAAGTCGGCGCATCGCGCCGGGTCAGTGACGGTGGGTGGCGTCCGGGGAGCCGGGCGTGGCCGGGTGCTCGAAGCCGGGCGCCGTGCGCACGGAATCGCGCATCCGTTGTTCCAGCCAGAGGGCGAACGCCCGGTCGCGGCCGGCCGCGGCGAGCTCGGCGGCGATGCCGCCCCGGACGTCCTCGAACGCAGCGTCGCCGAACAGGTCGCGGTTGCGGACGTAGTAGTCCCGGACGGCGTCCTCCGCCGGCTCGCCGCCGAACTGCTCGGCGAGGGCAACCGCGCCGGGAACCTCGGCGAGGACGGCAGCGGCGACCCCACCGAGCGCAAGCGCCGAGTCGAGCCGTAGTGGACGCGTGGCGGTCGTCGGGATGCCCCGGCGCGCGATCTCCGGTTCGACGATTCGCCGCGCGGCGAGCAGCTGCACCACCCAGCGGCGGGCGTTGCGGCCCTCGGCGGTGCGCTCGGCCGGAAGCCGGCTGCCCCACGGCGTCGCGCGCAGCTCGGCGAGCCGGGCGTCGACCTCGCCGACCGTGACCGGGTCGCCGTCGACCCAGGCGGCGGCCGGACCCCCCGCGACCGCGGTCACGACCGCACCTCCAGCACCACCGGTTCCGCATAGTGCAGCAGGCCAGCCGCCGCGACCTTGACCAGCGCCCACCACTGCCCGTCCGGGGACCCGGGCGGCACCCGCACCCGGAACCGGACGGTCGCGCTGTCCCCTGCCGGGACCTCCGCGCCGCTGTCCCACTCGGGGACGAGCTCCCAGGTGTGCCAGGGACTGATGAGCTGCACCCGGGCTGCGACGGCGGTGCGGGCCGCGCTGTCGAGACGGACGACGACCTCGCCCTCTTCGCCCGGAGCCAGCCGCACCTGCGCCGGTTCGACCTGCACCGTCAACTCGGGCGCCGCGGGGCGCCCGACGAGCACGCGGGCCACGTCCTCGATCTCCTGGTCGCCGACGAGGGCGCGGGCCCGGATCCAGTACGTGCCCTCGGCGTCGTCCGCCGGACGCACGGTGAGCGTCCGCGACCACCAGCCCCCGGCG
>JAICIE010000086.1 GCA_025924515.1 Jatrophihabitans sp. | reverse complement strand
GACAACGGCCCCGAGCTCGCCTGCCACGCGATGGCCGACTGGGCCGGCGAACGCGTCGGACTGTCCTTCATCCCGCCCGGCGAGCCATGGCGCAACGGCTACATCGAATCGTTCAACAGCCGAATCCGCGACGAATGCCTCGACATCAACATGTTCTGGAGCATGGCACAGGCCCGCGTCATCATCAGCGACTGGAAGGACGACTACAACCACCGCCGACGACACAGCTCGCTCGGCTACCAAGCCCCAGCGGTCTACGCCGCCGCTTGCACTCATCGATGAACGACTCTCGCCACGAGTGGATCAATTCCCGGGGCCCGGCCACTCCTGCTTCTCGGTGGTGTTGTCGCGGTTTTCGAGTCAGTCTGAGCGCGGTTGCGGTTCACGCAAGCTGGGGCGCTGTCGGGGAAGACATCGGCTGACGTTCATGGCGCCGACGAATGGCCGTGGCGACGGCGCGATCGACGGTGCAGCGAGCAGGGCGGCCGACTCAGAGAGGCCTCCGGGCCGGCCGCCGGTCGGCCTGGGATGGTCAGCAAACGACCGCTGTGTGGAACGACTGGGCGTCGAAGCCGCCGCCGAAGTACAACAGGTCGCGCACCTGTACGCCGACGGTGTTGGTCGCCGGTCCGGCGACGGACTCCGTGGTGGCGGGAGTGAATGGCACCGCCGCGGTGGTGGAGCCGCGGGTCGCGATTGTCGCGCAGCTGGTGACGTTGCTGCGGGTGACCAGCAGGTATTGGCCGGTCGTGCTCTGGTAGCTGAGGATGCTGTTGAAGCTGCGCGCGGTGATCCCGTTCGCCGCGATCTCGGCCCCGGATACCCGTGGCGCGCCGGGGCACATCAGGGCGAGGTGGAACGGAATGCCGTCCTGGAGACCGCCCCCGGGATTCTTGGTCTCGATGTAAATGGTGCTGTTGGTGGGGCCCTCGCCGGTGTAGACGCCGGACGGGTTGTAGACGAGGCCGTTGCCCGGGTCGGCGACCGTGGCGAGCGCGGCACAGGTGTTGACGGTGCGGGAGAAGGTGAGGTCGTAGCGCCCGACGCCCAGGTGGGTGAGTGTCACGCCGGTCGAGGAGCGGACGAGGTTCGCGGTGTAGCCGACGACCGCGTAAGGGGTATTGCTGGCACCGCAGTCGACTGCGAGGTCGAATGGCGCCGGGGTAAGTCCTCCGCCCTGGTTCTTGGTCTCGACGTACACGCCGGTGGCCGAGGCGTGACCGCTGGCCGTGAAGACCTGCACGGCCTGGCTGTAGGCATTCTCCGGCGTCGCCACATAGGCGCAACCGGACACGTCCTGGCTGAACGTGACCTCGTAGGTCCCCGAACCCAGTGCGGTTGACGCCCTGACACCGTTCCCGGCGACCAGTGCGCCGGACGCGTTGATCTTCGCATAGAGATTGCTCGACGCGGTGCTGCTGACGCTGGCCAACGACGGCGCCGCGAACCCCGCCGCCACCGCAAGGCCGACAGCGACCGCTGCGACGACCTTCGAATTAACCTTGAACATGCTGGTGTTTCCTTTCGATACGATCTCCGCGCATGCGCGGGTCGGATTCTGCTGTTGTCGATGTTGTGACGGGCCGTCGCCGTTGACGGGCTGTAGGTAGCCGGACCAGACGGATGGGCGCATCGGGCAAGCCCCACCCTGGACCCGTCTTGCCCGCGTGCAAGCCGACTAGGGCGGTGGTCGAGGCATTGGCAGGATCCTGGCTTGCTGCCACCTGACCGCTTGCCACACTGGCTGGGACTTCATAACGACGCCGCGCGGTGTGAAGGCATACATGGCGCCGTTGAGGGACGGGGCAGGCGATTCGCTACTGCAAGCCGCCCAGCGCAGAGCATCTTGATGCCGAGGGGGTCGGTTGCTGCAGCGTGGCGTCGTTCGGTGATCCGGTGCCGCCCGGTTCATGGTTGAGCCTGGAGGACGAGATGGGTTTTAGCTTCTGCCTGACAGTTAAGAACCTGGTGCAGGCGATCGCTCGCCGCTCGAATCCAGGTGTCGACCCCACTGGAGTGCGCGTCATGCAGCGCCAATTCTGCTTGATAAAGGACCTGGTCGTCCTGCTCTTGGATTGCCGTTCGCATTGGAGTCGCCTTTCTCGTTAGCAACTTTGCGACATTCGATAGCGGCGGGTCAGCCGCGCGGTCTTGGCGCGCTGCCGCCTGGCGTTCAGCTGGCGACCGCGCCGGCCTGCACGACATTCGTTTTGCGGGCCGGGTGGATGGCCGGCACGACGTGCATGCGGCGACGCCACCCACTGGTCGGGCGAAGGTTCCGGTCCTTGGGGCGCGCGGAGGCAATCTCGACCACGACCTGCGTGCGGCGCTGCTGGTTCATTTCCAGCAGCACGTAATCGTTGATGATCATGACGGATCTCCTGCGAGGACGGGACCGGCGGTGAGCGGTCGGTCGGATGTTCGGGTATTCGACTGTTTTGAGGTTCGGTTGTCGGGGATGCTGGTTGGTTCGGCCGCCGGCGTCGTTGTGCGTGGTGAGTTACCGGGTGAGCAGGACGAGGTCGCCGGTGAAGGTTTCGGTGGTGGGGTCGACGAGTTGACCGCGTTCCAGGACTTCGGCTCCCTGATTCCATCCGTTGGTGACGGTTCCGGTCATCGCGACGACTCCGGTGGTGGTGTCGAGGGTTCCGGTGGTGACCGCGGTGAATGAGCGGGCGGGGCTGGTGATGGTCCAACGGAATTCGACGAATTCGTACTCGGTTGTGGCCGGTGCTGTCTGGCCGATGAGTTGTGAGGTGAGGTCGCCGCGGACGGCACCGGCGGTGGTGCCGTGGAATGTGACGGTTTGCGGATCGGTGAGGTGCTTGACAAAGGTGATGTCGATCGCCTTTGCCGGTGGCGGCGGCTGCGGGCCGTCGGCGGCCAGGGCCGCTGCGGGGCCAGCGAGCAGGGTGCTGACCGCCGCTGCGGTGGCCATGATCTTGGACTTCATGGTTCTCTCCTTCGCTCCTGGGCGGGGGCTGGGTGCCGGTCCCGCGTTGGTGCTTGCTGACGGTGGCGCTGAGCGCTGGAATGTCACTGGAACGCGGCTGGAACGGTGACCGGCTCTGGTCGTGCTGACGCGGCCGACCGACCTGAAGGCGACACGGCCGAGGGGGTGTTAGGACGTGGCCGGGCGGTTAGAGGTGCAGGTGCTGGGGCCGTTCCAGGTCTTGCGAGACGGGGCGCCGGTGGGGCCTGAAGGCGGTAAGCGGCGCGCTGTGCTGGCGATGCTGGCCTTACGCGCGAACCACGACGTGCCGGTCACGGAGCTGATCGACGGGGTGTGGGGGGAGGCGCCGCCGGCGACTGCGGCGAACCTGGTGCAAAGCTACGTGTCCACCTGGCGTAAGGCCTTGGAGCCGGGTTGGTCGGCCGGGGACGGCGCGGGCGCCCGACTGGTCACGGCCCGGGCCGGCTACCGGCTGTCCCTGACTCCCGACGAGTTGGACTTGGCGCGGTTCAGTGCCGTCGTAACGCAGGCGACCCGAGATGCTGCCGATCGGAAGTGGGAGTCAGCGGCACAGCGGCTGGCGGAGGGGTTGGCGCTGTGGCGGGGGGCGCCGCTATCGGATTTGGCCGGTGTTTCATTCCAGGCCGGGGCGGCCGATCGGCTGGAGGACCTGCGCCTCGACGCCGTCGAGCGGTGGGCCACGGCCACGCTGGAGTCCGGCCTGGGCGGTGATGCTGCGCCGGTACTGCGCATGGAGCGGGACCGTCATCCGTTGCGGGAACGGCTCACCGAACTGCTGATGTGGGCGCTGTGGCAGGACGGTCGCCAGGACGAGGCGCTGGCCGCCTATGAGGTGTTGCGTCGCCGTCTCGCCGACGACCTCGGTGCCGATCCCGCGGCGGACGTGCAACGGATGCATGCCCGGGTCCTGCGGCAGGACCCGCAGTTGGCGCCGCGAGTGCGGCTCGATAGGCCTGTGCCCGCGCTGGGCGGCCAACGGCAGGAGACGCTGACATTGATGATGACCGACGTCGAGCGCTCGACCCGGCTGTGGGCCGACAACCCCGAGGCGATGAACGCGGCGATGAGCCGCCACCACGAGATGGTGCACGGCATCGTCGCAGACCAGGGAGGATGGCTGCCCAAGGATCAGGGCGAGGGCGACGCCGTTTTTGCGGCATTCCGGTCGGCTGACGCAGCGGTCGAAGCTGCCGGACAGGTGCACCGGACGTTAGCGAAACAGGCATGGCCGACAGGACGCCCACTACGGGTCCGGATCGGCCTGCACGTCGGCGAGGTGTTGCACCGCGACGGCAACCTGTTCGGTGACCCCGTCAACCGGTGCGCCCGGATCCGAGCGCTGGCCTGTGGAGGGCAAACGTTGGTTTCTGACGCGCTCCAGGCGGTGGTGCGGGAGCGGCTAGCCGGTGATCTCACGCTGGTTGACCTGGGACAACATCACCTGAAGGACGTGGACCGCCCGCAGCGGATCTGGCAACTCGGCGGTCCGGGGCTCGACGGCCCGTTCCCGCCTCTGCGGGGAGCTGGGGAGGTCTTGGCGAACCTGCCGGTACAGCTGTCCAGCTTCGTGGGTCGCGACTGCGAGATGGCCCAGCTAATGGGCAGCGTCCGGCAGTACCGGCTCGTGACGCTGACGGGACTCGGCGGGGTGGGCAAGACGCGTTTGGCGATAGAGACCGCCGCCCAGTTGGTTGACGGGTCGGTCGGCGATGTGTGGTTTGTAGACCTGTGTCCCGAGACCAATCCCGACGCGCTAGCGGAACGCGTCGCCGAGGCGATCGGCGTCCGGATTGACCACCGCGACTCCATCGACGCCGTCGTCCAGGCGCTGCGCGAGCGACCCGCCCTCCTCGTCCTCGACAATCTGGAACACCTCCTTGACAGCACGCCGGTGATCGCGCGACTGCTCGAGCGGGCACCGCAAACCCACGTTTTGGCGACCAGCCGGGAACGGCTCAGGCTGCGAGGCGAACATGTCGTCGTGCTAGCTCCGCTCGGGATGAACGAGCGAAGCACAAACGTGGCAGATGTCCGCAAGAACCCGGCGGTGCGACTGTTCGAAGAGCGCGCCGGCGCAGCTGACCCAACCTTCACGCTTACTGGCGAAGCGGCGGAGGTCGTACAGCAGATCTGCGGGCGCCTTGACGGGCTTCCCCTCGCGATTGAACTCGCCGCGAGCCGCGTTCGGGTGCTACCACCGCACGCTATGTTGATACGGCTCGACCGCGCGCTCGATGTATTGACCATTGAGCGTGGCGACCTTGCGCAGCGTCACCGCGGTTTACGCGCCACCATCGACTCCAGCTACCGATTACTGCCCGAGACGGTCCGTGCCAGCTTCCGCGCCTACGGCGTCTTCCGCGGCGGGTGGAACCTCGCTGCCGCCGCCGCGATCACCGGACAGGTCGACGAGTTCGCTGCCCTCAACGACATCGAGTCGCTGCTCGATGCCAGCTTGATCGACGTAACGCCATACGGCGACGAGCCGCGGTTCCGGATGCTGGAGACGCTGCGGCACTTCGCGCGAGAAAAACTCGCGACCGCAGGAGAGCACGAACTTCGGTGTCAGCGTCACGCTCAGCACTTCACCGATCTAGCAACCGATGCCGAACCGCACCTGATCGGGCCCAACCGCATCCAATGGCTCGACCGGTTGGAAACGGATCGCGATAACCTCATTGCCGCGCTGCAGTGGATGCTTTCCGCCGGGCAGGGCGACTCGGCGGCCCGCACCGCCACCTCATTGTGGCGCTTCTGGCAGCTGCGCGGTCATCTCGCCGAGGGCCGCGCCGTCTTACAGTCCATCCTCGCCGACCCTGCGGGGACACTCAGCCCGCTAATCCGACCAGACGCGCTCACCGCGCTGGGAAACGTCGCCTACTGGCAACGCGACTATGACACCGCAGAGAAGTCCTACGCCGCGGCCCTCGACGTCTACCGCGAAAACGGCGCAGCGACAGGCGTCGCGCAGTCGCACTACAACCTGGGCTTCATCGCCGTTTACGCCGACGCGATCGAAGTAGCCCGCAGCCGGTTCACGCAGGCGTGGAACCTCTTTCAGCAGAACCAAGACGAGGACGGTGCCAGCAACGCCCTCGCCGGACTCGCCCTTGTCGACCGAATGGCAGGGGCCTACCAGGAAGCGGAACAGCGCGCAAGGGACAGTCTGGCCGCTCAGCGTCAACTGCGGGATGAGGTCGGCGCCACAAACACGCTCGGCCTACTTGGCAGCGTCGAGGCATGTCGAGGCAACCTGGTCGAGGCAGAGCGCCTACTTCGCGAAGCCCTCGCCGCCCATCATGCAGCGGGCAACGTCTTCGGCGTGGCGTGGATGCTCTACGAACTAGCAGCCACCGCCGCCGTCCGCGGCCAGCGCGAGCGAGCCCTACGCCTGTGCAGCGCCGCCCGTAAACTCGAGGGCGACGCGGGCGGAGGCATCCGCCCCGAACGGCTCGGACTGATCACGCCGGTCGACGCAGCTGTTGCACACCTCGACCCCAACACCGCCAAGCGCACCCACGACGACGGACAACAGATGACTCTCGACGATGCCGTCCAAGACGCATTGCACAGCGAGTGATACGGCTCGTGGCCCGCACAAGTCAGCCGCGTCCGGTCACTCTCGCCGCAGGCAACGAGCGAATCGGTGATGGGGCCGAATCGCCTTCCGAGCCCGGTGAGCCACTGGGTCAATTCGCCGGATTCGGCCGATGTATCGAGAGGTCCGCCCGAGCCCTTTGATGCTCCGGGTGCTGGCGCCCGGCCGGTGCGAGCGGCGTGCGCCCTGCGCTGAGGCGAGTCGGACTCATAGCAACCCATCTGCGCGTCGCAGGCGCCATGCGCCGGCGTGCCGTATCGACGGGTAGGCCCTTGCGCTACCTCGAAGCTGGACTGGGCCGTCGCGAAACCATGACCGCCATTTTCCAGGAATGACGTTCCTGTTCCGGGCGGGCGTGGATAGCCTTGCCGGGTGACGCTGCCCGGTCGGGTGGTGGAGTTGACGGCGTGCCGCGCGGCGCTTTCCGCACTCCGCGCCGACGCGACGGCGGCCGTGATTACTGGGGCGCCGGGTATCGGCAAGACGACGGTGTGGCGGACGGCTGCGGATCCGCCGCCGGGAACTGTCGTGTTGCGCACTACCGGGCTGGCGGGCGGCCAGGCCGGGCTGGCGAACCTTTCCGATCTGCTGGATCCGGTCGCCGGCGCCATGCTGCCCCGTCTCCCCGAGCCGCAGGCCGCGGCGTTGCGGGCGGCCCTCGGTGTGTCGGCCGTCCCCGAAGCCGTCAGCGAGTCGCTGTTGGAACGCGCGGTGGTCGGGGTGCTGCGCGAGCTGGCTGCGGCGGGGGTCGTAGTCGCGGTCGATGATGAGCAGTGGCTGGACCCAGACACCCGGCGGCTGCTGGAGGCGGCGGTGGTGCGGCTCGCCGCGGTGCCGGTGCGGTGGCTGGTGGCGGTGCGGGCGGAGCATGCCGACCGCGGATTATCCCGGGTGCTTGATCACGAGCTGGGTATGCGGGTGACCCGAGTCGATCTGGCCGGGCTCGACGATGCCGCCGTCATCGAGCTGGTCCTGGCCCGGTTCCCGGGGCCCTGGTCACCGGGCGTGTTGCGGCGGCTGGTGTCGCTGGCCGCCGGGAGCCCGTACGCGGCGCTGGAGCTGGCCCGCGAGACGGTGGCGTCCGGGCGGCAGGACGGCGCGGCGGTACACGTGCCGTCCGCGCTTGCCGAGTCTCTGCGCAGCCGTCTGGAACGGCTCAATCCGGGCACGCTCGCCGTCGTGCAGGCGGCGGCGCTGGTCGGAGCCCCGGCACGGGCGCTGTTGAGGGCCGTAGCGACCGGACCGGTCGATGAGCAAGTCGATGAGGCATTGGAGGCGGGCATTCTCGAATCCGAGCCGCCGAACCCGCTACTCAGGTTCAGCCATCCGCTGCTGCGAGAGGCGGCCGACGGCATGCTAAGCGGCCCTGCCCGCCGCAGGCTGCACCGCGCCATCGGCGCAGCACTCGACGATGCGGATGAGGCCGCCTGGCATTTGGCCTGCGGCGCCGACGAGCCGGACGAAGGGCTGGCGCAGCGAGTGGAGGATGCCGCCCAGAACGCCGTTGCACGCGGCGCCACCGCCCGCGCCGCTGCGCTTGCGGGAATGGCAGCCCAACTCAGCCCGGATCCGGATAGCCCGCACGCGTGGCGGCGCCGTATGTCTTGGCTGGAGAGGCTTTATGCGGTCGGGGAGTACGAGCAGGTACGGCGCCTGAGCGAAAAATGGGTGCTCGATGTTCCCCAGTCGCAGCGTGGGCGGCTCACCGCTCTGCGCGCGCACGTCGAGGATGATTTCGAGACCATGTGCGTTCTGCTAGCCGACGCATTTGACGATTTCGCCGGGCGAGACCCCGCTCGTGCGGCCGACCTCGGCAGGGAACTTTGCCTGTACGTCGGCGTCTTGCTGAGGCGGCTGAGCGAAGGACGCACTCGCGCGGCGGCAGCGGTCGCGCAGGCACGCGTGGCCAATGATCCGGTCGTGTTGCGGGGAGCGCTCGGCGCGGCCGGGTATCTCGCGGCTCTGGCGGGCGACGCCGATGCTGGCGACCGACTGCGCGAAGCGGTGCGTCTTCCAAGGCTTACCGACACGCCAGACCCCTACCAGGCTCCGGAAACGTTGCTGGCCATGTGGCACCTTTGGCGTGGGGAGCTGTCCCCGGCGCGACAGCTGCTGACCGCGGTGATCACCGTCGCTGAGCGGCGCGGCTCGGACGAAGCTGCCAACAGCACCCGCCTGCATCTCACCGAGGTGGAATGGCGGGCAGGCAACTGGGACGCCGCCGCGGCCCACGCCGCCGCACACGACCACTGGAGCCGCGAAACCGGCTACAAGCAGCAGGGAGTACGGGCCTATCTGATCTCCCTCGTTGAAGCCGGACGCGGCACCGTCGACCACGCTCGCACCGTTGCGGCCACCGGGGTCAAGCACGCCGAAGCTCAGGGGGACTGGACCTTCGCGGCGGAATGCCGGTGGGTGCTCGGCCAGCTCGAGCTGTCGGTCGATGACCCGGCCGCGGCGCTGCACTGGCTCGAGCCGATCGCGGACATGCTGCAGGACGGCGGCATCGGCGAGCCGGGCCTATACCCGTTCACCCCGGACCTCATCGAGGCCTGGGCCGCGGCCGGTGACCTCGACCGGGCGACCCCTCGGCTGGGCTGGTTGCAGGACGCGGCGGGGCGGCTGGATCACCCTTGGGCGCGGATCACTGCCGGGCGCGCCGGGGCCGCCGTGCGGCTGGCCCAGCGCGACCCGGCTGCGGCTGTGCGGGCGGTCGCGGCAGTGATCGCGGAAGCGCGCGAGCGGGGGCTGCCGTTGGAGCTCGGCCGGTGCCTGCTGGTCCTGGGCACCGCACAGCGCAAGGCCCGCCAACGCCGCGACGCGGCCGCATCCCTTGACGAGGCGATCGCCGTATTCGGCGGGCTGGGCGCGGCACGGTGGCAGGCGCTGGCCCAGGCGCAGCGGGCCCGGCTCACGCCCGGGGCCGACAATGCCCTGACGCCCACCGAACGGCGCATCGCCGATCTCGTGGCCACCGGGCAGAGCAACTCGCAGATCGCCGCCGCCTTGTACATCAGCGGCAAAACCGTGGAGGCAAACCTCACCCGCATCTATCGCAAGCTCGGCGTGCGCGGGCGCGTTGACCTAGCCCGGCGCAATTTGGGTTAACGCGCACGCTGCCGCTCGTCCAGAAGCCCCAAACCCACGAGGCGGTCCCGTTCCCCTTCGGGGTTGCTTCCGCACCCCGCAGCTCGAAGCCCTCGCGGTTAGGGCCGCGGCCCTAACCGCGAGGGGCTTCCCTGATGCCGACACGGCCCCGCCACGGCGAACCTTCCGGTGACGGCCGTGACAGCGGCCGCGGCCCCGAGGATCAGGAGGATCCCGCAATGAGCACAAACGCCAACAACACGCGGCAGGAAGCACGGTCACCGCTCCACCACGACGACCGCGGCGCGCCCCCGACCGCCACCCAGATCCGGCAAGGCCGGCCGCCGCGCAGGTGGCTGCGGAAGCTCGGCGTGACCGGCGTGCTAGTGACAGCCCTGCTCTCCACGTTGGCCCTTGCGCCCTCCGACGCCGACGCGGCAACGATCCAGTACGCAACCCAGCTGAGCCCGACGGGCACCCAGCCGCTGCGGTATGTCGCCCCGTCCACCGCGCCACAAGGAGTTGCCCAGTTCACCGTTACCACCGAGACCAGCTCGATCTACACATACCTGCAGTTCACCAACGTCGGGCCGGGGGTGTGGAACAGCGACACGTCCTCGCCGTGTCCTGGCTACCTCTACCCAGACAGCGGACGCGAGCTCTATGTCATCGTCGGCGGCAAGATCGCCAGTCGTGCTCTGCCGCCGGAGACGTGTGACACAATCTCGGATACCTGGTACGCCGGCCCGCAAATCGTGCAGGCGATAGAGGCCAACCCGAACAACGCGATCGTCTATGTGCAGGCTCCCCCCGGCCAGCCCGGCAGCCGCGAATACCTGCCGGGCGGGGTCGTGCTGAACCCCGGCAGCATCTGGGCGCACCTCCAGATCGCGCCAGGAGACGGCCTGAACCTGTAGCGACGCACCGGAGGCATATCCGCGTCAGGGCGGAACCCAGTGAGGTTCACGCCCGACGCGGTGATAGCCCACACCGGCGTCCGGATGCCAACGCCATAATGATCACTACCCATAATGATCACTACCCGGGTGACCGTGCAGCCGGCGGCCGTCTTCATCGCTCGGCCGCCGCCGGCATCCCCCGCCATCACACCTCAGAGCACCGAAATCCAAGAATTGAGTCTGAGAGCACGACCATCGGCGTGGCAGCCAATCCAGCGACTGCTCACGGAGAGCGCACTAGCCCTGAAGATTCCGAAACTTCCGGGACGGTCGGGGCGCGGGTCGAGCAGCAGGTAGCCGATCACCGGGGACGACCTGCCTCACCGAGTCCATGTGGCTGATGAAGTCAAGCCCTCGGAATTCCGCAGCAGCTCAGCAAGCGTCCAGGCAGCCCCGAGGCTGCGCCAGGCGGAGTACTGGCGCAGGACCAGGGTGTACGTCGCCGGTCAGACGCTGTCGCTCCGACAGCGGTCACTGTCCTTGTCGGCGACCTCAGTCTGTGGCCGCGGGGCTCAGTTCGTCGGCCTGCACCACCGCCGGCAGGTTCAATGCAAGCGCTGCGACACCGGTCGCGGTCGGCGCATGCTGCCCGACCTCGCTTCCGAAGACGTCCAGCACCACATCGGAAAGGCCTTGATAATTGCGGTGTCCTTGGAGCCAGGGTGGGCCTGGACGAGATCACAAACGGGTAAGGCGACGGACGGCGCGCCGGAGAGAGCAGTCGTCGTCCTGGACGTTGACCTCTAGCACTCTGAACCCGCGACTCGATCAGCGGCCAGAAGACCAGTTCGGCGCGCAGCAAGCGGAGTGTGATCTCATCGTGCGGCTGCATCAAGCCAGACAGGGCACCCCGGAGAACGGCATCCTGATGGACGCCACCGGGCCGCTCGTCCGCGTCGTCGACGAATCGTCCGCCCAAGCGGAGGCTGTGCAGACCAACAATCCGAATCCCGATTGATTCCTCACCTGCAACCGTTCTGTCGGCTATCTCGCGGGTGAACCTTGGGCGTTGCGGACGGCAGGCACGCCAGTCCCGTTTTTCTCCCATGTACGCACGCGTCGATCAATGTGCAGACCGGAAAGACTCATCTGGACGTCACTGTCGCGGCGACCCGCTGCGCCAGAACGACGGGTCCAGCGTGAGTTCGGGCGCCGCGCCGGGAGACGGCGCGGCGCGATAACCTGCGCCGCCGCGGTATCGTCGAGCCGACACGTGCATTGGTTGGGCGCCGCCGACGGCGCCCCTTCCCATGACCCCGCGCTGACTGGGCCGACCGGGCCACAATCCGCATCGGGCTTGGGGCCGATGGTCTTGGCACTTGGCTCTGTCCCGAGATCGGCGCAGGATCACATACATGACCGAGCGCGACGAGTTTCTCACCTGGGTCAGAAGCGCGTTGTACGCAGCCGAAGTCGCATTGCACAACGGCGATGCAACACCGCGCAGGGCGTTGTGGTCGCAGGCGGAGCCCGTCAGCATCCTAGGCGCAATGCGGAACGCCTACGGTCCCCAGGAGATAGAGGAGGCGTTCGCCTGGCTGGAGGACATCTTCTCCGATTGCACGTCATATCAGTTTGATTTGCACGCGTTCGACGTGCTCGGTGACAGGGCGTACACAGCGGGGCTAGAGCACATGTCAGCGTCGATGAACGGAGAGCCGCGCACGTTCACCTTGCGGGCGACACAGGTCTACCGCCGAGAGGATGGCCAGCGGCGAGTTGCGCACCGGCACGCCGACGCCGTCTCCGAGTGAAGGCGCTATCCCGCCTCTCCCATCCCGTGAGCCGCCCGCCGCCTAGGGACTCATATGAGCGTCGACACGGCGGCGGCGGGTGCGCCAGATCGAACGGTTGTTGTGTTCGATTGTCGGGCCAAATTGTGCGCCAGGCGAGCTCGTAATCGAAATCCCGGCTGGCGTACAAGTGGGCCCCCAGCGATTTTGCGGTGCTGTTCGACAGCGGTCCGACAGAGCCTGACGATCGTGCCCAGCGGCAGCGCGACCGTGGCCAGCGCACGCGGGCGACCTCGAACTCACCGCGGCCGGAGTGGATGTTAGCCCGCTTCGCCGAGAAGAGGGTGGTCGGTCCACGGTGTGACAAGCGATTCGGCATCATCGCCCAGGCATCGGCCGCCGCACCTTCACCAGCGTCGCGGCCGCGACGCCGCAATCGAGATTTTCATCGACTGGCTGGAACGAACGCTGCCGACCATTCACCTGGGCCAAGACCGCCGACCAGCTTTCTGAAGGAAGCAGCACGCGGTCGAAGTTCCCACGCGTGCCGCAGGGTGTGCGGGCTGATCGGCTTGGCGATCCCGGCCCGTTTCGCGACTCGGCGGACTATGCGGCTTGCGCCGTGTCGGTCGAGGCGTTGCCCGTCGGTGCCGAGGAAGATTCGCCCGTCGAGGCGTTCGCCGATGGCCAGGTCGAGTCTGCGCGCGGTCCGTGGTGCGAGCGGGATTGTGACGATCTTGCCGCCCTTGCGCAGCACGGTGAGGGTGCGGTGCCCGCGTTCGCTGCCCATCGCGGGAATGTCCGCGCCGAGTGCTATTGATCCGCAACCCGTTGAGTGCGAGCAGGAGATGAGGGCGTGCTCCTGGGTGGTGCCGAGCCCGGCAGCGACGAGGAGCGCGCCAAGCTCGTCGCGGTCCAGCGCGGTGACGTGGGATTCGTAGTCCAGCCGGGCGGCCCTCCGATCGATGGCGCCAGCCCGATGAACCTGTCGATATGCGCCGCGGAAGTTGTAGACTGAGTGTCCTAAACGATTGTGTGCAGCCGTAGCAGTCGCGGCACTAATCGGCGAAGGTGCGCGTTGACCGTCGTTCTAGGCGATGAGCAAAGGCCGCGCCCCGTCAATGGGAGCGGTCATGCCCACGCGCTGGAAGAATTCATCCGTTAGTGCCAACGCACTATTCCACGCCCAGCGTGTGCACCCGTGACCGAGACACCGATCAGGAAAAAAGGGGGTTGCCGGGCTAGCGAAAGCACTCACGGGAAACTGAATTCTCTCTAGACTACGCCACAAGGACACATTCTGTCTGCTGTCAGCGTGCGACACCACGTGCTGCGTCGAACGCATTAAATCGTCGCGGAGACGTATGACGAGGCTGGCGTCCTGATACGGCTGCCGGTCGTAGTCGAAAGTCTTACGGCCAAGCAAATCCAGTGCGAGTTGGTATCGGCCCAGGGTGCTAATCCGGTTCACCATCGTTGCGTGAGGTGTTAGAAGAGCCCGCTCGGCCGCTGGAAATGCGAGCGTATCCTCCTTCGGAACTGTTGACCACAATGATTCCGTGTACTCGTCGATTGACGCTTCTAGGAAGCCGACGACACAAATGATGGACGCGACAACAGCGGCGCGATGTACCCGCGAGTCTCGGTCTGGGTGGGCCAGCCGTTGAATTCATAGGCCGCGCTACGCTGGGACCGGTTGTCCTCGAGCAGACGGCATTGGCGTGAAAGCGCGGCGGCTGCGATGGCGTGGTCTAGAGACGATCTGTGCTGTACAGGTACAGGTACATTCACAGACACCGCCTCCGGCACAGCATCAATCCTTCCCGCAGATCTCGAGCCACGGCCGCGACAAAACACTACTAACACAAGATCACAACACGGAGTGATCTACCCAGTCAAGGCCCACGGCGCGCTGCGGCGTCGATACAGCCACTTAATTGCTTCCGGCGAAACCGATTCTGGGGCGCTGGTATCAGGACGTCGGTCTGATAGGGCTACGCCCAGTCATCGTCGCCGCCTCTCACGTCCTGCACCGCGACTCGGCGGCGTCGAACGGCCCAGCCGCGCTCGTGCGGCAGTTGGTCGAATCGAGTACCCGACGTGGGCGGGCAGATCCGACCCCACAAAGGCGAGACGAACCTCGCCAAGCGGCAGCACGCCTTGCATAAGCTTTCGCATCCAATCGCTGCGACCAGGCGCGGAAACTTGCGCGGGTGGCGTCTCCCTTCCAGCGGCAACCGGCGGCGTCTGAGCGTGCCTGAGCAAGCGCTAGAGCGAGGTCGCGGCGCGACTTGCGCGCAGCTTCGTTGAGTCCCGTCCGCGCTAGTCAAGATCTGTGGCGCTCCCACCTAGCGCGCCGGGGCTGCGAGAAGTCCCATATGAGCAGGTCGCCACCCCGAGGCGGCGCCGCAGATCGACGGAGATGCGTGCGATCCGAGTATCGCGCGATCGGAGATCGCCGAATCGGCGCGGGGAGGTCGGGTTCGGTTAGCCTTGCCGGCTTCCCCAGATCTGCTGGTTCCGTGTATCTGGCCGGGCAGCTTTCGGTCG
>JAICIE010000085.1 GCA_025924515.1 Jatrophihabitans sp. | reverse complement strand
CATCCTCACCACTCGCGTGATCGACCTCGTCATGCCGATCGGCAAGGGGCAGCGCGCCCTGAGCGTCTCGCCGCCGAAGGCCGGCACGACGATGGTGCTGCAGGCGCTGGCCAACGCGATCGCCACGAACAATCCCGAGTGCCACTTGATGGTCGTGCTCGTCGACGAGCGGCCCGAAGAGGTCACCGACATGCAGCGCTCGGTGACGGGCGAGGTGATCGCCTCGACCTTCGACCGCAAGCCGGTCGATCACACGACAGTGGCGGAGTTGTCCATCGAACGGGCCAAGCGCCTGGTCGAGATGGGCCACGACGTCGTCGTCCTGCTCGACTCGATCACCCGCCTCGGGCGTGCCTACAACCTGGGCGCTCCCGCCAGCGGGCGCATCCTCTCCGGTGGTGTCGACTCGACCGCGCTGTACCCGCCGAAGCGGTTCCTCGGCGCGGCCCGCAACATCGAGAACGGCGGCTCGCTGACGATCATCGCCACGGCCCTGGTCGAAACCGGATCCGCCGGTGACACGGTGATCTTCGAGGAGTACAAGGGCACCGGCAACGCCGAGCTCAAGCTCGACCGCAAGATCGCTGACAAGCGGGTCTTCCCGGCCATCGACGTCGACCAGTCCGGCACCCGCAAGGAGGAGATCCTGCTCTCGCCGGACGAGCTGGCGGTCACCATCAAGCTGCGCAGGGTGCTGCACGCGCTCGAGGCCCAGCAGGCTCTCGACCTGCTCCTGGACCGCCTGCGCAAGACGCGGACGAACTACGAGTTCCTCATGCAGATCGCGAAGACGACGCCGGGGCAGGACTGAGCGCGCCGGACCGTCGCCGAGCCTGTCAGCGCCGGCGGCCGTCCCACCCGGTGGTGAAGGCGAAGGCGGCGCCGATCGTCCAGGCCTGCACCCGGTTCGCCAGGGGTGACATCAGCAGCTGCCCGTCGGGATCCACGGCGTAGAGCTCGGGAAAGCCGCCGAGGCGTTCCAGCGCAGCCAGAACGCCGCGGCGCACCTGCTCGGCCTGCTCCGCGCGTCCGGCCGCCCGCAACCCGCCCCAGCCCAGCCAGCTGTCGAACGGCCAGACCGCTCCCCGGTGGTAGGCCTGGCAGTCGAAGGTCGGCTCCGTGCTCGCGAGCGTCCGAAGGCCGTAGCGCGTCGCGATATCGGTCTCGGCCAGCCGGTCGGCGACGGCGTCGACCGCGCCCGGCGTCACGGCGTCGGCCCAGAGCAACCAACCCAGCTGTGAGCCTGCGCCCGGCACCGGGCGGTTGCCGGCCTCGAGAGCGAGGACGGCCGGGAGGAACGACTCGGTGATGCGGGAGCGGAGCTCTTCGGCGGCGTGCAGGTGGTCGGCGTCGCCGGTCAGCCGCGCCGACGCGCGCAGCGCCGCCACTGTGACCGCTTGGGTGTCGGCATCGGCGAGCGGCGGTGCCGGCGAGCTGCCGTCCGGACGCAGGATCCCCCCGCCCGCCGGCCCGGTCGCGTCGATGGTGTCCCGCCAGCCCTGCTGGGTCAGACCGGGCGAGCCGGCCGGGTCGTGCCGGAGCAGACCGTCACCGGCCCGGAGGCTGCGCCGCAGCCAGTTGACCGCGGCTTCGAGCGCCGGGCGCAACGCGTCAGCGAGCTCCGGATCGCCCATTGCGTCGAGGACCACGACGAACCAGGACGTCGCATCGGCGGTTCCGAAATAGCGGAACGGCGTTCGGTCCGGCCACCCGGCGGCGAGGAAGCTAGCGGGCGGGCGGTCGCGGAATTCGTGGCCGATCTTGCCCGCTTCCTCGAGCGTCAGCGGATCCCGGCGCACGCCCTGCCGGTCCGCGAGCGCGGTGAGCGTCGCCCGCGCGATATCGGGGCGAGCGGGCAGGAGTTGCAGCGCGGTGATGAGGGAGTCGCGCCCGAACAGAGCGTGGAAACGTCCGGGGTCGTCCGGTGCGGTCGAGAGGGAGGACGCGTACGGCCAGCCGGCCGCAGACGCGACGAGCTCCCACCCCGGTATCGACCCGCTCATCGCCGCGCCGCCGCGAGCTCTTCCAGCACGCCGGCCGTGCCGTACATGACGGCGCGGGCCTTGTCGATCTTCGTGGGAAGCGTCGGCAGCAGCAGCGACGGCGGAACGTCGACGAACGACCCGTCGGCGCGGACGATCCGCACGGTCGTCGATCCGCGACGACCCGCCACGACGTCGACCGACTTCAGCTCCGGCCACGGCACGTGGCGCTCACCGGTCAGGCCCCGGACCCACACCCCGTCCTCGTCGGCCACCAGCAGATATCGGGTGGCGAGGATGCCCAAGGCGCCGAACACGACCGCCAGGAAGACGGTGACGATCACGGTGGTCACCGAAGGCGAGCCATAGAGGTCGTACGCGGCCAGGCCGCTCACTACCAAGAACAGTGCGGCGGGCTGCCAAGGCGGGATGCGCCATTCGCGCGGCAGGCGAGGCGCGCCTTCGCCGGACGGCGGGACACGCGTCATGCGGCGACCCTACGAGCGGCGCTCGCGTGCCCGCCAGCAGGCTCCCGTTGGCTGTGGCGCAGAATCCGCCAGGTAACGGTTGCATATCCGACGAGTCGACGCCCCCCGAAGGGCTCGACACAACCCCGGCGCGTCCAGAAGAGTAGGAAGCACCCGTAAGGGCTTACAAGCGGCGGGTCAAAAGGAGGAAGAGGTCTATGCGCACAAGCAGAGGGGCCGCGGTTGCGGTCATCCTCACCGTGGGAGCCACGCTGGCCGCGTGCTCCAACGGCAGCAGCGGTGGCACCGGCAGCAACAACACGAACACCGGTCAGAAGCTCGCGGGTTCCGGTGCGTTCACATACGTCACTGGCAAGGACAACAGCGGGATCTGGGCTCCGTTGGCCGCCAAGTGGAACGCCTCCCACCCGACGATGAAGGTCACGATCAAGCAGCAGTCCGACCAGGCCGACCAGCAACTGTCCGACCTCGAGCAGCACTTCCAGGCCAAGGACGCCAACTACGACGTCGTGACCGTTGACGTCATCTGGACCGCGGAGTTCGCAGCCAAGGGCTGGGTCGTTCCACTGACGGGCGCCAACAAGCTCGACACCTCGAAGATGCTCAGCGGTCCGGTCAAGGCCGCCACGTACGCCGGCACCCTGTATGCCGCACCGTGGGCTTCGGACGGCGGGATCCTCTTCTACCGTAAGGACCAGGTGAAGACGCCGCCGAAGACCTGGAACGACATCATCAATGATTGCAAGGGCAAGACTTCCCCGACAATTCAGGGCGGCAAGGAAGGCTGCTACGCCGGTCAGTTCGCCAAGTACGAAGGTCTCACGGTCAACGCGGCCGAGGCGATCAACGCCGCCGGCGGTCAGATCGTGAAGTCCGACGGCAAGACGCCCAACGTCGACACGCCGCAGGCGGCGAACGGCCTGAACTTCCTGGTCAACGGGTTCAAGCAGGGCTACATCCCCAAGGAGGCCATCGGCTTCCAGGAGACCCAGTCGTTGAACGCGTTCGACGCGGGACAGTTGATGTTCATGCGCAACTGGCCCTACGCCTACGCCATCGCGAACAACGCGCCGCCGAACAAGGGCTCCAAGGTCGCCGGCAAGTTCGGCATCGCACCGCTGCCCGGTCCGAACGGTCACGGCGCGTCGAGCTTGGGCGGCCACAACCTCGCGATCAGCAAGTACTCGAAGCACCAGGCTTCCGGTCTGGCCTTCGTGAAGTGGCTCGAAGAGCCGGCCCAGCAGCGGTTCATCCTCACCAAGGGCACCCTTGCCCCGGTGCTTTCGTCGCTGTACCAGGACAAGTCGCTCTACAAGCAGTTCCCGTACCTGCCCACCCTGTATAAGAGCATCCAGAGTGCGGTCCCGCGGCCGGTCACGCCGTTCTATCCGGCCGTCACCGAGGCGATCGAGACGAACGCGTACGCGGCGCTGCAGGGCCAGAAATCGACGCAGCAGGCCCTGAAGGACATGCAGGCCGCCATCAAGTCGGCGACCGGCGCCTGACCGGCGTCGACTGTCGGCTGATGAGCCGAAAAGCTGGCGAGTAACCGCACGGCCGGCGGGGTATCGGAGTATTGCTCCACCCCGCCGGCCGTGCGACTGTGACGGGAGCACCTCGCGGACTAACAGGAGGCCGCAATGACCACTGCAACACCGGCAGGCCAGGTCGAGGGACTCGGCACTGTCCGCAGCCCCGACAAGGCGCCGAAGCGGGGGCGATCCAAGCGAACCGCCGGAGAGGGCAGGCTAGCGTTCATTCTGATCGCGCCGACCATCGCCCTGCTCGGCGTGGTCGTGGGCTATCCGATCGTCAAGGCGATTTACCAGTCCTTTCTGACCGACCAGGGACTCGACAAGGCCACCGGGTTCTTCAACCAGGGCGGTATGTGGACCGGGGTCACCAACTACAAGTACTGGTTGCTCGAGAAATGTGGGAGCTCGCACTGCCCGCCGGGAACCTTCGGCGCGCAGTTCTGGGCGTCCGTGGGCTTCACCTTGTTCGTCGCTGTCGTCACGGTGACGCTCGAGACCATCATCGGGATGATTTTCGCGCTGATGATGAACCGGGCCTTCAAAGGGCGCGGCCTCATCCGAGCGGTAATCCTCATTCCCTGGGCCATTCCGACAGCGGTGACCGCCAAGTTGTGGTCGGTGGTCTTCGACCCGCAGGGCATCCTGAACCACGTGATCGGCGCGCACTACCAGTGGACCTCCCAGACCTGGCCGGCGCGGTTCGCGATCATCATCGCCGACACCTGGAAGACGACGCCATTCATCGCCCTGTTGATCCTTGCCGGCCTGCAAGGCATCAGTCACGACCTGTACGAATCGGCGCGGATCGACGGAGCGACCGCCTGGCAGCGCTTCACGAAGATCACGCTGCCGCTGGTTAAGCCCGCGCTCGCGGTCGCGGTCATCTTCCGTGCGCTCGATGCCCTTCGGATGTACGACCTGCCGGCAATTCTCACCGGCGGTGCCAACGGGACGACGACGATGTCGATCCTCGTGGTCCGGCAGTTGCAGGCGACGAACACCAACTCCGCGTCCGCGTTGTCGACGATCACCTTCATCTTCATCTTCGCGATTTCGTTGGCCCTGGTGAAGCTGTTCAACGCCAACATCGTGGGCGCGCAGAAGCCGGCCAAGGAGGAAAAGTAGTCATGGCCACCACCGTCGACGTCGGCAAGAAGGCTGCGCCCGCTTCCGTAAACCCATCGGTCACCAGAACCAAGCCGGGGTTCAACTGGGGCAACGCCGGCACCATGGCCGTATTGGCCGTCATCATCATCTGGTGTCTGTTGCCGTTCTACTGGATGCTCGTCATGGCATTCAGGGACAACAACTTCACCTACGACAACACGCCGTGGTTCGTACACACCACCTGGTCGAATTTCTCCTACGCGTTCAGCACGATCAACAACCACTTCGGCCGGTCGCTGATCAACAGCCTCATCATCGGCACCTGCGTGACTGCGCTTGCCATGATCATCGGCGTTTTCGCCGGCTATGCGTTGGCCCGGCTGGCGTTTCGCGGGAAGGGTCTCGTGCTGGCCGCGATCCTGGCGGCCTCCATGTTCCCCGGCGTGGCCCTCCTCACGCCGATCTTCCAGCTGTTCACCAGCTTCGGTTGGTTGGGCACCTACCAGGGCCTGATCCTGCCGCAGATCTCCTTCTCTCTGCCGTTGGCCGTGTACACGCTGACCAGCTTCTTCGCGGACATGCCGTGGGAGCTCGAACAGGCGGCCCGCGTCGACGGTGCGACTCCAGGGCAGGCGTTCCGGCTGGTGATCCTGCCGCTGGCCGCGCCTGCCCTGTTCACCACGTCGATCCTGGTGTTCCTCGCGTCCTGGAACGAATACCTCCTGTCCAGCGTGCTCTACAACGGCAACGACAACGTCGCGCCCAGCACGGTGGCGATCGCGAAGTTCACCGCGGGTCCCCACGTCGTGGCGAACACGCAGACGATGGCTGCCGGCCTCGTGGTCACGGTGCCCCTCGTCCTCGTGGTGCTGCTGTTCCAGCGCCGCATCGTCAGCGGCCTCACCGCCGGTGGTGTCAAGGGCTGACCGAGCTCGAGCAGCGGGGCCCGGCGTACGCGCCCGGGCCCCGCTGCTGTGTCCGCAGCACCTCAGCACAACTCGGATCCCCGCGGTCCGGGGCGCAACGGCGTCGACGTACAGGCCGAAGCGCCGGCCGTCCCATCGGACGCCGTACGGATCGCTGACCTCGCCCGTTCCCGGCGCGAAGTGCGCAACCGGCCGGCTCACCGCGCGAAGGCCAAGTGCCGGGAACAAACGGCCTCCGCGTCGCTGTTCAGCCGTCGTCTTTGGTCCGTCCGGGCAGGGCCTGGCAAACTTGGTACCGAGCCCGGCGACAACGAAACCCGGCTCCGGTTCACGCCCGTCCCCGGATGCGGCGACCCGGCGGCCACAACGCGCGGCGAACGCCGCGCCAGAAGGGATCCACCATGAAGAGCGGCATCCACCCCGAGTACGTGGCCACCGAGGTGACCTGTTCGTGCGGGAACACCTTCACCACGCGGAGCACTGCCAAGTCCGGCCAGTTGCACGCCGAGGTCTGCTCGGCCTGCCACCCCTTCTACACCGGCAAGCAGAAGATCATGGACGTCGGCGGCCGCGTCGACAAGTTCGAGCGTCGTTACGGCAAGCGCGTCCGCAACTCCTAGCAGCACCGACGGCGCTCGTGCGCCCGCTCCCGCGGGACGGCACGGGCGCCGTTCGCGTGTCCTGACGAGGTTCCCCGGAGCGAGGTAACCAGCGATGAACGAGCACGGCGAGGGTCGGCTGCCCGAACTGCTCACCGAGTACCAACAGGTCGAGGCCGCGTTGGCGGACCCGGCTGTGCACGCCGACCAGGCCCGCGCCCGCACGTTGGGTCGGCGCTTCGCCGAACTCGCGCCGGTCGTCGCCGCGGCGCGCGAGCTCGAGACGGCCCGCGACGACTTCGCCGCCGCCCGCGAGCTCGGCGCCGAGGACGCGTCCTTCGCCGCGGAGGCCGACTCGCTGCAGGAGCGGATCGGTGAGTTGGAGATCCGGCTGCGCGAGTTGCTGCTTCCACGGGATCCGAACGACTCCAAGGACGTGCTGTTGGAGATCAAGGCCGGCGAGGGCGGGGACGAGTCGGCGCTGTTCGCGGCAGATCTGCTGCGGATGTATCTGCGCTACGCCGAACGGCACGGGTGGGCGACCGACGTGCTCGACGAGGAGCCCACCGACCTGGGCGGCGTGAAATCGGCGACCCTGGCCGTGCGCTCCCGCCGTCCGGACGACGCGGTGTGGCCGCGGCTGAAGTTCGAGGGCGGCGTGCACCGGGTCCAGCGCGTGCCGGTCACCGAGTCGCAAGGCCGCATCCACACCTCGGCTGCGGGCGTCCTCGTCCTGCCCGAGGCCGAGGACGTCGACGTGCAGATCGATCCGAACGACCTGCGTATCGACGTCTTCCGGTCCTCCGGTCCGGGCGGGCAGAGCGTCAACACCACTGACTCGGCGGTGCGCATCACGCACCTGCCGACGGGGATCGTCGTGTCGATGCAGAACGAGAAGAGCCAGCTGCAGAACCGCGAGGCCGGGCTGCGGGTGCTGCGGGCGCGACTGCTCGCCGCCGCTCAGGAAGAGGCCGACGCGGCCGCCGCCGACGCGCGCCGCTCGCAGGTGCGTACCGTCGACCGCTCGGAGCGGGTCCGGACCTACAACTTCCCCGAGAACCGGATCAGCGACCACCGGGTCGGCTACAAGGCCTACAACCTCGACCAGGTGCTCGACGGCGCCCTGGACGACGTGATCGACGCCCTCGCCCGCGCCGATACCGACGCGCTGCTCTCCGGCACATCGTGACCGGCATGCGGGCGGCGCTCGGCGCGGCGACCGCACGCCTGAGCGCTGCCGGGGTGGCTTCGCCCCGGGTCGACGCCGAGCTCCTCCTGGCCTTCGTGCTGAACGTGGAGCGCAGCCGGTTGCCGCTCTTCGACGCTCTCACCGGCGAGGACGAGCAGGGCTTCCTCGAGCTGGTCGCTGCACGGGCGCAGCGCGTGCCGCTGCAGCATCTCGTCGGCGCGGCGCCGTTCCGCCATGCGTTGCTGCGGGTCGGGGCCGGTGTGTTCGTCCCGCGTCCGGAGACCGAGCTGCTGGTCGACGCCGCGCTCCCGGCACTGCGAGCGCAGGACCATCCGGTCGTCGTCGACCTGTGCGCCGGGTCGGGCGCGCTGGCTGTCGCGGTGGCGCAGGAGGTTCCGCAGGCGCGGGTTTTCGCCGTCGAGTGCGACCGGGACGCGTTGCCGTGGCTGCGGGCCAACGCGGAACCGGCCGGCGTCGAGGTTGTCGTCGGTGACGTCCGCGATCCCGCGCCGCTGCCTGCGCTGCGCGGCACGGTGGACGTCGTCCTGAGCAACCCGCCCTACGTGCCCACCGGCACCGCGGTCGAGCCGGAGGTCCGTGCCGACCCGTCCGCCGCGGTCTTCGCCGGAGCGGACGGGCTCGATGTCATTCCGAGCGTCATCCGCTGCGCTGCGGAATTGCTCCGCCCCCGTGGCCTCGTGGTCGTCGAGCACGACGACACGCACGCGGCCGCGGTGCCGGCACTTTTCGCCGGCGAGGGGTGCTGGGAGGACGTCTCGGACCACCTCGATCTCAGCGGCCGGCCGCGGTACACGCTCGCCCGGCGTAGCGACGCGGCATCCGCGCCATGAGGCAGGATGGCGGCGTGGCGCTGTTCTACGACTGCAACGACGCGCTCGTGCGCGAGGGAGCGCTCAGCTCCGCCGCGCATTGCGTCTCGTCGGGGCAGTTGGTGGTGCTGCCGACCGACACGGTGTACGGGATCGGGGCCGACGCCTTCGACCACGAGGCCGTGGCCGACCTGCTGGCCGCGAAGGGCCGCGGTCGCGACATGCCCGTTCCGGTTCTCGTCGGTTCCTGGTCCACCGTCGAGGGGTTGGCCCGGGCGGTCTCGACCCGCACCTGGAATCTCATCGAGGCCTTCTGGCCCGGCGGGCTGACGCTGGTCATCGAGCAGGCGCCGTCGCTGTCCTGGGACCTCGGCGACGCCCGCGGCACGGTCGCCGTGCGGATGCCCTTGCACCCGGTCGCTCTGGAACTTCTGGAAGTCACCGGACCGATGGCGGTTTCGAGCGCCAACAAGTCCGGCTCGCCGCCGGCCCGCACCGCCGCCGAGGCCCAGCGCCAACTCGGCGACGACGTCGCGGTCTATCTCGACGGCGGCCCGGCACACAGCGGCGTGGCCTCGACCATCGTCGATGTCACTGCCGAGGTTCCCCGGGTACTGCGCCACGGCGCCGTGGATCTCGACGCGCTGCGTGAGGTCGTCCCGGACCTCATCTCGACGGCCGCCTGAGGCGTCGTGAGCGCCGCCCCCACCCATCCCAGCCTCGAGTACCTCCTCGTCGCAGCGGTCGCGGGCGCGGGAAGTTTCCTGCTCACCCCGCTGGCGCGCGGCCTGGCCGTGAGGTGGGGCGCCATCGCCCGGCCGCGCGACCGTGACGTTCACGCGGTCGCCATTCCGCGCCTCGGCGGGTTGGCCATGTTCGGCGGGTTCGCCCTCGCGATATTCGTAGCGGCCCAGCTGCCGACCCTGCGGGCCACATTCAGCAGCGGGCCGGAACTGCCGTGGGTGCTCGTCGCCGGGGCGATCATCTGCACCCTCGGGATGCTCGACGACCGCTATGAACTCGACTCCGTCACGAAGCTGGCAGGCCAGGTGCTGGCGTGCGCCGTGATGGTGACCCGCGGCGGCGTGCAGTTGGCCGAAATCTTCCTGCCGTGGGGCGACAACGGCACGCTCAGCCTGGGCCGCGACCTCGCAATCCCCGCCACCATTCTGTTCAGCGTTCTCACCATCAACGCCGTGAACTTCATCGACGGCCTGGACGGATTGGCCGCGGGCGTCGCTGCGATCGGTGGGCTGGCGTTCTTCCTGTACTCGTACCATCTCGCGCAGCTGCACCGCATCGACGTTGCAGCAGCGCCCCTGCTGCTGACCGCGGCTCTGATCGGAACGTGCATCGGGTTTCTCCCGCACAACTTCTTCCCGGCGCGGATCTTCATGGGGGACTCGGGATCCATGCTGATCGGCCTCATGCTGTCCGCAGGTGCGACGACCGCGACGACCAGCGCAGACCCGCAGGGTTTCGGCGGCGCCATCGGGTTCCTTCCACTGGTCATCCCGCTGCTGATCGCTCTGGCCGTGTTGGCGATCCCCTTCATCGACCTGCTCCTTGCGATCGTGCGTCGCGTCGCGCGCGGACAATCGCCGTTCGCCCCCGACAAACAACACTTGCACCACCGCCTGCTGCGACTCGGCCACAGTCACCGCCGGGCGGTCTTGCTGATGTGGCTGTGGTCGGCGTTGCTGGCGATCGGGTTCACCACCTACACCATCGTGCGGGCCGATTGGGTGCTGTTCGCAATGCTCGGCTGTGGGATCGCGACGGCGACCGCGATCGTCGTCATGCCCCGAGTGCAGCGGCGCCGCGTTGCGCCGCCGGCCTCGAATCCGGGCGGCACGAGCGAGAGCGCCCAGCGGCGGCGGAGTATGGCAGGCCAGGCTCCGCCGCGGTAGCCGTTCGGCTGACGGGCCGCTCAGCTGTGATAAGTTTCCGAACGCGCCGGGATGCGGCGGTCGGTCCGTTTTCCGTCCGGGTCCCTGTCTGCGTGGTCCCCCGTCCTCGACGCCTAGGAGGCGCTGGTGAGTGACCCGGACGTGCGGGCTTCCGCGGACGGCTGAGGCCCCCGGTGGCCGACCAACCGCCCGGCTGGCCAGAATTACTCGGCATGGGGGGAATCGCCGCCGGTTCGGTGGCCGTCGGGTGCGTGCTCGGGGTGCTGATCGACCGGGCCGCTGGCACCGGGCCGGCCTTCCTCCTGGTAGGACTGATACTGGGCCTGATCGGCAGCGTCTGGTACGTGGTCGTTCAGTTCCGGAAGTATCTGCACAGCTGATCGCGACGAGTTCCTGAGCCCACAAACGAAGAGCCCCTACGAGATCCTGACCTTCCGATCACCGACTGGAGAGCGCTCATCGTGGAACCGGCCGTGTACATACCGGTGTCGGCCGCAGCGAACCTGCGGCGTGCGGTGGTCGTCAGCGCCGTCCTGGGGTTGGCCGCTGTCGTTCTTCTCTCGGTCGCCGGTCACCCGTTCATGGGGATGTTCGGTGTCCTCGGGTTGGCCCTCGGCGCGCTGAACAACCGGTTGCTGCAGCGCTCTGTCGTCGCCTACGCCCAGAGTGCGACGCCGGACAAGAAGGGGTTCCGCCGCGGCGTCCTGGTGCGACTGCTGTCGACCACCCTGATCGCCGTCGGTTGCGCCGTGCTCGTCGACCCGGACGGCCTGGCTGTGTTCGCGGGCCTGGCGGTGTTCCAGGCGATCATGCTGGTGGGCGCAGCGGTTCCGGTCTTCCGCAGCCTCCGTCCGTCCTCGATGAATGGATGACCGGATGAGCGCGACCCCGCAGGCCGTCACCGTCGAGGTCGGCGATCACATCGAGTGGCACCTGTTCGGCCTCACGTTCAATGTCGACACGATTCTCGGCACGCTGGTCGCCGGCTTCATCGTCGTCGCTCTCGGCCTGCTGCTGCGCCGGTCGATCAACTCGCGAAAGCCCAGCAAGCTGCAGATCTTCTTCGAGACGGTCGTCGCCCAGGTCGAGGAGCAGGTCGAAGGGTCGATGGGCATCCGCACCGCGCCGTTCGTGGTGCCGCTGGCGGTCACCCTGTTTCTTTTCATCCTGATCGCGAACTGGCTCGCGATCGTCCCGACCGGACACCATCCCGAATACATGCCGCCGCCCGCGTCGGACGTGAACCTCACCTACGCGCTGGCCCTATTCGTGATCGTCCTCGTGCACATCACCGGCGTGCGTAAACGCGGCTTCCGCAGCTACTACCACCACCTGCTCACCCCGCACCCGGCAATGCTGCCGATCAACATCATCGAGGAGATCGCGCGGCCGCTCACTCTCGCGTTGCGGCTGTTCGGGAACATCTTCTCCGGCGTCATCATGGTGTCGCTGATCGCGCTGTTCCCCGCGTACATCCTGTGGGCCCCGGACATCATCTGGAAGCTGTTCGACATGTTCATCGGCCTCATCCAGGCATTCATCTTCGGGCTTCTGACCATCCTGTACTTCGCCTCGGCTCGGCCGGTCGAGGAGGGCGCGCACTGAGTACTGCGCCTCCCGCCGCAGCACCGTCCGCACGACCCCCACACCCGTAAGCAGCCCCGATCAGGGACGACGTAGGAGAGAACATGGCAAGCTCAACAACCACAGTCGTTGGCTCCGTCGAGATCGCCGGCGGCCTCATCGGCGGCGGCCTCGCGCTCGGCGGCGGCGCCGTCGGCGCCGCCATCGGTGACGGCCTCGCCGGTAGCGCGCTGGTTTCCGGTGTGGCGCGCCAACCCGAGGCTCAGGGACGCCTGCAGACGCTCTTCTTCCTCACGGTCGGCCTGGTCGAGGCCATGTACTTCATCAACCTCGCCTTCGCCGTCCTCTTCGTCTTCGTCATCGCAAAGCGGTAAGGACGGCCGGAGATGGCAAACCGTCCGGAGGCGGCCGGCAACTTCCTTGTGCCCAACGGCACCTTCATCGCCGAACTCATCGCCTTCCTGCTGATCCTGGGGATCCTGTACCGCTACGTGGTGCCGGTCGTGCAGAAGGCGATGCGCGAGCGGCAGGAGATGATCCGCAGGCAGGTCGAGGAGAGCGAAGAAGCCAGCCGGAAACTGGCCGAGGCGCAGCAGCGTTACCGCGACGCGCTGAACGAGGCGCGCAACGAGGCCGCGGAAATCCGCGAGACCGCCCGCGCCGACGCACAGCGCACCGTCGAGGAGCTCCGCGTTCAGGCGCGGGAGGAATCGGCCCGGATCGTCGCGCGCGGCGAGGAACAGCTGAGGCGGCAACGCGACGCGATCGTCCGCCAGTTGCGTGAGGAGATCGGGACCCTCGCCGTCGAGCTCGCCGAGAAGATCATCGACCAGCGGCTGACCGAAGACGCGCGAGTCCGGCAGACCGTCGACTCGTTCATCGCCGGTCTCGAGGCGCAGGACCGCGCCGGCGAGGCCGCGCGGGCTGGCAGCTGACGTGACCGCTCCGGGAAGCCTGCACGCCGCCAGCCGGCTCGCGCTCGAGCGGCTGCGCGGCATCGTCGACGAGGGGGCACGGGAGAGTCGCGGTGGCATCCTTCGGGGCCGGGGGACCGACCTGCCCGGGCTGGCCGACGAGCTGTACGCGGTCGCCGACCTGCTCACCGCGCAGCCGCGGCTGCGCCGCACGTTGGCCGATCCGGCGAGTCCGGCCGAGAGCCGTACCGGTTTGATCCGCCGGCTGCTGGAGGGAAAGGTCAGCGACCCGGCGCTGCGGATCACCGAACAGGCCGTGTCGCTGCGGTGGTCGTCGCCGTGGGACCTGGTCGACGGCCTCGAGACGAGCGGCGATGAGGTCTTGCTGGCCTCGGCGGAGCGCGACGACGCACTGGACACGGTGGAGGACCAGCTCTTCCGGATGGAGCGCATCCTCGACGCGCAGTCCGACCTGTCGGCGTTGCTCGACGAGGCCGTCGTCCCGGCCGCGCGTCGGGTGCAGTTGCTCGACGACGTGATCGCCGGAAAGACGCACCCCGTCACCCGCGCGCTGCTCGAACACGCCGTCGCCAGCCAGCGCAAACGCACCGCGGTCCTGGCGATCGACTCGTTGATCGAAGCCGCGGCGGCCCGCCGACACCGATCGCTCGCCCGGGTGATCTCGCCGAACGAACTCAGCCTAGATCAACAAGGTCGACTCGCGCGTGCGCTGTCGCAGCTCTATGGCCGTACCGTGGAGGTGCGGTACGCGGTCGACCCGTCCGTCCGCGGAGGCCTGGTCGTCCGTGTCGGCGACGAGGTCATCGACGGCAGTGTGGCCAGCCGCCTCGCCCGTGTCCGCGCCGAGTTCACCGGCTGAACGACCGAGTTCGATCCGACCGTCGACCGTTTCGACCCAAGGAAAGCTTGATGACAGAGCTGACGATCTCCGCCGACGAGGTCCGTACCGCCATCGAGAGTTACGTCTCGTCCTACTCGCCTGAAGCGTCGCGCGAGGAGGTCGGCGTCGTCGCCGAGACCGGCGACGGCATCGCCCGCGTCGAGGGGCTGCCCGGTTGCATGACCAACGAGCTGCTCGAGTTCGCGGGCGGCACGCTCGGCATCGCATTGAACCTGGACGTGCGCGACATCGGTGTGGTCGTTCTCGGCGACATCTCTGCCATCGAGGAGGGCCAGCAGGTCAAGCGCACCGGCGAGATCCTCTCCGTGCCGGTGGGGGACGGATATCTCGGTCGGGTGGTGAACCCGCTGGGCGACCCGATCGACGGCCTCGGCGAGGTCGCCACCGAGGGCCGCCGCGCCCTGGAACTGCAGGCGCCCTCGGTGGTGCAGCGGCAGGAGGTCCGCGAGCCGCTGCTCACCGGCATCAAGGCCATCGACGCGATGACCGCGATCGGCCGGGGCCAGCGCCAGCTGATCATCGGCGACCGGCAGACCGGCAAGTCGACCGTGTGCCTCGACGCCATCATCAACCAGCGCGCCAACTGGCGCACGGGCGACCCGAAGCAGCAGGTGCGCTGCATCTACGTCGCGATCGGCCAGAAGGGCTCCACGATCGCGGCGGCGCGGCAGACTCTCGACGCAGCGGGCGCCATGGAATACACGACGATCGTGGCGGCGCCGGCGTCGGACTCGGCCGGCTTCAAGTACCTCGCTCCGTACACCGGCTCGTCGATCGGGCAGCACTGGATGTACCAGGGCATGCACGTCCTCATCGTTTTCGACGACCTGAGCAAGCAGGCCGAGGCCTACCGCGCGGTGTCGCTGTTGCTGCGGCGCCCGCCGGGTCGCGAGGCCTATCCCGGCGACGTGTTCTACCTGCACAGCCGGCTGCTCGAGCGCTG
>JAICIE010000084.1 GCA_025924515.1 Jatrophihabitans sp. | reverse complement strand
TGTGTACCGGCGCCGATGTGGTTCCGCTGCCGACGATCTTGGAAGTGGCTAGAGGCCAATGAATACGGGACCTGTAACGAGTGGGCGATACTGGGATCGCACCAGTGACCCCTGCCGTGTGAAGGCAGTGCTCTCCCGCTGAGCTACTCGCCCGAGACGGTCGGCGACCGCCGCAGCGCTGCCAGACTACACGGCACGCGTCAGGCCACCGAGATCCACCAGGCCAGCCCGAGCGCGCCCGCCACGACGACAAGGCCGGCGAGCCCGAGCAGCACCCGGACGGCCAGCGACTGCGCCCGCGCCCACGCCGACCATTGCCGCACCCGCTCACGAACAGTCCGCAGCAGCCGGGCCGCCCACGCGTATTCCGTCGCCAGCAGCCCGAGGCCGGCGAAGATGATCACCCAGCCGGGCCCGGGCAGCGGGAGCAGGACGATTCCCAAGGCGATGATCGCCAGACCGAGGACGGTGACGCCGATGCGCCACGCGAGCTGTCCTCCCCGGCGGGCGCGGACCCGCGAGCGCACGCCGCGGGCATGGTCCGCCATGGCGCGCAGGCGGGCCTTGGGTTGCGTCATTGCCGGGCAGCCTACGTGACCAGCGTCGGCGCGAACTGTGCATCTGCCCTACGCTGCCGCCATGGCGGAACGAGGCCCCGCCCGGAAAAGGATCATCCCGATCCTTCTCGCGCTCGCGATCGTGGTCATTGCTGTCTATGTCGCGGTGCGCGCCATTCCCAGCGCCGAGAGGCCGACGTTGATCCGGCCCGGACATCACACCGCCACGCCCGCGAAGTCCCGGTAGCCAGCTCCCAGAACAACTCAGGCGTCGTAATCGACGCGAACCTCGTCGGTGACCGGCAACGCCTGGCAGGTCAGGATGAATCCTGCGTCGAGTTCCGCTTCGTCGAGCGCGTAGTTCCGCCGCATGTGTACCTGCCCTTCGACCAGCTTCGCCCGGCAGGTGCCGCAGACCCCGCCCTTGCAGGCGAAGGGCAGATCCGGCCGCATCTTCTGCACGCCGTCGAGAATTGCCGTGTCCGTCGCCACCGTGGTCGTCGTGGTACGCCCGTCCAGCACGACGGTGACGCACGACCCCGTCACCTCAGAGTCGCGGTGCTCGACCAGCGGCGGGGCCACGTCCTCGACGTAGAACAGCTCACGGTGCACGCGGCCCGGCACGCCCAAGTCACGCAACACCGCTGTCGCGTCGGTGATCATCCCGAAGGGTCCGCACAGCCACCAGTGTTCGACGGCAGGTAGGTCACACATTCGAGGCAGCAGTTCCCGCAACTTCGCGCCGTCGAGCCGCCCCGTGAACAACTCGACTTCCTGAGCTTCGCGCGACATCACGTGAATGACCTGCAGACGCGTCGGATACCGGTCCTTGAGGTCGGCTATCTCGTCGGCGAACATCACCGTCGAGCTACGCCGGTTCCCGTACACCAGGACGACCTCGGAAACCCCGTCTGCGAGGACGGACGCGGCGATCGAGAGGACCGGGGTGATTCCGGACCCGGCGGCGATCAGGACGTGCCGTGCCGGCGTCGTCAGATCGGGCGTGAACGTGCCACTCGGGCCCTGCACCCGGACCTCGTCGCCGGGCCTAACATCGCGCACCAGCCACGTCGACACCGCGCCGCCGGACACCTCGCGGACCCCGATCCGTGGCGGCGCGCCGGCGGGAGCGCAGATCGAGTACGACCTCCGCTCGCCGTCACGCTCGACCGTGAGCCACTGGCCGGGCCGGAACCGGAACAGCTCACGTAAGTCAGGTGGGACGTCGAAGCTCACCGCGGCCGCGTCCTCACACAGCCGCTCGACCCGCGCAATCCGGAGGGTGTGGAACGCAGTGCGTGCCTCGGCCACTGGACGGACGGCCTCGATCGCTGCCGTCACGTCAGATCTCCTTCAGGTACTCGAACGGTTCTGCGCAGTCGTCGCACCGATAAAGGGCGCGGCAGGCGGTCGCGCCGAACCGCGACTGTTCCCGCGTCGACCGGGAACCGCACGCCGGACACGCGACCGCACCAGGCGCAGAACCGAGCGTGATCGGCACTGGGCCCGTCCGGCGCGGCGCCGGCCCGGGCGGGGCGATCCCGGCCGCGGCGAGCCTGCGCCGTCCCTCTTCGGTGATCCAGTCGCTGGTCCAGGGCGGCTGCAACGCGATACGCACCTCGAAGGGTGCGAGGCCGGCAGCCGAGAGCGCCGAGGCGACATCGCTCAGAATCTCCCGGATCGCCGGACAACCCGAGTAGGTCGGGGTCAGGACGGCGATCAGGATTCCGTCCTGTTCGTGAACCTCTCGAAGAATTCCGAGATCTGCGATGGTGAGCATCGGAAGTTCCGGATCGGCAATTGCACCCGCGACCTGCAACGCTCGCCCGGCCCGGTGGGAAAGCACGGCGGTCACCATTCCGCCCCGGGGTGCGAGCGGGCGACGGACTGCAGCTCGGCGAGAATGTAGCTCAAGGCCTCGGTGTGCACGCCCTCGCGGCCGGCTCGGCCGGACACCAGCGCGGCGGGAGGCACGTCCGGCCGTTTCAGCCCCGCCTCGCTGAAGACCTGCTCGAGCACGGTCTCGACCTCGTTGCGCACCTCGCCGGGGTCGACGGCCACGCCGGTCAGCCGACGTTCGACGTCGCCGGTCCGGAACAACTCGTCGACGTAGGGCCACACCGCGTCGAGCGCGGCCACCATCCGGTCGTGTGAGCCTTCGGTCCCGTCGCCGAGGCGCACCACCCAGCCGGCGGCGTAGTCACGGTGATAAGTGACCTCGTTGGTCGCCTTCGCGGCGATGGCGGCGAGGACGGGATCGCGTGAGTCGCGCAGGCGCTGGAGGACCGCCAGTCGGAAGGCTGAGAAGATCAGCAGCCGGGTGACCATCTCGGCGAAGTCCGCGTCGGCGCGCTCCACCAATCGGACGTTCAGGAACTCGTGCTGTTCGCGGCGGTACGCGTAGTCGTCCTCGCTGCGTCCCGAACCTTCCGCGGCAGCGGCCCGGCTCAGCAGCAGGCGGGCCTGTCCGAGCAGGTCCAGCGCGACGTTGGCGACCGCGGCCTCCTCCTCCAGTTCCGGTAGCCGCGTGATCCACTGCTGGAGGCGGTGGGAAAGGACGAGTGCGTCGTCGCCCAGCATGAGGCAGTATGCGGTCAGGTCCGCCGCGTCGACATTCTCGGGAACCGAGGTGTCGATTCCGGCGAGCGGATCGCTGAACCCGGTTCCGAAGGCCCAACGCGGGTCGTCTGCATCGAGCGACAGCGCCTCGTAGGCGGTCTCCTCGTGGTCCGAGAATTCAGTCATGGCGGCCGGTCACATGTGTGGGACGGAGTCGGGGATGTCGTAGAAGGTCGGGTGCCGGTAGACCTTGTCGCCGGAGGGGGCGAAGAACGGATCCTTCTCGTCCGGACTGGACGCGGTGATCGCCGCCGTCGGCACCACCCAGATGGAGACTCCCTCATTGCGCCGGGTGTAGACGTCGCGGGCGTGCCGCAGCGCCATCTCGGCGTCGGCGGCATGCAGCGATCCGACATGCACGTGGTTCAAGCCGCGCTTCCCGCGCAGGAACACCTCCCAGAGCGGCCAATCCGCCCGCACCGGCCCGGCGGCGGCAGCGTCGGCCATAGGCACCGCACCGTGCCCGACCTCCGCCGGATACGCCTGATCGATGCTCACGCCGCCACCTGCCGAGCCCGCGCGCGCTGCTTCGCCGCGTGCGCCAACGCCGCCTCCCGCACCCAGGCGCCACCCTCGTGCGCCGCCCGGCGCGCTGTGACCCGCTGAGCGTTGCACGGCCCGTTACCGGCAACCACGCGCTTCAGTTCGTCCCAGTCGACCGCACCGAAGTCGTAATGCTGACGATCAGGATGCCAGCGCAGTTCTGGGTCGGGAAGAGTGACCCCCAGAGCCTCGGCCTGTGGCGCAGTCATGTCCACGAAACGCTGCCGCAGCTCGTCGTTGGTGTGCCGCTTGATGCGCCAGTGCATCGACTGTGCGGTGTTCGGCGACTCGTTGTCGGGCGGTCCGAACATCATCAGCGACGGCCACCACCATCGATTCACGGCGTCCTGCACCATGGCTCGTTGCGCGGGCGTGCCGCGCATCATGGTCATCAGTAGTTCGAACCCCTGCCGTTGGTGGAACGACTCCTCCTTGCAGATCCGCACCATGGCGCGCGCGTAAGGACCGTAGGACGAGCGGCACAGCGGCACCTGATTGCAGATGGCGGCGCCGTCGACCAGCCAGCCGATCACGCCGACATCGGCGAATGTCAATGTCGGATAGTTGAAGATCGAGGAGTATTTCTGCGCCCCCGTCATCAGTTTTTGGGTCAGGTCGGCGCGGTCGGCGCCCAGGGTTTCGGCCGCGGAGTACAGGTACATCCCGTGCCCGGCCTCGTCCTGCACCTTGGCCAACAGGATCGCCTTGCGCCGCAGCGATGGCGCGCGGGTGATCCAGTTGCCCTCGGGCTGCATCCCGATGATCTCTGAGTGCGCGTGCTGCGAGATCTGCCGGATCATCGTCCTGCGGTAGGCCTCCGGCATCCAGTCGCGCGGCTCGATCCGGCGGTCGTGCGCGACGGTGTCCTCGAAGTGCTGCTCGAGCTCGGCCACCGCGGGGGATCCGTTCACCACGGCCGCTTCCTCGCTCACCGGGACCACTGCTTCGCGACCATCGTCAGGAGGTCGTACGAGGCGACGACCGAGCCGTCCTGCTTGGTCACCTGGGCGTCCCAGCGCACCTCGCCGTAGTCGCCGGGGCGCGGAGTGATCTGCTTGCAGGTCAGCGTGACAGTGAGCTCGTCGCCCGGATACACCGGCGTCAGGAACCGCAGGTTGTCGATGCCGTAGTTGGCGAGGACGGGGCCGGGCGCGGGATCGACGAACAGTCCGGCGGCGAACGAAAGGATCAGGTAACCGTGCGCGACGCGGCCGTCGAAGAAGGGGTTGGCCGCGGCGGCGGCCTCGTCCATGTGCGCGTAGAACGTGTCACCGGTGAAGTCGGCGAAGTGCTCGATGTCCTCGAGGCTCACCGTGCGGGGGCCCGCGACGACCGTGTCCCCCACCCGCAGTTGCGCGAGTGACCTGCGGAACGGGTGCACGTCGCCGTGGGTTCGCGGCGCACCGGGCACCCATCGGCCGGTGACCGCACTGAGCATCCGGGGGCTCGCCTGCACGGCGGTGCGTTGCATGTGGTGCGCGACGCCGCGCAGCCCGCCCATCTCCTCACCGCCGCCGGCGCGGCCCGGACCGCCGTGCACCAGTGTCGGCAGCGGCGAGCCGTGTCCGGTCGACTCCTCGGCGTCGTGCTGGTCGAGGACGAGCAGGCGGCCGTGCCACGGCGCGATGCCGCGGACGATCCGCGCCGCGACGTCCGGATCGCCGGTGACGAGCGATCCCGCCAGGCTGCCGCGACCCCTGGCCGCGAGCTGCACGGCGTCGTCGAGATCGCGGTACCCGATCAGGGTGCTGACCGGACCGAACGCCTCGACCTCGTGCGGCTCGTCGCGGGTGGCGTCCGCGCGCAGGAGGATCGGCGACAGGAAGGCGCCGCGCTCGTCGTCGGCGCCGACCACGTCGACGTGCTCAGGGTCGCCGTAGACGAGCTCGCCGGCGGACAGCAGACTCTTCAGCGAGCGCCGCACCTCCTCGCGTTGCTCGAGTCCGGCCAGCGCGCCCATCCGCACCGAGGGATCGGCAGGATTTCCCACGACCACGCCGGCCAGCCGGTCGTGCGCCGCCGCGGCAACGGCGTCGAGGAGCGAATCGGGCACGAGCGCCCGACGGATCGCCGTGCACTTCTGGCCTGCCTTGACCGTCATCTCGGTGACCAGCTGCCGAACGTAGAGGTCGAATTCAGCGGTGCCCGGCGCGGCATCAGGACCGAGGATCGAGCAGTTCAGCGAGTCGGCCTCGGCGTTGAACCGTACGGAATGCTGACTGACGGACGGATGGGTGCGAAGGCGCTGGGCGGTGCTGGCCGACCCCGTGAACGACACGAGATCCTGCTCGGCGAGGTGGTGGAACAGGTCGCCGACCCCGCCGCACACGAGCTGTAGAGCGCCCTCGGGAAGCAGCCCGGACTCGATGATCATCTCGGCCAGCCTGGCGGTCAGGTACGCGGTCGGAGTCGCCGGCTTGACGACGGAAGGGACTCCGGCGACGAATGCCGGCGCGAACTTCTCCAGCGGCCCCCAGACGGGGAAGTTGTAGGCGTTGATCTGCACGGCCACGCCCTGCAGCGGGGTGAGCAGGTGCTGTCCCACGAACGATCCGCCCTTGGACAGCGCTTCCACGCTGCCCTCGACGTACACCGTGTCGTCCGGCAGTTGCCGTCGAGCCAGGCTGGAGTAGCTGAACAGCACCGCGATGCCGCCGTCGACGTCGAACTTGGCGTCGCCGAGGGTCGCGCCGGTGCGAGCCGACAGCTCGTAGAGCTCCTCGCGCCTGCCGCGCAGGTAGGTGGCGAGCTCCTTGAGGAGCGCGCCGCGCTGATGGAAGGTGAGCTGGCGAAGCGCCGGGCCGCCAACCCGCCGGCCATGGTCGAGGACGTGTCGCATGTCGATGCCCGCCGACGAGATCCGCGCGATCTCCTCGCCGGTCACGGCGTCGTAGAGCGGCTGGCCCTCCCCGTCGGGCCGGACCCACGATCCGTGGACATAACTGGCGAGGACCGACACGGGCGCACCTCCGACGCTCAATTACTGACCGATCGTTCGGTATGTTACCGTCGCCGCGTGGGCGACCGCCAGGGCATGGTGAACGCGCCCGAAGCCGTCCGCCGCATGATGGCCGACGACGCCGCGTCCCGGCTGCTCGGCATCGAAGTGCTCGACTGCGCCGACGGCCGCGCCGTCGCCCGGATGCGGGTGCGCGAGGACATGGTGAACGGCCACGGCATCGTCCACGGCGGGCTCGTGTTCGCCCTCGCCGACACGGCCTTCGCCTGCGCGTGCAACAGCTGGGGCCCGGTCACGGTCGCCGCCGCGGCCGAGATCGCTTTCGTCACGCCCGGACGGATCGGCGACGAGCTGCGCGCCGAAGCATCGGTGCGCACCCGCTTCGGCCGCACCGGCATCTATGACATCACGGTGCGGCGTGGCGACGAGGTGGTCGCCGAGTTCCGGGGACGCTCGAGCACCTTGCGCAACGGGCCGTCCTGATGGCGGCCCCGGTGCCGACCTCGGTGCGCGGACGCGGCCGGCCGGGCTACGACCTCGAGTCGCTGCTGGCCGTCGCCGTCGAGGTCTTCAACGAGCGCGGCTACGACGGCACCAGCATGGAGGACCTGTCCCGCCGGCTCGGCATCGCCAAGTCGGCGATCTACCACCACGTCGCCGGGAAGCAGGAATTGCTGGCGCTGGCGCTCGACCGGGCGCTGGCAGGGCTGGCCGAGGCGGTGTCCGCCACCCGAGCACAGGACGGTCCGGCGATCGACCGCTTGGAGCATCTGGTGCGGCAGAGCGTCGAGGTTCTCATCGACCGGCTGCCCTACGTCACACTTCTGCTACGGGTACGGGGCAACACCGAGGTCGAGCGAGCCGCGCTCGCCCGCCGCAGGTCGTTCGACCGGTTCGTCGCCGATCTCGTCCGCGAGGCCGAGCGTGAGGGCAGCATCCGGCCGGATGTCGATCCGGCGATCACCGCCCGGCTGCTGTTCGGAATGGTCAACTCGCTGGTCGAGTGGATTCGTCCCGATCGCCGGGCTGTTGGTCAGTTGACCGAGTCCGTCTGCGCCGTGGCCTTCGACGGGTTGCGGCGGGAATGATCAGTCGAACGCCGCAGAGCTGACCCGCCGCAACAGCAGGCCCCGGAAAAGTAATTGGCCGAGGGGCCCCCGGTGATCCCCCCGGGTCACCGGACCCCTCGGCCAGGCAGAGCGGGCCTGCGTCCTCCACCCCCCGATGTGGCGCTAGCTCTCGGCCCTGCAAGTCAGACATTGCCGCACAACGATTTCCGATTCAAGAAGCTGTTGGTCCTCGCTTTTCGATGACCCTGGTCCGGCTGATTGCGGACCAAAGGGCCTTGACAAAGTCAGGACCGGCGGATCTCGGCGCCGAAGACGGCCGCCTGGGTGCGCCGTTGCATCCCGAGCTTCACGAGCAGCGCCGAGACGTAGTTCTTCACCGTCTTCTCGGCGAGGAACAGCTTTTCGCCGATCTGCCGGTTGGTCAGCCCATCGGCGATCAGGCTGAGGATCTCGCGCTCGCGGTCGGTCAGAGACGCCAACCGGGCGTCCTCCGGCGCTCCGGACCGTAGCCGGCTCAACAGCTGCTCGGTGACCGAGGGATCGAGCAACGATTTCCCGGCGGCGACCTCGCGGACGGCGTCGATGAGCCGGGTCCCGCGGATCTCCTTGAGCAGGTAGCCGGACGCGCCGGCCATTACCGCGGCGAAGATGGCGTCCTGGTCGTCGTAGGAGGTGAGGATCAGGCAGCGCACCTCCGGCACCGCGGAGCGCAGGTCACGGCACACGTCGATGCCGCTTCCGTCGGGAAGGCGGGCGTCGAGGACGGCGACGTGCGGGCGCGCCGCCGGCACGCGGGCCAGCGCCTCCGCGGCCGTTCCCGCCTCGCCGACGATGGTGAGGTCATCGACCGATTCGATGAGGTCGGCGATTCCTCTCCGGACGATCTCGTGGTCGTCGAGAAGGAAGACCCGGATCGCGTCGGAGTTGGCCGGATGGGAGTTGGCCGTCTCGGTGCCGGCCGTCGAGTCGGTCGAGCGCGTTGCGGGAACGCCGGGATCCACCGTCATCTGCTTCCCTTCAGCGGGATCACCCATTGCACCAGTGTGCCCTGGGGCGCGGCATCTGCGGAATCCGCCGGTCCCACGAAAAAAGCACCGCCGTGCTGTTCTGCGCGGCGGCGCAGGTTCGCCAGGCCACTACGGCGGGCAGTGACACCCATTCCGCGGCCGTTGTCCCGTACGGTCACCGACAATTCGCGGCCCTCGGCGGCGACCTCGACTTCGACCTTGCTGGCGTGGGCGTGCCGCGCCGCGTTGGACAACGTCTCGCGGACGACGGCGACGAGGTCGTCCACCGCGGTTCCGGAGATGGCCGCGTCGACGGGTCCGATGAACCGCACGGTCGGCTGCAATCCCAACGCTCCGCCCATGTCGGCGGCGACGTCGAGAACCCGAGCCCTTGCGGTGCCCATCTCAGGACCCAGCGAGCCCCGCAGCTGGAAGATCGACGTCCGGATCTGCCGGATGGTGTCGTCCAGATCCTCAGCGATCCGGGACAGACGAGCGGCGCTGTTCTCGTCCTTGTTCTGCCGGGCGAGCGCGTTCACGCTGAGGCCGGCCGCGAACAACCGCTGGATGACGTGGTCGTGCAGGTCGCGAGCTATTCGGTCGCGGTCCTCCAACACGGCCATCCGCTGCTGGTCGGTGCGCGCGTCGGCCAACTCCAGCGCCACGGCGGCGTGGTTGCCGAATGTCGTCGCCATTTCTAGGTCGGCGTCGTCGAAACGCGGGCGACCGCGATGCCGGCCGACGACGAGCGCGCCCCGCACCCGGACCGTCCCGAGCAGCGGCACGGTCATCACCGGTCCCGCGTCGATCACTTGGCTGAGATGGACGGCGTGCGGATCCTTGCCGGCGTCGGCGATCAACAGCGGGGTGCGCTGCTCAACAGCGACCTGGGCCAGAGTTCCCTCGGCCGCGTAGCGGTATCCGACCATCTCGTCGGCGTGCTCGCCGGCCGCGACCTCGACCCGCATGGTCTCGTGATCGTCCTCGGGAAGCACGACGCTGACGAGATCGGCGTCGGCGAGCTGCCGGGCCTCGCGAGCAATGACCGACAGCGGGTCCTCCCCGCCCGCCGCGAGCAGCTGGCGGGTCACCCGCGCCGACGCTTCCAGCCACTCCTGCCGGCGCCTGGCCTGCTCGAAAAGCCGGGCGTTGTCGATGACGACGCCGGCCGTGCCGGCGAGCGCCGTGACGAGCTCCTCGTCGTCGCTGCTGAACGCCCCGGCCTCGCTGTCGGCCAGGTAGATGTTCCCGTAGACCTCGTCGCGCACCCGCACGGGAACGCCGAGCAGGCTGGAAATGGGAGGGAGCCCCTTGGGCAAGGCGTCGAGGCGTTCGTCCTCGCTGAGGTCGGCCAGCCGGATCGCTCGGGGACCCCGGACGAGAGCCCCAAGGAGTCGCTGTCGACTCGGAAACCGGCTGATCGCCGCCGCCGCCGTCTCGTCGAGGCCAACGGTGATCAGCTGGTCGAAACCGTCCGCCGAGGACGAGAGCACTCCGAGGGCGCCGTAACGCGCCCGGACCAGCGTGCACGCCGCCTCGACGATGCTCCGCAGCACGACCGGCAGGTCGAGGTTTCCGAGCAGCGACTTGTTCGCCGAGAGCAATGCCCGCAGCCGCCCCTGCGCGGCCATGACGTCGTGCGCCCGGTCGATGAGCTGCCGCAGCAGCTGGTCGAGCTCCAGCCGGGGACCGTCGACGAAGTCGAGCTGAGGCTCGGTCGACGGACGCGGCGCGCTGGGGGACGACATGATCTTCGCTATCGCCTGGCGCGCATCCGGAATTCGCCGCCGAAGTCGCGGACATCGAGCCTGGCCAGGTCGGGAGGTTTCGGATTAAAAGCCGCCTGACGCCTCACGTCACCACATCCAATTCCCAGCGGTTTGTGCCCTCCGCCGCCGATCGCTGTCGGGGGAAACGGTTTCCCTGTGATTCAAGTGGATCTCGGGCAGTCGCGCGACTTGAATCGTGTCGACTCCCTGCGGGCCGCAACGGTGGCGAGACCGTGAAGGGCGAAAGTACGCCTGATGGCATTATTCCGAGGACGTGGGCGGCAATGCGCCGGCAGCCAAGGTTTTCTGAGAAAAGATCCGCCTGCGAAAGGTCAGCGCTGGACACCTTTCGCTCAGGCCGCCGCACAGCGGACAGATTACGCGATCCTGTCGGTGAAAGTTGCATTATCGCCAAACTGCCAGGACGGGACCGATCACCGGGATTGGGTCGGACTTCAGCGACAGGTGACCGGTCTCCGGCTACACCTGGAAAGCGGCGAGCTTCGGCCGGTTCCAGGTGCTGCCACCGTATGTGACGGCCTTGAACGCACCGGCCGCCCACAGCCTGCCCCCGGACGTCACGCGAAGATTCCACACGCCGAAGTAGTACGGCTGCGTCCTCGGGTTCATCTGCGGGGCGAAGCCGGCCAGCACTGCGCCGGTCGTCACGTTCACCGCTGCGAGGTGCACTCGGTCGGCGAAGGTCCCCGTCCGGCTGTAGCAACTGGAATCGACCTCGCCGCCCGCCACACACCGGAAGTGGCCGCCGAGATACACGACGCTGCCGTACAGGGCGGCCGTCTGCACGTCACCGTTCGGCTTGAGCGTCCAGGCACGTCCTCCGACGAGGTCGAATCGGTAGGCGCGGTTGAGGTGGCCGGCCTGGCCGACGACTATCCCGGCCTTGCCGTCCTGGGTCCCGTCGAGCCATGCGATCTTGTCTACTGCCTGCAGATCGTCACCGGGGCTCGCGTCCAGCGTCGGGGCGAACCTCGTGTCGAGCGCTCCCGTGTAAGCATCGACCCTGACCAGTGACAGCCGCCGTGCACCGCCGACGTTGTCGAAGTGTCCGCCCACGTAGAGCATCCGGTGTCCGCTCGTGTCGGCGCCGATGGTCAGCGCCCGGACGTCGCCGAGATAGGCGAGCGACGTCTCGGTCCAGCTCATCGCCGGCGGGACGAAGCTCGTCGACAAGGCACCGATGACCGGGTTCACGGCCGCCAACCTAGCGCGGGGCTGAGCCTGCACGCTGGTGAACCGGCCGCCGACGTAGAGCAACCCCGTCCCACCGTCGTAGATCAGGCAACGCACGGAACCGTTCGCCTGGACGTTGAATGCCCTTGCCAGCGCGCCGGTGGTCATGTCGAAGGCAGCGACGTGCCCGGCCGCGAGCGAGGACCCGTCGACAGTGGTGAAGTCGCCGCCCACGTACAAGCGGTTTGCGGCCATGTCGAGCGCCGCGGCGTAGATGGTCCCGTTGAACGTGTGGGCCGGGAAGGTGGTCACGAGATTGCCGGTGCGGTCGTCGACGGCCACCAGGTTCTGGTAGGAGGCACTGCGGTTGGTGGTCGGGTCGAGAGCCTTCGTGAACGTTCCGCCGAGGAACAACAGGTGCGTGGTCGGATTGTCGGCCGTCACCTGCACCGTCGCGCAGTTCTGTCCCGGGTAGGACGCTCCGCAGTCCTGCCAGACCCCCCATCCGGTGGTGAGCGGAGTTGCGCTCGGGGTCGTGACGGCGACGCTGCTCGCCGGGGCGACCGTGGCCCCGGTGATCGACAGCGCCGCAACCGCGAGCAGGGCCGCGCCGGCCGCGCGCAGACGGCGCATCCGAGTTCCTCCCTCGCGTCCGCGCACTCGTCCGAGACGCGATGTCTAGTGTAAAGGAGACGTTGGGTCGGCGCCTGTCGGCGGCTACGACTTCGACCTTCGGGCGCGGTTGTGACCGGGTTGCCGTCCGCGCCCACTCGCGGAGCCGGAACGACGCAGACCGGCGGCAACTGCGCCTGCGGACGAGCCGACGCAACGCAGCTGCGTTCCTCGGGGTGACGGCGGCCGGGTTGGGGCCCGGGAGCATTCTTCGGAGTGTGGCCGGGCAGGAAGTACCCCGACGTCAGAGCGAGGCGGATGGGCGACAGCAGCTCGCTGACGCGCGGGACAGCGTCGCCGACGAGCGTGAACGCGCCGCCGACCAGCGCGAACGAGTGGCCGAGGAGCGGGAGCGCGCGGCTGACCAGCGCGACCGTGGGGCCGACCAGCGGGACGATTCGGCCGATGCCCGAGAAGCGACCCTGAACGACCGCGAAAGCGTGTTGGACGAATGGGCGCGCACCGTGCAACTGCACACCCCGACGCCCGCTGACCGTGCGGGTGAATCCCTGGACCGGGCCCATGAAGCGCTCGAACGCAGTCGCGAGAGGCTCACGCGCACCGACGCCGCCCTACGCCGGTCTGCCGTGAGGGTCGACCGCGAACAGAGCGAGATCACGCGGGAGGTCGACGCAACCGGTGCCGCTGACGCCCGCTCGGACGAACAGCCGTGATATCGGGAAGGGGTCCGTCCGTCACGCCGGCCGTACCCGCATGCGGGCAAGCCGGGACTTCGGCTGGGTGGGCGATACTGGGATTGAACCAGTGGCCTCTACCGTGTCAAGGTAGCGCTCTCCCACTGAGCTAATCGCCCGCGATTCCTGCGCCTGTTCAATTGTCCCCTGCTTCAGTTGTCCCCTGCGAGGCGGCGGCGGGAATCGAACCCGCGTACAGGGCTTTGCAGGCCCTTGCCTAAGCCACTCGGCCACGCCGCCGTAGGTCCGGCCGCTCCGCACGACCGAGGTGCGCCTCGTGCGGGCGCCGAAGTCGGTCCCTCGAGCGGACGACGGGATTCGAACCCGCGACCCTCACCTTGGCAAGGTGATGCGCTACCAGCTGCGCTACGTCCGCGCGATCGCCTCGGTCGAACTGCTCCCGGCGACCTCTGGCACCCTATCCGATCCGGCGAAGCGCCTTCAAACCCGGCCCAGCTCAACGTGCCCCGGTGAGCCGCGTCCAAAGGGCGTCCACGGCGGCGACGAGCTCCTGGCGCGAGCCGTCGTTTCGGATGATCTCGTCCGCGACCGCCCGGCGCTGTTCGTCGGTGGCCTGGACTGCGATGCGGGCGCGCGCGTCGTCGTCGGTCAACCCGCGTCGCACGAGGCGGCGCACCCGCCTGTCGGCATCGGCCTCCACGATCACGATGACGTCGAAGCCGCCCGCCAGATCGTTCTCGACGAGCAGCGGGACGTCGTAGACCACCACGGCGGCCTCCGGCAGCCCGGCCATGAGTTCCGCGCTGCGGCGTGCGACCAGCGGATGGACGATCGCGTTCAGGTCGGCCCGGGCGCGGTCGTCGGCAAAGACGATGCGCGCCAGCGCGGGACGGTCGAGGCTCCCGTCCGCGGTGAGGATGTCGGTGCCGAATCTCGCTACCAGCGCCTTCAGCCCGGGGGTGCCGGGCTGCACGACCTCGCGGGCCAGAACGTCCGCGTCGATCACCACGGCGCCGTGCGTCGCGAGCAGATCCGCGACCGTCGACTTACCGGAGCCGACGCCTCCGGTGAGTCCGACCCGCACGGGCGGCGAGGTTACCCGAGCATGCCGAGGGCCCGAAGGGCAATCCCTCCGGGCCCTCGGATAGCTCGGTCAGCGACCGGCGAGCTTCTCGCGGAGAGCCGCGAGCGCCTCGTCCGACGCGAGCGTGCCGCTGTTCTCCGGGGTCGCCGAGCTGTAGGACGACGCCTCCCCGGTCTCCGAGGCGGCCTCGGCGTCGGCGCGCTGAGCGTCCTCGACCTGCTTGCGGTGCGCCTCGAAGCGGGCACGGGCCTCGGCGTAGCGCCGCTCCCAGGCCTCGCGCTGGTCCTCGTAGCCGGGCAGCCACTCCTGGGTCTCCGGGTCGAAGCCCTCGGGGTAGATGTAGTTGCCCCGATCGTCGTACTGGGCCTCCATGCCGTACTGCGCCGGGTCGAAGGACTCCTCGGACAGCGCGCCTTCGTTGGCCTGTTTCAGCGACAGCGAGATCCGGCGCCGCTCCAGGTCGATGTCGATCACCTTGACGAGCAGCTCGTCGCCGACCTGCACGACCTGCTCCGGGATCTCGACGTGACGCTCGGCCAACTCGGAGATGTGCACGAGGCCTTCGATGCCGTCCTGCACCCGGACGAACGCGCCGAACGGCACCAGCTTGGTGACCTTGCCGGGCACGACCTGCCCGATCTGGTGGGTGCGGGCGAACTGGCGCCACGGGTCCTCCTGCGTCGCCTTCAGCGACAGCGAGACCCGCTCGCGCTCGAGGTCGATGTCGAGAACCTCGACGGTGACCTCCTGGCCCACCTCGACGACCTCGCTCGGGTGGTCGATGTGCTTCCAGGACAGCTC
>JAICIE010000083.1 GCA_025924515.1 Jatrophihabitans sp. | reverse complement strand
GCACGCCGCCAGCGTTCGTCCTGAGCCAGGATCAAACTCTCCGTGAAGGTTTATAGACATCCGGACGAATCCGGGTTGTCGACACAGAAAGCTCCCGCCTTGCGGCGAGAAGTGATCACTGGTCCATACGAGCTGATGTGCTCGATGTACCAAAGGAATCGTTACGCGCGATCCGACGAATCGGACCCCGCGCGACGAGGTATTAAATGGCACTAACTTTCGGCACGCTGTTGAGTTCTCAAGGAGCGGACGCACACCATTCAGACCCTGTCAGGCCTGTCCGGGGCAACCCGATCTACATTACCCGGTCGGTTTCGCTCGGTCAAACACCGAGACCCGCCCGGATCTTCCCGCTTGGTCGACGGCCGGCCCCTTCAGGGCGGATCCGACGCGACGTGCTTGGGGGAAGTCCGACAGCACCCCTACCTGCCCCGGCTCGGCCACTCGGCTGACCCGTTCGGCCCGGCTTGCGGCCCGTCGAACAAGTACGACATTAGCGACCGGCCTCGCGGGCTGCAAACCCGGGGTCCCCCCGGTCCGGGCGTCCTCAGGACGGGACGACCCGCCCGCTGCCCTCGACCAGTCGGGCGACCCGCCGCTTGCCGGACGAGACGACCCGCCCGCTGACGTCGGCCCGGGGCAGGTCGTAGCTGCGCGCAGCCACGGCAGTCCCGTCGATTCGCACGGCACCGGCGTCGATGTCCCGTCGGGCCGCGCTCGTGCTGGCCGCCAGCCCGGCCGCTACCAGCACCGCCGGAAGGTGCACCGGGTCTCCGGGGGGCAGCACCTGGTCGGGGGCGTCCACGGCGACCTCGCGGCGCTTGAAGACGGCGTCGAAGCGCTCTTCGGCCTGCTCGGCCGCGTCCTTGCCGTGGTAGAGCGCCACCACGTGCCGGGCCACCCGCCGCTTCGCGCGGTTGGCCGCGACGCCGCCGGCGGCGACCTCGTGCTCCAGCGCGCCGACCTCCCGCGGGTGCAGGCCTGTGGTCAGCCGCGCGTAGAGGGGAACGACCGAGTCGGGGATGCTCATCAGCTTGCCGAACTGCTCGTCGGCGGAGTCGTTGATCCCGATGTAGTTGCCCAGCGACTTGCCCATCTTCTCGACACCGTCGGTGCCGACGAGCAGCGGCACCGTCAGCACGGCCTGTGGCGGCTGGCCCTTGGCCCGCTGCAACTCCCGACCGACGAGGTTGTTGAAGGTTTGGTCGGTGCCGCCGAGCTCCACGTCGGCACGCACCGCGACCGAGTCGATGCCCTGCAGCAGCGGGTAGAAGAATTCGCTCAGCGTGATCGGCTGGTTGGCCCGGAAGCGCCGCCCGAAGTCGTCGCGCTCGAGCAGCTGCGCGATGGTCACCAGGCGCGTGTAGTCCAACATCTCGGCGAGCTGCATCGGGCCGAGCCAGTCGGCGTTGTTGACCACCTCCACGCGGTCGGGATCAAGGATCCGCATCAGCTGGTCGAAGTAGCCGCGGGCGTTGGCCACCACCTGGTCGGCGCTCTGCGCCGCCCGGGTGGCGGTGCGGCCGGACGGATCGCCGACCTGCCCGGTGAAGCCGCCGACGACCAGCACGGCGACGTGCCCGAGGTCCTGGAACTGTCGAAGTTTGCGCAGGACCACGGCGTGACCGAGGGTCAGGTCGGTGCCCGAGGGATCGATGCCCAGCTTGACCCGCAGCGGTCGCTGCTCACGCTCGGCGGCGAGCAGCCGCTCCGCGAGGCCGTCCGGCGGCAGGATCTGCGCCGCACCGGACGCGAGGATCTCGTGCGCCTCCTGCAGGTGCGGCGGCAGGACGGCGGGCGGGCTGGGCTGCTCAGTCACGCCGCCCATCCTGCCGGGGCGCGCGGGCGCGCCGGCGGCCGCCGGGCTGGTAGCTGGAGACCGTGGGCTCGTCCTCAAGCCAGAAGCGCCACGGGCGGTCCGCAGCCTCGGTGATGCCGACGCGGGGCCCGCGGGCCACCCGGGCCGGCGGGCGCTCCGGCACGGATTCCAGCCGGACCGGCGAGTCGGCCGCGCACAGGTCCACGCCATTGGTCTCACGTCCCAGCCCGAGGCAGGACGCCAGCCGGGCCGGGCCGCGCGCGAGGTCGCGCTGGGCGCGCGACGCCGGGCGCCGGTCGCGGGCGGCGTCGAGCCCGCGGACGACCTCCCCGGCGCGAAGGAGGACGGCCGAGGCCCGGCCGTCCGTGCCGCACACGATGTTGGCGCACCAATGCATGCCGTACGTGAAGTAGCAGTAGAGGTGCCCGGCAGGTCCGAACATCACCGCGTTGCGTGGACTGCGGCCCCGGAACGCGTGCGAGGCCGGGTCGGCGGGGCCCTCGTAGGCCTCGACCTCGGTGAGCCGCACCGCAACCTCGGCGCCGGCGACATCGGAGACGAGGACGGCGCCGAGCAGCCTCGGTGCGAGCAGGAGGGCGGGACGGGCGAGGCTGTCCCGGGGGACGGTCATGCTGGGGCGGAACCAGCCCAGCCGCGTGCCGCGGCGGAACCAGCCCAGCCGCCTGCCGCGGCGGAAGCAGCCCAGCCGCGTGCCGCGGCGGCCGTGCCGGCGACTTGCTGCAACTGCTCCCGCACACGGTCGGGTGCTGTTCCGCCGACGGCGGAGCGCGCCGCGAGCGCGCCCCCGACGGTCAACACGGAGCGGACCTCCGGGGTCAGGCGGGCATCGATCTGCGTCAATTGCTCGTCGGTGAGCTCGGGCAGGTCGATCCCGCGCTGCTCGCAGGCTGCCACCGCGGCGCCGCTGATCTCATGCGCGTCGCGGAAGGGCACGCCGCGCCGCACCAGCCACTCGGCGACGTCGGTGGCCAGCGCGAAGCCGGCCGGGGCGGCCGACGCGAGCCGGCCTCCGGAGAACTCGAGGGTCGCGATGAGGCCCGTCACCGCCGGAAGCAGGGTGAGCAGCTGGTCGACGGTGTCGAAGATCGGTTCCTTGTCCTCCTGCAGGTCGCGGTCGTAAGCCAGCGGCAGCCCCTTCAGAGTCGCCAGCAGACCGGTCAGGTTGCCGATGAACCGGCCCGACTTGCCCCGGGCGAGCTCGGCGATGTCGGGATTCTTCTTCTGCGGCATGATCGACGACCCGGTCGACCAGGAGTCGTGCAGCCGCACCCAGCCGAACTCCGGCGTGGCCCAGAGGATCACTTCCTCGCCGATGCGGGAGAGGTGCACGCCGAGCAGGGCGGCCGCGAAGAGGAACTCGGCGGCGAAGTCGCGGTCGGCCACGGCGTCGATGGAGTTCGCCGCCGGACGCTCGAAGCCCAGCTCGGCGGCCACGGCGGCGGGGTCGAGCGGAAGCGACGATCCGGCCAGCGCGCCGGCGCCCAGCGGCGACACCGCGGCGCGACGGTCGCCGTCGCGCATCCGGTCGACGTCGCGGAGCAGCGCCTGGGCGTGCGCGAGCAGGTGGTGGGCCAGCAGCACCGGTTGCGCGTGCTGCAGATGGGTCATGCCGGGCATCGGGACGTCGGGATGGGCGCCGGCTTGCGCGACGAGCGCGTCGACCAGGTCGAGAACGGCCGTCGCGACGCGCCGGGCGTGGTCGCGCAGGTACAGCCGCAGGTCGGTGGCGACCTGGTCGTTGCGGCTGCGCCCCGCGCGGAGCTTCCCGCCCAGGGGGCCCAGCCGCTCCAGCAGGCCCCGCTCGAGCGCGGTGTGCACGTCCTCGTCCTGCGGTGTTGCGGTGAACCGCCCTTCGATCACGTCCTCGCGCAACCGGGCAAGCGCGTCCTGCAGCCGGGCATGCTCGTCGTCGCTGAGCAGTCCGGCGCGGTGCAGGACCCGGGCGTGCGCCTTCGAGCCGAGCAGGTCGTAGGGCGCCAGCCGCCAGTCGAAGTGCACCGACAGGGACAGCGCGGCGAGGGCGTCGGACGGTCCGGCGGCGAACCGGCCGCCCCACAGCCGGGCGTCGGGGCGCTCAGTCAACGCCAGACTCCAGAGCCGCGCGGTCAAGGACGGTCTCGTCGGCGTCGCGAACCCGCTCGGTGAGAGCCTTGGCAGCAATCCGGTCGGCGCCGCCCAGGTCGAGGCCGGCCTTCTCCAGTTCGTCGAACAGGTGGCTGCCGGTGAGCTGGCTGCCGAACGCGGCGTACTGCTCCAGCTTCGACCGCGAGTCGGCGATGTCCAGGTTGCGCATCGTGAGCTGGCCGATGCGGTCGGTCGGCCCGAATGCCGCGTTCTCCGTCCGCTCCATCGAGAGCTTGTCCGGGTGGTACGACAGGGCGGGGCCGCGGGTGTCGAGGACGGTGTAGTCCTCGCCGCGCCGCAGCCGCAGCCGAACCTCGCCGGTGACCAGCGACGACACCCAGCGCTGGATCGACTCGCGCAGCATCAGCGACTGGGGGTCGAGCCACCGGCCTTCGTAGAGCAGCCGGCCGAGCCGGCGGCCTTCGGCGGCGTAGTTCGCGATGGTGTCCTCGTTGTGGATCGCGTTGAGCAGCCGCTCGTAGGCTATCCACAGCAGCGCCATCCCGGGTGCCTCGTACACGCCGCGCGACTTGGCCTCGATGATCCGGTTCTCGATCTGGTCGGACATCCCGAGCCCGAGCCGGCCGCCGATCGAGTTCGCCTGGTGCACGAGCTCGACGGGGTCGTCGTAGTAGATCCCGTTGATCGCCACGGGCCGGCCGGCGACGAACTGCATGGAGACGTCCTCGGCGGCGATCGCGACGTCGGAGTCCCAGAACCGGACGCCCATGATCGGCTGCACGGTTTCCAGCGACACGTCGAGATGCTCGAGTGTCTTGGCCTCGTGCGTGGCACCCCAGATGTTGGCGTCGGTGGAGTAGGCCTTCTCGGTGCTGTCGCGGTAGGGCAGGTTGTGCTCGACCAGCCACTCGCTCATCTCGGCGCGGCCGCCGAGTTCGCCGACGAAGTCCGCGTCGAGCCACGGCTTGTAGATGCGAAGGCCGGGATTCGTCAGGAGTCCGTACCGGTAGAAGCGCTCGATGTCGTTGCCCTTGAAGGTCGAGCCGTCGCCCCAGATGTGCACCTCGTCGGACTGCATGGCACGGACGAGCAGCGTCCCGGTGACGGCGCGTCCCAGCGGGGTGGTGTTGAAGTACGCGCGGCCGGCGGAGCGGACGTGGAATGCGCCGCAGGCCAGCGCCGCCAGGCCCTCCTCGACGAGCTCGCGGCGGCAGTCGACGACCCGCGCGATCTCGGCGCCGTATTGCAGGGCCCGCTGGGGCACACCGGAGACGTCGGGCTCGTCGTACTGCCCGATGTCGGCGGTGTAGGCGCAGGGGATCGCGCCTCTGGCGCGCATCCACGCGACCGCCACCGAAGTGTCGAGTCCGCCGGAGAAGGCGATGCCGACGCGTTCGCCGCCGGGCAGGGAGGTAAGGACCTTGCTCACGATATTTCGGTCTCCTGATTGTCAGGACGGGGTTTCGCCAGGTCGGTGAGTCGTCCGGCCAGAGCGCGGCCGCCCGCCGTGTCGCGCGCCACCACCAGGATCGTGTCGTCACCGGCGACGGTGCCGAGCACCTCGGGCAGGCGCGCCCGGTCGAGCGCGCTGGCCAGGAACTGCGACGCGCCGGGAGGTGTGCGCAGCACGACGAGGTTTGCGCTCGCCTCGGTCGAGACGAGCAGGTCGCCGAGCAGCCTCGAGAGTCGCTGCGGCGGGTCGGCGTCGGCGGCACGCGGCGGAAGCGGCGCGCCGTCCTCGGGCACCACGTACACCGGCAGCCCGCCGTCCGCGGCCCGGAGTTTGACGGCGCCGAGCTCGTCGAGATCGCGCGAGAGCGTGGCCTGGGTGACGTGCACCCCTTCGTCGGCGAGGACGGCGGCCAGTTGGGCCTGCGATCGCACCGCGCGCTCGGCCAGCACCGCGACGATCCGGGCGTGCCGGGCGGCCTTGGTGGCCTCGGCGAGCGGGGGGCGGGTCGCCTGGGGCTGGGTCATCGGTGCCCGACCAGCCAGGTGAGCAGCGCCTTCTGGGCGTGCAGCCGGTTCTCGGCCTCGTCCCACACCACGCTCTGCGGGCCGTCGATGACCTCGGCGCCGATCTCTTTGCCGCGGTAGGCGGGCAGGCAGTGCAGGACGATAGCGTCCGCGCCCGCGCGGGCAACTGCGGCGGAGTCGACCGCGTACGGGCGGAAGGGCGCCTCCCGCGCGTCCTTCTCGTCCTCCTGTCCCATCGACACCCATGTGTCGGTGCTGATGACGTCGGCGCCGTCGAGCGCGGCGTGCGGATCCGAGGTGACCGTCACGGACCCGCCCGTTTCCGCGGCGCGGCGACGCGCGGCTTCGACAATTCCCGGGTTCGGCAGGAATCCTGCCGGTCCGGCCACCCGCACGTGCAGCCCTGCAGTGGCCCCGCCCAGGAGGTAGGAGTGGGCCATGTTGTTGGCGGCGTCGCCGAGATAGGCAAGGGTGAGTCCGGCCAACTGCTTCTTGTGCTCGCGAACGGTCTGCAGGTCGGCCAGCACCTGGCACGGGTGGAAGTCGTCGGTGAGCGCGTTGACGACCGGGACCCGGCTCACCTTCGCCATTGCCTCGATCCGGTCCTGCCCGAAGGTCCGCCAGACGATGGCCGCGACCTGCCGGTCGAGGACCCGGGTGGTGTCGGCCACCGGCTCGCCGCGGCCGAGCTGGCTGGTGGCTGCGTCGATCACGAGCGGATAGCCGCCGAGTTCCGCGATCCCCACGCTGAACGAGACGCGGGTGCGGGTGGACGGCTTGTCGAACAGGACGGCAACGGCGCGGGGGCCGGCGAAGGGGCAGGCCGCGAACCGGTCGCTCTTGAGCAGGTCGGCGAGATCGAGGATCTCGAGCAGCTCGGCAGGCGACAGGTCGTCATCGCGCAGGTAGTGGCGGGTCACCGCGCGACCTCGTCGAGGGCTGCGCGCAGCCGCGGCACGGCGGCGTCGACGTCGTCCTCGGTGAGGATGAGCGGCGGGGCCAGGCGGAGGACGTCCGGCTTGACCGCGTTGACCAGGAGTCCGCGCTCGCGGGCGGCGGTCTCGACGGCGGCGGCGTGGGCGCCGGCGAGTTGCACCGCCCGCCACAGGCCCGTCCCGCGGGCGCCGGTGACCAGCGGCGAGGTCAGGGACTCCAGCGCGTCGGCAAGATGGGCACCGACGCGCTTGACCTGGTCGAGCAGATGCTCGTGCGCGATGGTGTCGAGCACGGCGAGCGCCGCCGCGCAGGAGACCGGGTTACCGCCGAACGTGCTGCCGTGATCGCCCGGCGCGAAGAGGTTCCCGGCGGCACCGAGGCCGAGGCAGGCGCCGATCGGCATTCCGCCGCCGAGTCCCTTGGCCAGAGTCAGTACGTCGGGACGAACGCCTTCCTCGGTGCTTGCGAACCACGACCCGGTGCGCCCGATGCCGCTCTGAACCTCGTCGACGACCATCAGGGCACCTGATTCATCGCAAGCCTGACGAACCTGCGCCAGGAATCCTGACGGTGGCGGAATGACGCCACCCTCGCCCAGGGTGGGTTCGACGAACACGGCCGCGGTGCGTTCGGTCGTTGCGGCACGCAAGGCCGCAATGTCGCCGTAGCTGACGAAGGTCACCGGGCCGGGCAGCGGCTGGAACGGTTCACGCTTGGCCGCGTTGCCCGTGATGGACAGCGCGCCCAGGGTGCGGCCGTGGAAGCTGCCGGTGCAGGCCACGACCTCCGTGCGTCCGGTCGCGCGGCCGTATTTGCGAGCGAGCTTCAGCGCGCATTCATTGGCTTCCGCGCCGCTGTTCGCGAAGAAGACCCTGGCCGGCCGGCCGAGCAGTTCGACGAGCCGCTCGGCCAGCCGCACGCCGGGCTCGTGCATCGCGAGGTTCGAGGTGTGCACCAGTCGCTGCACCTGGCCGCAGATCGCGGCCGCGATGGCCGGATGCGCATGTCCGAGGGAGGAGACGGCGATACCGGCGACGAAGTCGAGGTATTCGCGACCGTCGGAGTCCCACACCCGGACGCCGCGGCCGTGGTCGAGCGCGATCGGCGGCGTGCCGTAGTTGGGCATCATGACGGCGTCCCAGCGCTGGGCGAGCGTCACGGGGTTGCCTCCTTCGTGGGAACGACCATGGTGCCGATGCCTTCGGAGGTGAATATCTCCAGGAGCAGGGCGTGCGGCACACGTCCGTCGAGGACATGGGCGCGGGGCACACCGGCGCGCACGGCGCGCAGACAGGCCTCCATCTTCGGGATCATCCCGCTGCTGAGCGAGGGCATCAGGTCCTCGAGCCCGTCGGCATCGATCTCGGTGATCACCTCACTGCTCGCCGGCCAGTCGGCGTAGAGGCCCTCCACATCCGTGAGGACGACGAGCTTCTCGGCGCCGACCGCGACGGCGAGCGCGGCTGCGGCAGTGTCGGCGTTGACGTTGTAGCTCAACCCGTCGGTGCCGCGGGCGACGGTAGCGATGACGGGGATCCGTTCCGCTCGAAGGAGCGCCAACACTGCCGACGGGTCGACCGCGACGATCTCCCCGACCTGGCCGAGGTCGACCGGCTCGCCGTCGACGTAGGCGAGACGGCGCTCCGCGGTGAACAACCCGGCGTCCTCACCGGACATCCCGACCGCGAACGGCCCGTGGTCGTTGAGGAGGTTGACGACGTCCTTGTTCACGGAGCCGGTCAGGACCATGCGGACCACTGTCATGGCCTCCGGAGTGGTCACCCGCAGGCCGCCGCGGAACTCGCTCGCGATCCCGAGCCGGTCGAGGTGCTCGGTGATCTGCGGTCCGCCGCCGTGCACCACCACGGGCTTGATGCCCGCGTAGCGCAGGAAGACGACGTCCTCGGCGAAGGCGCGTTGCAGTTGCGGGCTGGTCATGGCGTTGCCGCCGTATTTGACGACGACGACCTTGCCGGAGAAGCGACCCAGCCAGGGCAGGGCGTCGACGAGGACGCCTGCCTTGGCCAGGGCCTCCGTGTGTCCGGTGCTGGTCATGACGAATACGCCGAGTTCTCGTGCACGTAGTCGTGCGACAGGTCGTTGGTGTAGACGGTCGCCTCAGCGGGGCCGGCGTGGAGGGCGACGTCGATCGCGACGGCGCGTTCGGTCAGGTCGACGAGGTTGCGGTCGGCGCCCGCAGCGCCGCCCACGCACACTGGCACGCCGTTGATAGTGACGTCGACCCGGTCCGGTTGGAACGCCGCGCGGGTGGTGCCGATGGCCGACAGGACGCGGCCCCAGTTGGGATCGTTGCCGAACAGGGCGCACTTGAGCAGGTTGCTGCGGGCGACCGCGCGGCCGACCTCGAGCGCGTCGTCCTCGCTCACCGCGCCGCCGACGCGGATCGTGACCTCCTTTGTGGCGCCTTCGGCGTCGGCCATCAGCTGCCGGGCCAGGTCGGCGCAGACCGACTCCACCGCGGCGGCGAACTCGTCCTCGCCCGGCCGGACCGCCGAGGCGCCGCTGGCGAGCAGCAGGACGGTGTCGTTGGTGGACATGCAGCCGTCGGAGTCGAGGCGGTCGAAGGTGCGCCCGGCGGCGCGGCGGAGGGCGGCGTCGAGCGCCGCCGCATCGACCTGGGCGTCGGTGGTGAGGACGCACAGCATGGTGGCGAGCGCGGGCGCCAGCATGCCGGCGCCCTTGGCCATGCCCCCGACGGTCCAGCCAGCGGGCGCGGATCGTACGGCTTCCTTACGGACGGTGTCGGTGGTGCGGATGGCCTCGGCCGCGTCTGACCCGCCGCTCGGCGCGAGCTCGGCGGCGGCCTTGCCGACCCCGGTGAGCAGGGCGTCGATCGGCAGCCGCTCGCCGATGAGCCCGGTCGAGCAGACGGCGACCTCCCCGGCGCCGATCCCGAGCCGCGCGGCGACCTCCTCCGCGGTGCGGTGCGTGTCGGCGAAGCCCCCCGGACCGGTGCACGCGTTGGCGCCGCCGGAGTTGAGGACGACGGCCCGCACCCGGCGCGAGCCCAGCACCTGCCGTGACCACAACACCGGAGCCGCCGCGAACCGGTTGGCGGTGAAGACGCCGGCGGCCGTGTCATCGGGACCGTCGTTCACGACCAGCGCGAGGTCGGGCCCGGCCGACGACTTGATGCCCGCGGCGACGCCGGCGGCCCGGAACCCTTCGGCGGCAGTGACGCTCACGGTGCCACCCCGTCGACCGCGAGCCCGGAAACCTCAGGAAGTCCGAACATCAGGTTGGCGTTTTGGATCGCCTGGCCGGCCGCCCCCTTGCCCAGATTGTCGATGGCGCTGGTGATGAGGATCCGCCCGGAATCCCGATCGACGTCCGCCTGCAGGTGCGCGCTGTTCGAGCCGAGGGTGGCCGATGTGTGCGGCTGCCGCCCGGCCGGCAGGAGGTGTACGAACTGCTCGCCGGCATAGGCGGCACCCAGCGTGGCGCGCACGTCGTCGGCGGTGACCGACCCGGCCGGACGGGCGGTCACGGTCGCGAGGATCCCGCGTGGCATCGGCGCCAGCACCGGCGTCATCGACAGCGACCGGGCGCCGGTGGCCTGCTTGATCTCGGGAACGTGTTGGTGCGCGCCGACCTTGTAGGCGGACAGGCCACCCATCACCTCGCTGGCCAGCAGATGCGGCTGGAGGCTGCGCCCGGCGCCGCTGGTGCCGCTGGCGGCGACCACGACGACGTCGTCGGGTTCGGCCAGTCCGGACGCCAGCAGCGGCGCAAGGGCCAGGATCGTGGCGACGGCGTAGCAGCCGGTGTTGGCGATACGAGTGCTCCTCGCGATCGCCTCCCGCTGGCCGGGCAGCTCCGGCAACCCGTACGTCCACCAGCCGGGATGCGGGCTCCCGTAGTAGCGCTCGTACGGTTCGACGTCGCGCAGCCGGTGATCGGCGCCGAGATCGACGACCCGCGCGTGCTGCGGGATCGCCGCGGCGAACGCCGCGGACGCGCCGTGCGGCAGAGCCAGGAACACGACATCCGCATCCGCCACCGCGCCGGGGTCGGTGTCGGCGAGCGTCATGTCGGCCAGGCTTTGCAGGTGCGGCAGCAGGTCGCCGACCCGGGCGCCGGCGTTCGTCTGAGCCGTCGCGGTCACCACGTCGAACTCCGGATGCGCGGCGAGCAGGCGCAGAAGCTCGGCTCCGGCGTAGCCGCTCGCGCCGACGACCGCTGCCCGATATCCCATGACTCACCATTATGCATGACAATGCATATCAATGCAGACGCGGCCTGCGGGCGCTCAGCTGCGCAGAGCTGCCCCGGTCGCGAGCCCGGCGGCGGCCACCGCGGCGTCGCGGGCCGCGGTCGCCTCCTCGACGGTAAGGGTGCGATCGTCGGCGCGGAAGCGCAGTGCGAACGCCAAGGACTTGCGTCCGCGACCCAGCCGCTGCACGTCCTGGTAGACGTCGAAGAGTCGCACCGACTCCAGCAGCGGCCCTGCGGCGTCGCGCACCGCATGGAGCACCGCAGCAGCGGGCACCGCTTCGTCGACCACGAGCGCCAGGTCGAGCAGCACCGGCGGATACGTCGAGATCCGCGGCGCGCGCGCTGGTTGCGGCGCCGGGAAGGCGTCGAGGTCGAGTTCGACCGCGCAGGTGCGCTCGGGCAGATCCAGGGCGGCGACCACCCGCGGATGCAGCTCGCCGGCGTATCCGATCGCGCGGTCGCCGAGGACGAGCTCCGCGCATCGCCCCGGATGCCAGGGCGCGCGCTCGGCGGCGCGCACGGTGAGCTCGGCGCCGGCGGCGCGCGCGACCACGCGGGCGAAGTCCACGGCGTCGCTCCAGTCGGCCGGCCGCTCCGCCTCCTGCCAGGTCTTGACCCGGCGGGCTCCGCAGAGGACGGCGGCGGTGCGGCGCGGCTGCGGCGGGACGGCGGCGTAGAGCTGGGCGACCTCGTCCTCGGTGGGGCGTCTCAGGACGGTCAGGTCGGGCGGCGGCGGCGCGTCGGGATCGCGCAGGAACACCAGGCCGGACTCGAACAGCGCCAGGTCGCGGTTGCCCCGCCCGAGGTTGCGCTGCACGGCGGCGAGCAGCCCGGGCAGGAGCGAGGTGCGCAGCTCAGGCTCGGCCTCGGACAGCGGATTCACCAGGCGCAGCGCGTCGTAGCGGGGATCGTCCGGCGGCAGGCCGAGGGCGTCGTGCACCGCCGGCGCCACGAACGGGTAGCTGAGAACCTCGGTGAAGCCGGCCGCGGCGACGGCCCGCGAGACGGCCCGGCGCAGCTGCTGGGCCGGGGTCAGGCCGGTGCCCGGGCGCAGCGGCGGGAGAACCGACGGGACGGTCTCGTAGCCGACGAGCCGCAGCACCTCCTCCACGAGGTCGGCCGGATGGGTCAGGTCGGGGCGCCACGTCGGCGGCGTGACGAGCATCGGGTCGTCGCCGCTGACCGCGCAGCCGACCACCTGCAGCGCCGCGACGACCTGGGGCCGGGAGATGTCGACGCCCGCGGTCGCGGCCGGGAGAGCCGCGCCGAGACGGATGGGCTCGGCCGCCGGAGGGCTGCCGACGACCGTGTAGCCGGCAACGGGCGAGGCGGATCCGTGCTCGGCCAGCAGGTCGACGCAGCGCTGCAACGCGATCCCGGCGATCTCCGGATCGACGCCGCGCTCGAAGCGGCGCGACGCCTCACTGGGCAGCCGGTGCCGCCGCGCGGTGTAGGCGATGGACGGCGGGTTCCACCGCGCCGCCTCGAGGACGACCTCCGTCGTTGTGGGGCCGATTTCGGTGCTGGCACCGCCCATCACGCCGGCGATGGCGACCGGGCCGGTGTCGTCGGCGACGACCATGTCCGCCGGATCGAGGGCGCGTTCGACGTCGTCGAGGGTCCGGACGGTCTCCCCCGCCCGGGCCCGGCGCGCGTGCAGGTCGCCGCGCAGCCGGGTGCGGTCGAAGGCGTGCAGCGGCTGCCCGGTCTCGAGCATCACGTAGTTGGTGACGTCGACGGCGAGCGAGATCGGCCGCATGCCGCACTGCCGCAACCGGCGCGCCATCCACTCCGGGGTCGGCGCCGCCGGGTCGAGCCCGGTGAGGGCGCGCGCGGAGAACCGGTCGCAGCCGGACCGGTCGTCGATCACCACGCCGTACGCAGCGCCGTCGGCGGGCGGCAGCGCCGCCTCGACGTCGCGGAACGCGACGCCCAGGGCGGCGGCCGCCTCGCGGGCCAGTCCCCTGATCGACAGGGCATAGCCGCGGTCGGTGGTCACCGCGACGTCGAGGACGGCTTCGCGCAGGCCGAGGACGTCGAGCGCGTCCGCGCCCGGCTTGGCGCTGTCGGCGGGCAGCACCAGGATCCCCTGGTGGTCGTCGCCGATCGCCAGCTCGCGGACGGAACAGATCATCCCGTCGGAGACGTGCCCATAGGTCTTGCGTGCTGAGATCGCGAAACCACCCGGGAGTACGGCGCCCGGCAGGGACACGACGACCAGGTCTCCGGCGGCGAAGTTGGCGGCGCCGCAGACGATTCCGCGCGGCTCGTCCTCGCCGACGTCGACGGAGCACCAGCGGATCGTCTTGCCGTTCTTCTGCGGCTCGTCCTCGAACGACAGCACCCGGCCGACGACCAGCGGACCGGAGATGTCCTCCGCACCGGACTCGACGCGCTCGACCTCGAGACCCACCCGGATGAGCGCGTCGGCGAGGGCGCGGGGGTCGAGGTCGGTCGGCAGGTCGGCGTGCTCGGCCAGCCAGCCGATCGGCGCCTTCATCAGGACTCCATACCGAACGCCGCCGTGAAGCGCACGTCGCCCTCGACGATGTCACGCATGTCCGCGACGCCGCTGCGGAACATCAGCGAACGCTCGATGCCCATACCGAACGCGAACCCGCTGTAGCGCTCGGGGTCGATGCCGCATGCCGCCAGCACCCGGGGGTTGACCATGCCGCAGCCGCCCCACTCGATCCAGCCCTCGTTGCTGCAGGTGCGGCAGGGTTCGTCAGGATTCCCGACGGATCGTCCGCGGCACACGAAACAGAGGATGTCCATTTCACCGCTGGGTTCGGTGAACGGGAAATAGTGCGGGCGGAACCGGGTGCGCATTCCCGGCCCGAACAGCTGCTCCGCCATGTGGTCGAGGGTCCCCTTGAGATGGGCCATGGTGATGCCCTCGTCGACCACCAGTCCCTCGACCTGGTGGAACACCGGGGTGTGCGTCGCGTCGAGCTCGTCGGTGCGGAACGTCTTTCCCGGGCAGATCACGTAGATCGGCGGCTGTTGTTCCAGCATGACGCGGATCTGCACCGGGGACGTCTGCGTGCGCATCACCAACCCGGAGTCGACCGACTCGACCCAGAAGGTGTCGGTCAGCTCACGGGACGGATGATCGCCCGGCGTATTCAGCGCGTCGAAGTTCAGCCAGGCGGCCTCGACCTCGGGACCCTCGGCAACGGAATAACCCATCGCGATGAAGATGTCGCCGATGCGCTCCTGCAGGGTGGTCAGCGGGTGCCGCGCACCGACAGGGTTCCTGTCGGTAGGCAGTGTGACGTCGACGGATTCGTCGAGCAGGACGCGGGCGTCGCGCTCGGCCTCCAGTTCCGTCTGCCGAGCCGTCAGCGCCGCGGCGACCTCGCCCCGCGCGGCCCCGACGCGCTGCCCGGCGGCCTTGCGCGCCGCGGGGGGCAGCGCACCGATCTCCCGGTTCGCCAACGCCAGCGGCGAGCGGTCGCCGGCGTGCGCCAACCGGGCTGTCTTCAGCTCGTCGAGAGTCGCCGCGGCGGCGATCGCCTTGAGCGCCGTGGTCACCTCGGCTTCGATCGCCTCGGGTTGCAGCGCGGCGACCTCGACCGGGTCGAAATTCGGTTGCGGCATGCGCGGGTTCACGTCCTCGATGTGGTGCGGAAAGCCGAGTCTAAAAGGACGTGGGCGGCGGACTCGACCGAGTTCGCCGCTGCGCGCGGGCGCTGGCGTAGAGACACACCGCAGCGGCGACCGCGAGGTTCAGGCTCTCGGCCCGGCCGTGGATCGGGACGCGGACGGTGGCGTCGGCAGCGGCGAGGGCCGCTGCGGGCAGCCCGTGCGCCTCGCTGCCCAGAAGCCACGCGGTCGGCGCGGCGAGGCTGCCGTCGTCCT
>JAICIE010000082.1 GCA_025924515.1 Jatrophihabitans sp. | reverse complement strand
TCAGGACTGAAGTCTCATGTAGAACTAACCAAAATCCTGTTGGATTTCGATTTATGCCGCTTCGCCTCCGCCCTGCTCACGTCCTTGCAGCTGTCTCGGTGGGCATTCCCCTCGCCCTGACGGGCGGCATCGCCGCCGCGGCCGCGCCGCCGGCGCCCACCGAGGTGTCCTGCACCCCCAGCGGTACCGGTCAGGTGGACATCTGGACCTACAGCGTCTGGGCCGAGCTGACCTCGACCGAGATCCGCGACGCCGTTTCCGGGCAGGTCTGGACCCTCAAGGGCGACGCGGTCGGAGCGCCCTATGACGCGACGGTTACCGGGCTGAACCCCAACCGGCAGTACAGCCTGCAGTTCCGGTACACCGACTCGACCGGCACCAGCGCATGGTCGACGCCCTGCAAGGCGGTGTATCCGCGCCCGATCGCCGGCAACCTCGTCCTCAACCCGTCCGCCGACCTCGGGCTGAAGTACTGGAAGGGCGTCAACGCCGGCCTGTCGCTGGCAGCGGGCGGGAGCCCCGGGTGGGGCGGCGCCTCCTCGATCCAGGTCGCTCGCACGTCTGGCGCCACCTACGGCCTTGCCGATGCGGCGCGCGGCGGCCTGCCGACCGTGATCGACGCCGAGGACGAGTCCTACGAGGCGGCCGCGTGGGTGAAGGCCGCATCCGCCAGCGCAATCGGCAAGTCAGTGACGATCTCGCTGCGCGAGCAGAACGCCCAGGGCAGCACTGTGCACCTCACCGCAGGCCGGGCCGCAACGTTGACCTCGAGCTGGCAGCAGGTCTGGGTGACCGCTCCGCTGCTGGGGGCCGGTGACAACGTGGGCGTCCTCATCCAGCAGCGCGGCGCGGGCGCCGGGGACGCGATCGCGGTCGACGACGTGCGCGTGCACCCGGTGGGGTCGCTGTTCCAGGTGGGCTCGGAGCAGACGGCGCGCACGGTCGACTCGGGCGTCAAGCGTGCCGTCGCCAAGGACATGACCCCGTGCAGCGAGTGGGCGGACTTCTGGTTCAACTGCGAGGTGGAGCGCGACCTGACGAGCTACCGCGCCTACGTCGACGGCCTGGCCGGCGGAAGCGGGTCGGCCAGCATCCGCGGTGTCATTTACGCCGACACCGGCTCCGGGCCCGGCGCACTGATCGCGTCGACGAAGTCCGTCGTCGTCAAGTCCGGCCAGACCGCGGGCTGGGTCGACCTCCCGCTGCAGGCTCCGGTCGAACTTGGATCGCGGGTGTACTGGTTCGGCTACCAGGTCGGCGGCGCCGGCAAGGTGGTGCGGTTCTACGGCGACGACAGCACGTACTTCTGCGACTGCGGCTACCCGATCGGGATCTGGAACAGCGACGCCTACTCGGACGGTCCGAGCAGCTCCTTCGGCGCCTACCAGGCCGCGACCCTGAACACGGACGTCCTCGGGTCCGGAGGTCGCTGACCGAATCTGCCTGACGCGAGGGCTGCGGAGCGGTTCCGACCGCTCCACAGCCCCCGTTCTCTTTACTAGGACGAGCGCGCCACCGGTCGGCGGCCGCCAGCAGACCCTAGGGCAGACTCGAAACATGCCGGACACCGTCGAGATCGGACTGGGCCGTTCCGCGCGTCGCGGCTACGGCCTCGACGACGTCGCTCTGGTCCCGACCCGGCGAACCCGGGGCTCGGGGGTCGTGTCGACCGCCTGGCAGATCGATGCCCACGGGTTCGAGCTGCCGCTCGTCGCGGCACCGTCCGACGCGGTCGTCTCGCCCGGCTCCGCGGCCGAGATCGAGCGACTCGGCGGCCTCGCGGTGCTCGACGGCGAAGGCCTCTGGACGCGCTACCGCGATCCCGAGGCGGAGCTGGCCAAGGTCGACAGCGATGGCGCTGCCTTGCAGCGGATCTACAGCACACCGGTGTCGCCGGAACTGCTGCGGCAGCGGGTCGCCGAACTGCGCGATGCCGGGACGCGGGTGGCCGTCCGGCTGTCGCCGCAGCACACGGCCGAGCTTGCGCCGCACGTGCTCGCCCAAGGCGTCGACCTGCTGGTGATCCAGGGAACCGTCATCTCGGCTGAGCACGTGGCCCGCAGCGGGCCGGGGCTGAACCTGAAGACGTTCATCGCCGACCTCGACGTCCCGGTGGTCGTCGGCGGCTGCTCCAACTACCAGACCGCGCTGCACCTGATGCGCACCGGCGCGGCCGGGGTGATCATCGGCTACGGCGCGCATCTCGGCTCGACCACCCACTCCGTCCTCGGTATCGACGTACCCATGGCGACCGCGCTGATCGACGCTGCCGCCGCGCGTCGGGAGCATCTCGACGAGACCGGTGGGCGCTACGTACATCTGCTCGCGTACGGAGACCTGTCGACCGGCGGCGACATCGCGAAGGCCCTGGCCTGCGGTGCCGATGCGGTGATGCTCGGCGACGCGCTGGCGACCGCTGCCGAAGCCCCGGGACGCGGCCGCTACTGGGACGCCACCGCGGCGCATCCCCGGGTGCCCCGCTCCGCGATCACCGACATCGGCTTGGCGGACGCGCCCACGCTGGAGGAGCTGCTCGTCGGACCAACGGCCGATCCCAGCGGCGAGCGGAATCTTTTCGGCGCCGTGCGGCGGGTGATGGGCAAATGCGGCTATTCCTCGGTGAAGGAATTCCAAAAAGTCGAGTTGCTGCTGACCTCGCGCTCCTGAAGAGAGGACGAGAACGTGCTGAGGCTCGGCTACAAGGCGTCCAACGAACAGTTTCCGCCGCGCGAGCTGCTCGATTACGCCGTCCTCGCCGAAGAGGTCGGCTTCGACTCGGTCTTCGTCAGCGACCATCTGCAGCCCTGGCGGCACGACGGCGGACATGCGCCGTTCGCGATGAGCTGGCTCGGCGCTCTGGGCGCGTCGACCTCGCGGATCACCATGGGGACGTCCGTCCTCACTCCGACCTTCCGCTATCAGCCGGCGATCGTCGCGCAGGCGTTCGCGACGCTCGGCTGCCTGTTTCCCGGACGCGTGGTCCTGGGGATGGGATCGGGGGAGTCGCTCAACGAGGTGCCGCTCGGCATTTCCTGGCCCGAGGCCAAGGAGCGCTTCGCGCGATTCCGCGAGGCGGTGCGGCTGATTCGCCTGCTGTGGACCGACGAGCGGGTCAGTTTCGAGGGCGAGTATTACCGCACCGATAACGCGACGATCTACGACCGTCCGGAACGCCCCGTGCCGCTCTATCTCGCGTCGTCCGGCCCGGCGGCAACCCGGTTCGCCGGCCGGGAGGGAGACGGCTGGATCACGACCTCGGGTAAGGCCCCGAAGCTCTACACCGACACGTTGCTGCCGGCGATTCAGGACGGCGCGACGAAGGCCGGCCGCGAGCTGTCCGACCTCGACCTGATGATCGAGGTCAAGGTGTCGTTCGACCACGACCGGGAAGCGGCGATGAACGCCACCAACTACTGGGGGGCGCTGGCCCTGACGCCCGAGCAGAAGGCGGGGGTCGAAGATCCGGTGGAGATGCAGCGGCTGGCCGACGAGCTCCCGGTCGAGCGCACTGCGTCACGGTTCATCGTGTCGACCGACCCGGACGAACACGTGCGGGCCATCAAGCGCTACATCGACCTGGGCTTCACCCACCTCGTTTTCCATGCGCCCGGGCCCGACCAAGAAAAGTTCCTCCGCCTCTACGGCGACGAGATACTTCCGCGGCTGCGCGCTACAGATAATCCTTCCGCTTGAACAGGAGGTAGAGGAAAGCGCCGAGTCCAGCGATGAGCACGACGCTGGCCACGAACCCGTCCCAGTGCCCGAAGCCGGGATAGGGCACGTTCTGCCCGAACCATCCCGTGACCGCCGTAGGCACGGCGATGATCGCCGCCCAAGCGGTCAACTTCTTCATGATGAGGTTCATCCGCACGTCACTGAGAGCCATATTCGTCTCGAAGATCGACGTCAGCATGTCGCGGAGCTGGTCGCTCCACTCGGCGGCTCGCAGGACATGGTCGTACAGGTCCTCGAAATACGGCAGCAGTTCGGCGCCGGCGTCGTCGGCGGTGGAACGGCGCATCACGGTCGCGACCACATCGCGCATCGGCAGTATGGCTCGTCGCGCCCGCACCAGCGCCTTGCGGGTGTTGTACGACCGGCGCTGAATATCCGGAGTCCTGTCAGTCGTATCTTGGAAGACAACGCCCTCGAGCTTGTCGATCTCTTCGTCGAGGTCCTCGATGGCGTTGAAGTAGTCGTCGACGATGACGTCCAACAGGCCGTGCTCCAGCGCCCGGGGTCCGAACTTGATGAGGTCGGCGTTGTCGTCCCAGCGCTGCACCACCTTGTCGATGTCGAAGCCGTCGTCGAGGCGCACGGTGACGAACGCATGCCGGGTCAGGAACGCAGAGACGTGTGTGGCATCCATGTCGCAGGCGGCCGTATCGTGCCGGAGCGCGTATGTGCTGAGGAAAAGGTGAGTGCTGTACCGCGTCGCCTTCGGGCGTTCGTGCACGGACGCAGCGTCCTCGACCGCATGCGGGTCGAGGCTCAACTCCGCGGCGACCCGGGACAGCATCGCGGCGTCCGGTTCGCACAGGTCGGCCCACACCAAGCAGTCCGGCTGCTCCAGGTAATCGGAGACCTGCGCGAGCGGGAAATCCTCGGCCTCGAGGATTCCGTTGCGCCACACTCGGGTGCGGATCGACGGGGGCATGACATCAGTGTGATCGGCGCCGCCCCGATCTTCGACCTGACGTACCGTTCGTCCGGTGGCGGTGAGCTGGACCGAGCGCGAGGTGCCCTCGCTCGTCGGCCGCCGGGCCCTGGTGACCGGCGCCAACAGCGGCATCGGCTTCGCCGCCGCTCGGACGCTCGGGTCGGCCGGTGCCCGGGTCGTCCTGGCCTGTCGGAACGGCCGGCGCGGCACCGACGCGGTCGACCGGATCCGCCGCGGCAACCCTGCCGCGGACGTTTCGTCGATCGTCCTCGATCTGGGCTCGCTGCGTGGGGTCCGCGCGGTCGCCGAGAGCTGGGAGGGCGGGTTGGACCTGCTGGTCAACAACGCCGGCGTGATGGCGCCGCCGCGCCGGGAACTGACGGCTGAGGGCTTCGAGTTGCAGTTCGGTGTCAATCACCTCGGGCACTTCGCTCTGACGGGTCTGTTACTGCCCGCGCTATTGCGGACGTCCTCGCCCCGCGTCGTCACCGTGTCATCCCTGGCGCATCACCGCGGCACCGCCGCGGTCGTTGAAGGCAACGCGGGTCCGTACTCCGCGCAGCAGGCCTACGGGAACGCGAAACTTGCAAACCTGCTCTTCGCGTTCGAGCTCCAGCGCCAGTGCGAGCGTCGCGGACTGCCGCTGGTGTCGACGGCGGCCCACCCGGGAGTTGCCGCCACCGGGCTGGTCACCGACCGGCAGGGGATGGGGGGCAATCCGATAGTCCGGATGTTCGCGCCTGGCTTCCTCCGATTGTTCACGGCGTCCGCGACCGCGGGCGCGCGCGCTGTGCTGCACGCGGCCACGGTCGCGGCGCCGGGTTCGTACACCGGGCCGCAGCGGTTCGGTGAGACCCGGGGACCCATCGGACCGGCCCGGATATCCCCGGTTGCCGAGGACCAAGAGCTCGCCCGACGGATGTGGCAGCTGAGCGAGGACCTGACCGGCGTGCGGTATCCCTGGCCTGCGTGAGCCCGTTCTGCATTCGAGGTTGCCGGCGTCGAGGACGTTATTCTGTGCGGCTGCCGACGCTGCGCCAGCCATTCGCCGAACCGCCCGGCACCTAAGCTGTCGGTGTGAACGCGGACCTCGTCCTCGTCGTCGACTACGGCGCGCAGTACGCGCAGCTCATCGCGCGGCGGGTGCGGGAGGCGCACGTCTACTCCGAAATCGTGCCCCATGACGTTCCGGTCGCCGACCTCGTCGCGCGGCGGCCCAAAGCGATCATTCTGTCCGGCGGCCCAGCCTCGGTGTACGCGCCGGACGCCCCGGCCACGGACGTCGAGCTGTTCCGGGCCGGCGTGCCCGTCTTCGGCATTTGCTACGGGTTCCAGGCCATGGCGCAGGCGCTCGGCGGCGAGGTGGCCCACACCGGAGGATCCGAGTTCGGACGCACTCCGTTGACCGTCATGCGTCCTGAAACCTTGCTTGCCGGTCTTCCGGCCGCCCAACAGGTGTGGATGAGCCATGGCGACGCGGTGACGTCGGCGCCTGCTGGGTTCACGGTCATCGCCTCGACGCCGGGCGCGCCGGTGGCGGCATTCGAGGACGCAGCGCGCGGTCTGGCCGGCGTGCAGTTCCATCCGGAGGTGCTGCACACCGAGCATGGGCAGGAGGTTCTGCGCCGTTTTCTCTACGACATCGCAGGCGCTCGTCCCACCTGGACCGAGGCGAACATCATCGACGAGCAGGTGGCGGCGATCCGGGCCCAGGTCGGCGGTAAGCAGGCCATCTGCGGGCTCTCGGGCGGCGTCGACTCGGCTGTCGCGGCGGCGCTGGTGCAGCGGGCGATCGGCGACCAATTGACCTGCGTCTTTGTCGATCACGGCCTTCTACGCGCGGGCGAGGCCGAACAGGTCGAGCGCGACTTCGTCGCCTCTACCGGCGTTCGCCTCAAGGTGGTCGAGGCGGCGCGGACGTTCCTGGATGCGCTCGTCGGCGTCACCGATCCCGAGGACAAGCGCAAGATCATCGGTCGGGAATTCATCCGCGCTTTCGAACAGGCCGCGCGGGAGATTGCTGCGTCAGGCTCGGTCGACTTTCTCGTGCAAGGAACGTTGTATCCGGACGTCGTGGAATCTGGCGGTGGGTCGGGAACGGCGAATATTAAAAGCCATCACAATGTCGGCGGGTTGCCCGAGGACCTTCAATTCGGGCTGGTGGAGCCGCTGCGCACACTGTTCAAGGATGAGGTACGACGCGTCGGCGACCAGCTCGGCCTGCCGCCGGAAATCGTGTGGCGTCAGCCGTTCCCGGGTCCGGGTCTCGGCATTCGAATCATCGGCGAGGTCACGGCATCCCGCCTCGAGGTCTTGCGCCGCGCCGACGCGATTGCCCGCGAGGAACTCTCTGCGGCCGGTCTCGACCGCGACATCTGGCAGTGCCCGGTGGTGCTGCTGGCCGATGTGCGCTCGGTCGGCGTTCAGGGGGACGGGCGAACTTATGGACATCCGGTCGTGCTGCGTCCCGTGTCGAGCGAGGATGCGATGACCGCGGATTGGGCCAGGATTCCTTATGACGTCCTCGAGCGAATTTCCACGCGGATCACCAATGAAGTACGGGAGGTGAACCGCGTGGTGTTGGACGTGACGAGCAAGCCGCCGGGGACGATCGAGTGGGAATAGACCTGGCCGACGACCCCCCATATTTGCTGGCCTGCGTGAGGTCCGGTCGTACCAAGTACCTCTGGGCGGTGCCAGGTTGTCGGCAGCGAGAGTAACCCGGCAGTCAACCGGCGGTCCTGAGGAAGCCGCGCCCCTGGCCGTTGTGCGACCCGCCGCGCTCGCGGAGTTGGTATGCCAGCGTCGGAATTGACGGTCTGGTGCCCGCGCCGCCGGGATGCGGTCAAATGGGCGTTGTGGGCGTGCACGGCAATGCTGCTCGGGCCGGTCATGGCGGTATCCGACCAGCTGGTGCCGGATCCGGCGTGCAGAGACGGTGAACAGCAACGCGAGGGCGTCTGACGAAGGGGCGCATCAGGCGCGCGATTCCTGGTGGTGCTGGTGATCGTGGTGACCGTGGTCATGGCCCGCACCGGCCGGCTGGCTCATCATCTTCAGCATGGCCGGGCCACCGGTGCGCAGGAACCGCAGCACCAGCAGCGCCGCCAGCGCCAGGAAGATCAGGTTGAGGATGGTGGTGTAATTCCACTGGAAGCTGGCGTGGACGACGCGGGCGGCGTGGTCGGTCGGCGTGATGCGCGCCAGGGCGAACAGGCCCTCGACCAGGTAGCCGGCGGCGGCCATGGTGACGAAGAAGGCGGCGAACAGCCAGGCGGCCATCTTCGTGCCGTAGTACTTCTGCTTGATGCGCAGCACGGGCAGGACGATCAGGTCGGCGAAGATGAAGCTGACGACGCCGCCGAAGCTCAGGCCGCCGTTCCACAGCACGGCGGCCAGCGGCACGTTGCCGACCGAGCAGACGAAGCTGAGCATGGCGATGACCGGGCCGATCAGCGGGCCGATGATCCAGGCCCAGGTGGCGTGGTTGGTCAGGAAGATGGTCTGCCAGAAGTCCATCGGCACCCAGGCGTCGAGCGCCCCGGCGATGAGCAGGCCGAGGACGATGTCGGTCCAGACGCTGGCCCAGTCCATGACGAAGAAGTGGCTGGTGGCGGTGCGGCCTTCCGAACTGGCCAGCTTCATCAGCACCGGGGCGTCACTGGCGACGGCCATGTCGTCCATGGCGGCGTGGCCTTCCATCCGGCCGGATAGCCCCTTGTCTGCCTGCTGGCGGGCGCGGTCGACCCGGCGCTTACTCAGGAAGCGGCGCATGATCAGGGCTAGCAGGGCGATCATGATGGGCCCGCCGACGAACTCGGCGGCGGCGAAGCGCCAGCCGAGGAACAGCACCAGGATGATGCCCAGCTCGATCACCAGGTTGGTGCTGGCGATCTCGAAGGCCATGGCCGAGGTGAAGTTGCCGCCCTTGCGGAAGATGGAGCGGGCGAGGGCGACGGCGGCATAGGAGCAGGACGAACTGGCGGCGCCGAGCAGGCTGGCCTTGGTGATCGTCTTTGGCGAGTCGTCCGGCAGTAGCCGGCTCATCTGCTTGTGCGAGACGACGGCCTGGATCGCGCCGGACAGGGCGAAGCCGAGGATCAGCGGCCAGAGGATCTCCCAGCCCATGGCGGCGGCCGCGCGGAGGGCGTGGCCGAGGGCGTCGAGGATCGCCATCACGACTGACCTCCCGATGCGGCGGCAGTCCGGCTAGTCATGTTGCACCTCGGACTGGCTGGGGGCGGTGCTGCCGCTGAGGCCCGCTTCGTCGGCGACGGAGACGACCAGCCCGCCGAGCATGAAGGCGACGATGACGGCGGCCAGGGCGCCGCTGCGAAAGGCGGGAACCAGGCGCCGCCAGCCCGCCACGGCGCTTGCCCCGTGGTACTGGTGCGTCAGGGCGTGGCCCTTGCCCCGCTGCATCAGCAAGCGGTTGACCGGGAAGGCCGCCACGAACGCCACCGCCAGCGAGATCATCATGCCGAGCCAGAAGACACTGTTGACCAAGCCGGCGTCCATGGCACCGGGCATGACTGCCATGACGGCGTTGTCGACGATCTCCACGACAGGGTGTCGGCGGCCAGGACGACGGTCAGCGCCGCGCGCAGGGCCAGGCCGGACTTCAGCAGCGGCAGGACCGACAGCGAGTAGCCGAAGAAGAACGCCAGGGCGATCGAGATGGCGATGGTGGCGGCGTTGCTCAGGCCGGCAGCCGTGCCGATGATCAAGCCAGCGATCTCGCCGATGGCGCAGCCGGTCAGGCAGTGCAGCGTCGCGCTCAGGGCCATGGCCGTCGGGCGGCCCATGCCGTGGTGGGCGTCAGCCTGGTCGGCGGGCTGGTGGACATACCCATGCTGCGCGGCGTGGCTGGTCATGACGACTCCTTTCGGGCGATGGTCAGCAACTGGCGGAGGCAGTGCTCCAACAGTTGATGCGGGAAGCCGTCAGCCAGGCGGTAGTAGACGATGCGGCCGGCTTTGCGGAACTGCACCAGGTCGGCGGTGCGCAGCAGCTTCAGGGCGTAGGAGACGGCGTCCTCGCTGGCATCGAGGGCCAGCGCGAGGTCACCGACGCACAATTCGTCGGCGGCCGACAGCGCGAACAGCACCCGCGAGCGCACCGGGTCCTGGATCAGGCCGAGCAGCCCGGCCAGCCGGCCGGCGTCGGCGCTGTCGATCAGCCCGTGGCGGGCCTGGGCGACGCGCTCGGGATCGACGGGATGGTCGTGGTCGAGTGGCGGCATGGCGCGGTGTCCTCTCTATTATCCGTACAATCCCACGGATGTACGGGGATTGCAAGCCCTGAGCCACCGGATTTGTTCCCTGACCCAGTCGTCGGGCCGAAGGACTGCCGAGGCCGACCCATTCGGCCCGTGCCGGGCGCCGGCAGCTCGGCGCAGGCTGAGGTTGTCAGTCCGAGAGGGGTGCGTCATGAAGCGCCAGAACTTGCCGCTCTACGCGCTGGCCGGCGCCGTCCTGCTGGCCGGGCTGGCCATCGCCGGTGTGCCGCTGGCCACCGTGCTGCCGGTACTGATTGCCCTGGCCTGCCCGCTGATGATGCTGATCATGATGAGCGGCATGCATAGCGGCAACCACGACGGCGAGGACGCCCCGACCAAGCGGACACCGATCACCCACCGCTAGGGGAGCCGACCATGATGTGGGATTACGACAGTCATATGAGCGGTTGGGGCTGGGCGCTGATGAGCGTCGGCATGGTGTTGTTCTGGGTTGTAATCATCACGGCGGTCGTGCTGGCGGTGCGCTTCCTGGGGTATAGCCATCAGCGGCAGGGAGAGCCTGACCTGACACCGGCTGAGATCCTGGCGCGGCGCTTCGCTCGCGGGGAGATCAGCGAGGACGAGTTCCTGACCAGGACCAGACTGGTCAAGCACTGAACGTGACCAGTCCGCGTCGGCGTAAGGTACTGCTGTGCCGGTGTCCCTGACCTGCCATAACTGCGGCGAGACGCTGGCGGCCGACGACGAAGACACGCTAGTGATGCTCGCCCAAGCGCATGCCCACTCGCACGGCCATGAGCCACCACCGCCGCGCGAGCATGTCCTGGCCCGTATTCGCCGTCACAACCCGCCGGCGTCGGACGGTTGAGAGACGCTCATTTTCTGCCGCAACCGAACTGGCGGCGGACGCACGTTGACGAGCCAGCATCGTCGAGGCAGCCCGCCGAAAGCCGCGCGGCTGACCGGGGACTTCCCCTGCCCCGTCGGCTGGCGGTCGCTACCCAGCCCGTGTTGCCGTCCGCGCGGCGACCAAGTCCTGCGTTGCCGACGCCGGCACAGCGGAGATCGTCGTCACCATCAGGTTCCCCGCCCGCAGTCAGGCCGGCCTCGTCCAGATGCAGGCATGCCTCGCGCACCCAACCGGCGCCGACCGCGCTTCGGTAATCCGCAGCGCGCGATCCGTGCGCTTGCAGGCGCGGCGCTGATTCCGCGAACCCAACGACACTGAGTTGACCCAACCGACCGCCAGCGGAGTGTCGTAGCTGCGCTCGGAGGAGCCGCAGACGGCATGGACTCGCGGTGTGGGCGATTCGGCCGCGGTAGTCGACGAAGCAGGACGAGGGCACGGCCGCGACTGAGCCATTTGGCCGGCACGGAAGCGACACGGTCGTCCAGTCGACGCGTTGAGCTGCCCTGACAGGTTCAACCGCCGTTGAAGCGCGGAGAGACTACAGCATCCGCATAACTTCGCGCCGAGTGGTGGCCGCGCTGGCAGCACTCCACGTTCTCGGCCTTGAACTCCGCAGTGAACGAGCGGCGCGGGCGCGGCTTCTTACGCTCCACGTTCTCCATGACGGACATCCTCTCCGGGGACGAGCCCCTGATCTGGATGTCCGCCAGAAGCGGGTCAGCCCTGCCGGCTAGCAGCCGGAACGTCGACCCGCGTGTCACTTCGGGCGCGTCGAATCCTCGCGGCGGTTTGTGCAGCGGCCCGCAGAGGCGACGATCGCCGCGTGGCTCGACGTCACCGGACGCTGTCGGCGAGCGCTCGCATCTGTTGATGTGTGAAGGCGTACAAGGGCGCTGTATTGACCGTCAGGCGAATCGACAAGCTGGGCGTGGGTGACCATTGGAACGTCCACATGTGGTTGTGAAGGTCGGCGTACAGCCAGCCGTCTGCGACGGCTGCGCCGACCCGCTCCTGGGAGTCGACCCGTCCACGCGGTGTCGGCAGGTTGTCGATCGCGGAGCGTGGCCCGGATTGCAGGGATACCCGACAGTCCGCAGGCGAGTCCGGTTCGCCGGTGTACAGCCGGGTCGCGATGTCGGTGTCCTCGTCCCAGGTCAGCTCGGTCGCGTTGCAATGGGCGATGGCAGCGTGGATGGCCGGAATCGTGCTCGGGTCTAGTACCCGGTGTGCGCCACCAGTTGTCGCGTCGACGAGCGACGGCTCTGTAAGGGTGTGACCCAGGTGCACCAAGACGTGGGGATCGGGGTAACCGACCGTTGGGCAGGCGTGGCTTGTCGACGGTGTCGCGTAGGCATTCAGCTGCACAGCGAGGTGTTCGCCGGAGGTCGTGGTGACCGCGCGAATCTCCGGAACGCCGCAGAAGGGCTTATTCGTCATACTCGACACGAGAGCATCGACGGTGACGCTGCGACCGGCCGGGCTGCAGAGCACGGCATTGGCCCACGGGACGGGACCGGCGAAGCGCAGCTGTCGTCCGTCAACGCTGAAGCTGATCATCTCGTCATCCCCCGCGATCGCCGAAGGAACTCCCTAACGATGTGACACACGAGTGTAGGACGGGAGACGGCGCGTCCGACGACACCAGCGATGCTGCGAATCGACGTGGTCGCTGTGTCATACACGAATAGCCCGGCGTAGTGCGGCGCCTCGACGGCCGAGTGCGCATTGGCGTACCAGCCTGCCCAGGCGGTGGCTTTCGACCCTGCGCTCCACGGGCGTGCGGACCGCCGAACGCCCGGACCAGTAGTCCTTCTGGTGTGCACGGCTCATCCGGCCGCAGCGACGGACGCTCCAGTGTCGGTCGGGTGTGGTCGACCCAGTGTCGTTGCGGTTCGCGGAATCAGTGCCGCGACTGCAAGTGCACGGATCGCGCGCTGCGGAGGATTCCAGCGCCGTCGGCGCGGAAACGTTTCAGGTGAATTACTACCCGACCAACGCCTTCACGGTCGCCCGCATCACAGCACCAATCCCTACGATCCACGATTTCGACGGCAGCGAGCCGCACAACAGTTCGCCGGTTACCACGCCATGACGATTGAGTTGATTCGGTCGGCCCCGTGGCCCATGTGTACGGCTACCTTGTTGAGGTCTCGTAGCGCGGTTGGCTCCGGCCCAATCAGCCGGTCCGCGTACTTGGCTCAACCCAGCTGGCGGGACGGTGGGGCTGCCGCGGCAGTGCCGTGTCGCTGACCGTCACGGTGCGCTGCGGCACGTCCTCGGCCGCTTGCCGCCAGCCGCCGCCGATCAGGTCGACACCTTCCGCGGCGGCGACCGTCCACTCGGCGTCGCTGACGAAGCCGAGTCGGACCAGTTGGGGCGGCAGCACGGCGTCGAGGAGCCAGTCGGTGGCCACTCGCAGTCGGTTGCCGGTCGAGGGAAGGGCCAGCAGATGATAACCGCGCGTGACCGCGGCCGCGAGCGGGCCGGACAGCGGGAGGTGCAGCGGGTTCGCCACTGCGGAGGTTCCACCGAGGTCGACGACGAATCCCAGGTCGTGGTGCTTGTACGCCCGCGCCGACCCGTACCCGAGGGATGCAGCGACGTTGCGGGCTGCCGCCTTGCCCTGGCGCTGCGCGTGCTGGGCGGTCTGCCCCGTCAACGCCCCGGATTCCTTCGTCAGATCCGGGACTGCCGCGGCGTCGCCGAAGGCGAACACGTCGGGCCGCTGGGGGACCTGGAAGCGCGCGTCGACGCTAAGCCGACCGCCCTGCGTGGGCAGGTCGAGACTGGCGATGAGCGGGCTAGGAGTGACCCCCGCGGTCCACACCAGCGTGCGGCACGGGATGACCGAGCCGTCGGTGAGCGTCACCTGCGAACCCGTCGCCGAGGCGATGGAGGTCCCGAGCCGGACGTCGACGCCTCGCGCGCGCAGCACCTGAAGGGCACTGGAGCTCAGTCGAGGATCGAGCTCCGGCAGGATGCGGTCGGCGACATCGAGGAGAATCCACCGCGGCTGGTGGGCCAGCAGCCTGGGATAGCGTCCGGCAACCTCACGGGTGACGGCCTGCAGTTGGGCGGCAACTTCCGTTCCCGTGTAGCCGGCGCCCACGACTACGAAAGTGCACCGAGCCGTCTGCTCCGAAGGGTCCGCAGCGGTGCTTGCCTGTTCGAGCTGACGCAGCACATGATCACGTAGCGCTACCGCCTCGGCCATCGACTTCAGCCCGTGCGCGTGCTGCTTCACCCCGGGGATGTCCAGGGTTCGCGTCACGGCACCCGGCCCGAGAACCAGCCGATCCCAGGAGAGCGAAGACGCCGAGCCGTCTGAGTGCCGCAGCGTTGCGGTTCGAGCGTCCAGGTCCACGCTGACGATGTGTCCCAACTGCAGTTCGGTGCGCTTGAGTACCTGTCGCAGCCCCACTGCCAGGTGCCGTGGCTCCACCGCACCGGCCGCGACCTGCGGCAGCAGCGATGTGTAAAGCAGGTAGTCGACCGGACTGGCAATGACGATCCCCGCTGCGCTTGCCGGCAGCCGCCGCTCGAGGTGACGACACAAGTGGAAGCCGGCGAAACCGCTCCCCACCACCAGGACGGTGGGACGCCCGCGCTGGGGGCGGCCGAAGGCATTCATCGTCACTGCCCCATCGTGTCGGGCTGGGTGACCGAAAGCCAGGCGTGGTCCGGATCGAGGCTCGCCTTGATGTCGTCCATAGCCGGTCGCAACCCGTCCTGACGGGCTGATCCGGGCGCTGCCAGGGATGTGGCCTGCGCCGGCGTCCGGCGGCACCTGACATCACCGCCTCAACGGGCGGCCATCGGCAGGCGTGTTACAACAGGCTCTCTTCCACGGCGCGTTGCCGCTGTGAACGAAATTGTGGCCGTCATTCCCAGCGCGGGTGGCTGGCGTCGCCGGCGCACTTCAGGGCGCTGCCATTGGCGTCGTAGCCCGCCTCGCCGTAGCTGTCCTTCGGGCAGAATTCGCCACCGCGGATGCATTTGCCGGTGGACGTCGTCGTGCAACCACGGCTCACGCGCGGCGGTGTCGACCTGGGATGCGGCGTAGCGACAGGTCGCGGCCTGGCAGCATGCGTAGTGGTTGCCGGTCGACTGGCGTACCTCTGCGCCGCCGTCCACCAATTCGTGGCGATCGCACGCTGCGCGGTGCGCAATCCGAGTGCACCCGAACACAC
>JAICIE010000081.1 GCA_025924515.1 Jatrophihabitans sp. | reverse complement strand
TGGAACGGCGACGCGGCGCACCCGCCGAACGCGACCGGCATGTGCGGCGATCGTCGCTGGCGGCGTGCCGGTCCGGGTCGCGGCCGGCTACGACGGCGATCTCGTGCTGGTCCCCGCAGCCCGGGCCGGCGAGGCGAGGTCACCGAGCGGTGGCGGTGGGATTCGAACCCACGGTGGGCTTGCACCCACACACGCTTTCGAGGCGTGCTCCTTTGGCCGCTCGGACACGCCACCGCCGGACACTTTACCGGACCACCGCCAACGCCCGAGTCGATCACGTCTTCGCGCCGGACGATCGCTTTCGGCTGGCGGATCGGTCAGGCGAGGGACAAACCCGATCCACCTGGGGCCGACTGACCGCGGCACCAGTCGATCAACGCGGACGTTTCACCGCGAACCAGGACGCCAGCAGCTCGGAGCACTCGTCCTCGCGGACGCCTGCCACCACCTCGGGACGGTGATTCAGCCGCCCATCGCGCACCACGTCCCACAGCGACCCGACCGCGCCGGCCTTGGGATCCCAGGCTCCGAACACCAGCCGCGCCACGCGGGCCAATACCAGCGCTCCGGCGCACATGGTGCACGGCTCCAGCGTCACCGCGAGCGTGCAGCCGTCGAGTCGCCAGGAGCCCAGCGCGACGCCTGCCCGGCGCAGCGCGAGCACCTCGGCGTGGGCGGTGGGGTCTCCCGCGAGTTCTCGCTCGTTGGCGGCCGACGCGATCACCCGCCGCGACCGGTCCAACACCACTGCGCCGATCGGGACCTCGCCGTGCTCCCCGGCGACCCGGGCCTCCGCGAGCGCCGCCCGCACCGCGTCCTCGTCTGAGAGCGTCACGCCCGCATGCGGTCGAACACGTCGCCGCAGCCGGCCTTCTCGCACACCGCCACCAGGACGTCGATCGGCAGGGTTCCTTCGTGTGCGCACATCGTCAAGAGATCGAACGCGGAGGTTCCGAGATCGTCCACGACCTCGGGATCTCCGAAGGGCGCGCTGTCGTGGGCGGGGGGCGCGTCCTCGTCGTCACTGAGCTCGTCCTCGCCGATCTCGACGAGGTCCTCCGCGACGACGGCAGCTACCGGGTAACTGTCCGCCGCGTGCCCGTCGGTCAAGAACGCGCGCGGCTCCTCGTCCTCACCATCCGCCCGCACGATCGCGGCGTACTCATCATCTTCCTCGATGAGGACGAGCCGGATCTCACCCGCGGTGTCCCGAGCGAGATCGACGATGTCGAGCAGGCTCTCGCAGGAGTCGATCTCGATCTCCTGCCCGCGCCAGCGGTCGTCGCAACGCGCCAGCAGGCAGGCGAATGCGCTCACCGCGCCACCTGGGCGAGTTCCGTCGCGCGCGCGTATGCCTCCCCCAGCCCCATCCGATCGACGATCGCGTCGAGCATCTCGTCGGGATAGGCGTCGAGATCGTCCAGGATCTGCTGCATCTCGTCCTCCGAGACCCCCAGGTCGGCGAAGAGATCGAGATCGCCGACGGGCCAGACCTCGTCGAGCTCGTCGTCGTCGGGCGGGTCCTCACCCAGCCGGGCGAGAGCCTGCTCGGCGAGCGGGTATTCGACGGACGCCGTCATGTCCGACAGCAGGATGGAGATTCGTGGTCCGTCCTGGCGGGCGACGAGGAAGAACTCGTCGTCGACACAGGCGAGGACGAACGGGCCGCCTTCCGGCGGCTGTCCGCGAAGCGCCTGCAGCAATGCGCCGAGATCGGTCAGAACGGCGGGCGGGAGCGGCTCGAGGCACCAGATGTCCGCGTCCCGGAATCCTGCAAGAGCAAAACCGTCGGCCGTCACATCGATCACCGCCTTCCCCTCTTCTGCCGTCGATCGATCCTGGCACGGGCCGCGCCGGCTCGAAAGGGTTCCGGGGAGCGATACGGTCACCGACTGTGACGGGGACGCGCTGGCCCGATCCGCCCGGACGGCACCGGACCGCCGTTCTCGGCCTGGGCCTCATCGGCGGCTCGATCATGCACGCCGGCCGGCACGCCGGGCGAGAGATGGTGGGTTTCGACGTCGACCGGTCGGCCGCGGCCGCGGCCAGCGCGTCCGGTTTCCCGGTGGCTCCGACCGACGCGGCCGCGGTGCACGGCGCGGACCTGGTCGTGCTGGCCATGCCGCTTCCGCAGCTGCGCGACGCTCTGCGTTCGGTGCGCCCGCATCTGTCGCCGCAGACCATCGTCACCGATGTCGGCACGCTCAAGCGACCCGTCCTCGCCGCCGTTCGCGAACTGCTGCCGGACACCCGGTTCGTCGGCGGGCATCCGTTGGCCGGCACGGAGGAGAGCGGCTGGCACGCCGCCGACCCGCTGCTGTTCCGCGACGCCCCGTGGACGCTGACCCTCGAGGACGACACGGACCTCGATGCCTGGCTCACTGTGGCCGAACGGCTCTGCGATCTGGGGGCCAAGCCGGTGCCCGCGACGGCCGATGACCAGGACAGAGCGGTGGCCCGCGTGATCGGGCTGCCGCACGTCCTCGCGGAGGTGCTCGCGCTGACCGGGCTGTTCGGGGGGCCGCTCGGGCTCTCCCTCGCCGCCGGGTCCTACCGATCCGGGTCGCGGGTCGCCCGCACCCGTCCGGATCTGGTCGCGACCTGGTGTGACGGCAACCAGGCCCTCGTGGAAGCCCTCGATGACGTCCTCGCCCGGCTGAGCGGCGCACGGGACGCACTGGCCGCCGGCGGATCGGTCCTGGATCTCGCGGCGGCCGGGCACCGGGCCCGTATGGACTGGGAGCATCGGCGTTTCGAGCCGGTCGAGTTGCCGGCCGACCGCGAGGGACTGCGCGCGCACGGCCGGCGAGGCGGCTGGATCACCGCGGTGCTGCGGGACGAGGACGAGATCCGGTTGCTCGGGATGCGGCCGCTCGAATGAAGGTCGGTGGAGGGCTCCACGCGGTTCCCCTATGCTGGTGGGGTCATCCGACGGGGCTAGATTGAGGCTCGCGCCCTCATCGTCTAGAGGCCCAGGACGCCGCCCTTTCAAGGCGGTAGCACGGGTTCGAATCCCGTTGGGGGCACGGCAGTTCGCATGGCCCCGTAGCTCAGTTGGTTAGAGCGCCGCCCTGTCACGGCGGAGGTCGCCGGTTCAAGTCCGGTCGGGGTCGCCACACTCGACGGCATGCCGGTTCTGCTCATCGCCGCCCACGGCACCCGCTCGGCTGCCGGGCTGGCCACCACGCACGAGCTGCTCGACGCCGTGCGCGCCGCGCGAGCGTCGCTGACCGTCGAGCTCTGCTTCCTCGACGTCCTGTCCCCGTCGTTGCGCGAGGCTCTCGACGACCTGCCCGGACAGGACGTGGTGATCGTGCCGCTGTTGCTTTCGGCCGGCTACCACGTGACAACTGACATCCCGAAGGTCGTAGCGGACCGCCCGACAGTCCGGGTGGGGCGACACCTGGGTCCCGACCCGCTCGTCCTGCAGGCGGTTGCCGAGCGGCTGGCCGAGGTCTCGGACGGCACCGGGACGACGTTGCTCGCAGCTGTCGGTTCCTCGCGAGCGTCGGCACGCCAGGAGGTGCGCAGGGCGGCAGAACTCCTGGCGGCCCGGTTGGGCCGAGACGTCGAGGTGCTGCCGCTGGACGGCCACCTCAGGGCAGCCCTGGCGGCTCATCCGGCCCCCGTTGCGGTCGCGAGCTACCTCCTCGCCGAAGGCGACTTCGTAGACAAGCTGCGGGCCGCTGCGGACGGCATCGCCGTGGTGGCCGAGCCGATCCGCGACCATCCTGCGCTGGTCACCGTGGTGCTTTCGCGTTATGACGACGCGGTCACTGGCGCTTGATGCGGACGCCGCCCGGGGTGGCCCCGTTGGGCGCGACGTAGCCGATGAGGGCCTGGGAGATCAGACCGATCAGCGCGATCGTCAGCTGCTTGTTCCAGTCCCCGACCTGCACCCAGGCGGTCAGCAGCGCCGCCACGGCTGTGATCTGGGTGACGAACCACTTGTTGGTGGGCAGCAGTGACTTGCGCCGGGCAGCGAACGACGTGGTGGCTACCGGCGCGTCGAGGGTCATGGTGGCCATCGCGGTCTCCTTCCCGAGTGATCGGCGATGGCCGATGTATTAGTCCCGCTCGGCCCCCCGATCAGTCACCTCGGCGACAGGGCGCGTTCGCGCCGGCGGCGGGTAGGTAGGGTGAGCGCTGTCGCGCGAGGGCGCGACGCGGCCAGGTAGCTCAGCTGGTACGAGCGACCGCCTGAAAAGCGGTAGGTCGGCGGTTCGATCCCGCCCCTGGCCACCACCACTGCCCGATCACGGGCTGACGATTAGCCGGCCATCACGAGAATTCGGCGGTAGGTTCGCTTGGCGATCGGACGGCCCGCGATGGCGGCCGAACAACAAGCCGAAGAGTCAGCGCTCGATCTCGAAGGACTGGTCGAGCGCGGTCAACTGCATCACCCGCAGCGTCTGCGGCGGGACGTTGCGCAACCGGAGCGGTATGCCGCGAGCCGTGGCGTTCTTGCGCAGCCGGACCAACGCACCCAGGCCGGTCGAGTCGATGAACTTCACGTTCTGCATGTCGACGACGAGCCCGGAGGACTCCGCCGCGTCGAGCAGCCGCGTCGACTCGACCCCCAGCTGGTCGGCGACGCTGACGTCGATGTCGCCTTCGAGGTTGAGGGTGACGGGGCCGGAGGCGGCGGAGGAGGACTCGGTCACACGGCGACCCTAGTGGATGTCCTCAGCGCGGCCCGAGGTCGCAAGCGGCGAGGGCGTTTTCAGGACGGCAGCGGCGGGACCCCCACCGGGCTGAGTGGCGGCACGACCGAGCCCGCCAAACGCTGCGCGATCGGCAGGAGCGCGCGGCGCACCTGCTCGCGCTCGTCCTCGCTCAGGACCGCCCACGCCGGCGCGGCCAGCTCGTCGGTGCGCCGCTCGGCGCACTCGCGCAGCCGCGCGCCGTCCTCCAGGAGCTGGCTGTCCGGGTCGAGTAGCCCGCGGCTGCACAGCCGCCCGGCGGCCGAGTCCCACTCTTCGTCGGTCCAGCCGCGGTTGGGCTGGGTGAGGGACCGGCTGCCGTCCGCGGCATCGCGCAGCACCTGCGCTTCGCAGCCGTCCAGCCGCGCGGCGGTGAGCACCGCGACGTGGCCGTCACCGCGGTGCTCGCGCAGGACGGTGGCCGCGTGCCACACCGCCGCGACTCCGTCGTGCGGCCACGGCAGGTCGGCGTTGGCCGCCCCGAGGGGCCGGCCGGCGGGGTCGAGCGCCTCGACGACCCGGCGAAGCAGCGGGACCACCCCTGCGACCTCGTCCTCGTCGACCGGACCCGCGTCCTCCCGAAGCGCCTCTGCCGCCGACCCGAGGCGTTCTCGCAGCATGGCCTCCGGACGAGTGCGGCTCCAGACGTCCGGGAACGCCCGGGCGACCATCCGCGGGGCGAACCCGTGAAAGATCGCGGTCACCGCGCCGGGCCCCACCGCGCCGAGCGGCGCCACTCGCGCGGCGACGTAGCCGCGCCACCAACCCGAAATCTGGGCCGCGCGAGACGCCACCGCCACCGGCGAGTAGTAGGTGACCCCGTGCACCGTTTCCAGCAGGACCCAGAGATCGCGGGCCTCGGCCGCGAGATCGCGGACCCTCACCGCCCGACCGCCCGGTCTCGGTCGTCGGCGAGATGGGCATCGGCCACCTGCTCCGCCGACTGCCAGGTGGCGGTGTGTCCGGACAGCACCGGCATCAACGTTCGGCCGGCGATGCGGTAAAGCTCCGCCGGCGTCGTGGTGACCACCGTCGCCGACCGCGGCACGGCGCGCAGCACGGCGACCTCGCCGAAGGCGGCCCCGGCGCCGAGATGGTTCACGCAACGACCGTCGACCAGCACATCGGCTTCCCCGGCGGCGAGCACGAAAAAATGCTCCCCGTGCTCGCCTTCGCGCACCAGCTCCACACCCGCGGACGCCTCGACCCGTTCCGCGGCGAGTGCCAGCCGCTCGAGTAGCTGACTGGGCAGCGGCCGGAAGTGCGGCAGCGCCCGCAGCAGTCGGATCTCCACCGCCGGCCGGGAGGTGCCGTCGTCGAGGCACCAGATGCGCCGACCTCCCGCCACCGCGATGAGAGGCAGCACGGCTGCCGTGCCGAGCAAGGCCAGCACGCTTCCTCCGAGGTGCATCAGGGCGGGAACGAGGACCGACCCGAGAGCGAGACCGGCCATCGACAAGCCCTCGACGAGCCCGAAGATCCGTGCCAGCCGCTGCGGGTCGACACTGCGCTGCAGCAGCATGCTGCTAGCCACCGTGAGCACCGCGCGGCCGACTCCGAACGCGGCCAGCAGCACGCAGGTCAGCGCCAGCGACCGCGAGCCGGCGGTCACCGCCATGGCTGCACTGATCAGGGCCGCGGAGAGCAGGATCGGCGTCCCGAGCTTGCGGCCCAGCAAACGCAGGCTCAGCATGCCGCCGAGAACTCCGCCGACGCCGACTGCCGTGTTCAAGTACCCGACCCAGCTGGATCCTGCGTGGAGGACGCCGACCGCGAGGACGGCGAAGAGGACGTCGAGCGCGCCGACGACGATCCACATTCCCGTCGCGAGCGCGACGACGAGCCGGTCGCGCGGCGCTGTGGCGAGCGCCCGCAGCCCGTCGAGCACCGAGGTCGCAGGCGCCGAACCGCTCTGGTCCTCCGCGACCGCGACGGCCACTGACGGGACGCGCGCCACGAGAGGGACTGCCGCCGCGGCGCATCCCGCGCACACGCCCACCACGACCGCCGGGCCGCTCAAAGTGAGCACCACGCCGAGCAGCACCCCCGCCGCGGCCACGCCCAGATGCTCCGCCCAGCCGAGAACGACCGCCGCCCCAGCCAATTCGACTGCGCTGCGGCTCACGCACGGCAGAACAGCCGTCTGCGCGGGTCGGGTCGAGGTCGCCGCAACCGAGTAGAGGATGGCCCCGCTGAGCCACCAGCCCGCCGGCGCTGCGCTGAGCATCGCGGCCACCGCAACCGCCAAGCCGGCGGACTGAGCCACCAACCCGCACACGAGCACGCGTCCGGGCGGGTATCGGTCGGCCGCTGCGGCCAGCACCGGAGCAAGGACCGCCGCCGGAATCAGCTGCACGATCGCGACGAGCCCCGACTCGGCCGGGCCGCCGCGGGTGTATGCGAAGTACAGCAACGCGGACCACGAGGCGTACTCGGAGACGATGTACAGCCAGAACCCGACGATCACGCGCCGCAGCGAAGGACTCCCGGCGACCGCGCGAAGCGCCGCACTGCGTGTATCGCGAGGTCCCATTCGCCCCGTCCCGTTGCCATGGGTGATCACAGCGGGACGCAATGCTACGGGGTTCTTATGACTGGGTGAACCGGATTACCGGCTCCGGTCAAGAAACGACAGCCGGCCGCGCGAACTCGCGGCCGGCTGTCGAGCTTTCCCGAAGGACGGTCAGCGTGGCGCGCTCGGCACCACGGTCTCTTCCCGGCCCGCCACCGAGGCCGGCTCGCCGGGAATGCCGGATTCGTTGTTGTCGCCGTTCTCGGAGTCCGCGTCCTCCGAAGCCGCGGGGGACGCAGCGGCTGCCCGAGCCTGCTGGCCCGAGACGGTGCGCAGCGGCACCTCCTTCAGCATCACCGCGAGCACGAACGCCACGACGAGCACAGCAGCGCCGACCATGAAGACGAGGTCCATCGCGTTGGAGAACCCGACCAGGATCGGGTGCTTGACCGCGGTAGGAAGCGACCCGATGCCCCTCGTGTCGTTCAGGCTGAACGAGTGGCCGATGGCGGTGGGAGAGATTCCCGCCCTGCCGAGCTCCTTCGGGATTTCGGTCGCGGCGTTGGAGAAGAGGATCGACAGGAACACTGCAGTGCCGAGCGTGCCGCCCATCTGACGGAAGAAGGTGGTCGACGACGTCGCGACGCCCATGTCCCGCGGCGCCACGGCGTTCTGCATGGCCAGCACGATCGTCTGCATGTTGCAGCCGAGACCGGCACCGAAGATCACCATGTAGAGATCCATCTGCCACAGCGGCGTGTCCGCGCCGACACGGCTCATCAACACCAGACCGACGACGAGCAGCGCGGAGCCGATCACCGGGAAGACCTTGTACCGCCCGGTGCGGGAGGTGACCTGGCCGGAGATCAGCGAGGCGCTCATGATGCCGGCCACCAACGGCAGCACGAGCAGCCCGGCCTTGGTGGGTGACGCGCCCTTGACGATCTGCAGGTACAGCGGGATCGACATCAGCCCGCCGAACATCCCGACGCCGATAATGAACGACTGGGCTGACCCGACCGAGAACACGCCGTTGCGGAACAGCCGCAGCGGCAACAGCGCCTCGTCGCCCATCCGCCGCTCGATGCCGACGAACGAGGCGATACCGAGCGCACCGACCACGTAGCAGAGGAAGGCGCCCGCGGACGCCCAACCCCAGGTGCGTCCCTGCTCGGCGACGATGAGCAGCGGAACCATGCCGACGACCAGCGCCGTCGCGCCCATCCAGTCGATCCGGTGGTCGTGCCGTTGGTGACCCACGTGAAGAACTCGGGACACCACGAACAGCGCGAAGATCCCGATCGGCACGTTGATGTAGAAGATGTAGCGCCAGCCACTGATGCCGAAGATGCTGGACGTCCCGGCGAAGAAGCCGCCGAGCACCGGACCGAGCACGCTCGAAGTCGCGAACACGGCCATGAAGTAGCCCTGGTACCGGGCGCGCTCTCGCGGCGGGATGATGTCGCCGACGATCGCCAGTGCCAACGTGAACAGGCCACCGGCGCCCAGGCCCTGGAACGCGCGGAACCCCGCGAGCATGTACATCGATGTCGACAGACCGCAGAGCGCCGACCCGACGATGAACAAGGTGATCGCGATCATGAACAACGGCTTGCGGCCGTAGATGTCCGACAGCTTTCCGTAGAGCGGCGTGGTGATCGTCGAGGTGATCAGGAAGGCCGTGGTGACCCAGGCCTGCGCCGACAGGCCGTTCAGGTCGTCACCGATCGTCCGGATGGCGGTGGAGACCACCGTCTGGTCGAGCGCCGCCAGGAACATCCCCAGGATGAGCCCGGAAAGGATCGTGAGGATCTGTCGATGTGTCAGCGGACCGTCGCCGGCGCCGGACACTGCCGGCCGTGCCGCGTGTTTCGCTGCGTGCGCAGCCATCAGTGCGTACCTCCAAGGCGGGCGGATGTGCTGGGCGTCGTGGTGCCGCCCAGCAGAGAAGCGGCCTCGCTGGACCGCTCGAAGTCTTCGGTGAAGCGCCGCAGCAGCGTGGCGAAGCGGTGCAGGTCGCGTTCGTTCCAGTCCTGCAGCATGTGCGCGAACTGTTGTACCCGGATCTCGTCGTGATCAGCGAGCACGGCCCGGGCCCGATCCGTTGTGACGAGCAGGCTGGCCCGCCCGTCCTCGGGATCCGCGCGGCGCTCGAGCAGGCCGTCCTTCACCAGCGCTGACACCTGTCGGCTCACGGTGGACGGATCCGAGTGCACGCACTCGGCGATGTCGCTCGAGCGCATCGGGCCGCCCTTGGCCACGCATTTGAGGACGACGTGACCGGACCACTCGACGTCGTGCGCGGCCGCGGCGAGGATCCGGGCACGTATCCGGCTGAACGCGCGGACGAGCACGACGAAGCTGTCGGCCACCTCGCGGACGTCCTTACTGGGCCTGCCGTCGGCGTCAACGGCGGCGCACGCGGACTCGACCACGGCTACCACCTCGCTCACTGCCTGACTCGCGCAACTGCATGAACGATACAACTAGTTGCGTGGCCCACTCAAATAGACCCGGTCGGGTCTCTCAGGCGTGCCGCCGGGCAGCGGCCTCTTCGAGGCCCAGCAGTTCGATCGCCTCGTCCCGCATCTGCACCTTGCGGATCTTGCCCGTCACCGTCATCGGGAACTCGCTCACGACGTGCACGTACCGCGGAATCTTGTAGTGGGCGAGCCGGCCGGTGCAGAACTCGCGCAGCCCCTCGCCAGTCAACGGCTCGGCACCCTCGCGCAGCCGGACCCAGGCCATCAGCTCTTCGCCGAACTTCGGGTCCGGCACACCGATGACCTGCGCGTCGACGATGTCCGGGTGGGTGTAGAGGAACTCCTCGATCTCGCGTGGATAGACGTTCTCGCCGCCGCGGATCACCATGTCCTTGATCCGCCCGACGATGTTGAGGTAGCCGTCCTCGTCCATGGTTGCCAGGTCGCCGGTGTGCATCCAACCGTGCCGAAGAACTTCGGCGGTCTTCTCGGGCTCGTCCCAGTAGCCCGACATCACCGAGTAGCCGCGGGTGCACAGCTCGCCCGGCGTGCCGAGGGGCACCGGCAGGTCCGTCGCGGGGTCGACCACCATCACTTCCAGATGCGGATGGACGCGTCCGACCGTCGACACGCGGCGGTCGAGGGAGTCGTCGGCACGGGTCTGGGTCGAGACCGGCGAGGTCTCGGTCATGCCGTAGCAGATCGTGACCTCGGGCATGTGCATGTCGCTCAGGACGCGCTTCATCACCTCGACCGGGCACGGCGAGCCGGCCATGATCCCGGTGCGCAGGGAGCTCAGATCGTGCTTCCCGAAATCGGGCGCGCCCAGCTCGGCGATGAACATCGTCGGCACGCCGTAGAGCGAGGTGCACCGCTCGGCCGCGACGGCAGCCAGGGTTGCGGAGGGGTCGAAGCTCGGCGCCGGGATCACGACGCAGGACCCATGGCTGGTCGACGCCAGGTTGCCCATCACCATGCCGAAGCAGTGATAGAAGGGCACCGGCACGCAGATCCGGTCCTCCTCGGTGTAGCTGCACAGCTCGCCGACGAAGAACCCGTTGTTGAGGATGTTGTGCGAACTCAGCGTCGCGCCCTTCGGGAATCCCGTCGTCCCGGACGTGTACTGGATGTTGATCGGGTCGTCGAAGGAGATCTGCGCAGAGCGGGAGGCGACTTCTGCGCTCGAGACGCTGTCCGCGTCGCACAGCAGATCATCCCAGGTCGGGTCGTCGAGATAGACGACATCGCGCAGCCCGGGCAGCCCGCCGCGAACTTCGGTGATCATCCCGCGGTAGTCGCTGGTCTTGGCCGACACGGCCGAGATCAGCGTCTTGATCGCCGATTGGCGCAGGACGAATTGGACCTCGTGGGTCCGGTAGGCGGGGTTGATGGTCACCAGGATGGCGCCGATGCGGGCGGTCGCGTACTGCACCAAGAACCACTCGACGCAGTTGGGGGCCCAGATCCCGACCCGGTCGCCGCGCGCTACGCCGCGCGCGAGCAACCCTCGGGCGACCCGGTCGACCTCTTGGTCGAGGTCGCGGTACGTCAGCCGCACCCCGCGGGCGCAGTCGACGACGGCTTCTCGGTCGGGCCACCGCGACGCGGCACGGCAGAGGTTCGCGTCGATCGTCTCGCCGAGCAGCGGCGTGTCGGAGGGCCCGGAGGCGTAGGAACCCCGCGGCGCTGGGGCACTTGGCATACGCGCCACTGTATTTCGGACGCCGTCATCTCCGACACCGTGCGGCCGGAACCCGAGTCGACGCGCCGCTGATGCGGCGACTCAGGTGCCGTCGAACGCAGCGCGCCGCCACGCCTGGCCCCGGGAAAGGGTCCGGTGTGGCGGCGTGGACGGATGCTCGCCGACGCGTGGCCGGCGCTGACGCGCCGACCGGTGTCGGACGGCTCGGCGCCGAACGGCTAGGCGTCGATCGTTGCGTGCGTGTTGCCCTCGAGCAGCGCGCGAACCTCGGACTCGCGGTAGCGGCGGTGGCCGCCGAGCGTGCGGATGGAGGTCAGCTTCCCGGCCTTGGCCCACCGGGTGACCGTCTTCGGGTCGACGCGGAAGAGCGTCGCCACCTCCGACGGGGTCAGCAGGGGCTCGGAGTCAGGGCGTGGACGTGGGTTCGTCATGGCCCCCCCTTTCAGCGACGCATGACCCTGGTGGGGCCACGGGACGCGGGTTTTTTCCGCGATCCGCTGCAAGTATGCAATTCGGACTCAGCGCTTACTACAGGTCCAAAGTCACCTGTCCACTGCTTGCCACGGAAGACTTTCCGACGCGCGCCAAGTGGGGTTGGCGACAGCACAAGGTGACATTCGCCCGTCCGGCCGGCGACGGCGCGGCGGAGGCGTGCGGCGGCTCCGAGCGCCGGGGTAGTCTTGCCGTACGACGATGAAAACTTCCCCGACGGTGTTCGAGGTCGTGGTTCTTCCGTGTCCACGTCCGGTCGTCACCCGTCGGATGAGCGTGTGAGCGAGGGGGTCGAGCCATGGGGCGCGGCCGTGCCAAGGCGAAGCAGCAAAAGGTCGCTCGGCAGCTGAAGTACAACTCCCAATTCACCGACCTCGACGCACTGCAGCGTGAGTTGTCCGGGTCGTCCGCAGGTGCGGACGCCGAGGACGAGTTCGAGGACGGCGAGGACGACCCCGACGGGTGGGCCGAGCGCCGCTAGCGGGATGCACCCCTCGCCGATCCCCGGCCGGTGATCAATCTTGCCGACCTCCCGTGCCGTTGGCTTTCAGTTAGGCGTGCGCACGAATACGCCGGGTCATCCTCACGCGGCCCAGCCTGAGGTCATCTCCACGATGCAGCGGCACCGCCGTATCGACCGCTCAGGGTGACGCTGCCGGCTCCGGGTGTCGTCCGGCCGACCGTCCAGGACGGCACGCCGCGACCCTGCAGGAGGTCGAGCGCGTCGCTTTCCCGCTCGGCGGGGACGACGGCGACCATCCCGACGCCGAGGTTGAAGGTGCGCTCCATGTCGGCGAGGGGGATGGCGCCGGTGCGGGCGAGCAGGTCGAAGACCGGCGGCGGCGCCCAGGTCGTCCGGTCGACTTCGGCGTCGAGGGTCCGCGGCAGGACCCGGGCCAGGTTTCCGGCCAGCCCGCCGCCGGTGACGTGGGCGAACGCGTGCGCCCCCACCGCGTCGACCAGGGCCAGGCAGTCCTTGGCGTAGATGCGGGTGGGCTCGAGCAGTTCGTCGACGAGCGGGCGGCCAAGCTCCTCGGGAACCGCGTCGAGCGGGCGGCCGCCGTCCTCGAACAACACCTTGCGCGCCAGCGAGTATCCGTTCGAGTGCAGGCCCGAGGACGCCATCGCGATCACCGTGTCGCCCGGCCGGACCCGGTCGGCGCCGAGCACCGCGTCAGCGTCGACGATGCCCACGCCCGTTCCGGACAGGTCGTACTCGTCCTCGCCCATGAGTCCGGGATGTTCGGCGGTCTCGCCGCCGACCAGCGCGCAGCCCGCCCGCACGCAGCCTTCCGCGATGCCCGTGACGATCGCTGCGATCTTCTCGGGCACCACCTTCCCGGTCGCCACGTAGTCGGTGAGGAACAGAGGTTCAGCGCCCACCACGACCAGGTCGTCGACGACCATCGCGACCAAATCGATGCCGACGGTGTCGTGGCGTCCGGCCGCCTGGGCGACGGCCAGCTTGGTGCCTACGCCGTCAGTCGAGCTGGCCAGGACGGGCCGCTTGTAGTGTGCGAGGTCGAGCTGGAACAGCCCGGCGAACCCGCCGAGGCCGCCGACGACCTCGGGACGGTTGGTCCGCGCGACGGCCGTTTGCATCAGCTCGACCGCGCGCTCACCGGCCGCGATGTCCACGCCGGCGGCGGCGTACGAGGTCATCGTCAGGGCCGGGTGAGGGCGTCCGTGCCGGCGTAGCCGGCTACATGCACCGGTTCCCGGCCGAGCGGTCCCACCGATTTCTCGATGCCCTCGAGGACGTGCTTGCCGACGACCTCGGGCAGGGGGATCGGGTACTCGCCGTCGTAGCAGGCTCGGCACAGGCGGGTCTTCGGCTGTTCGCTGGCAGCGATCAGCCCGTCGAGCGACACGAAGCCGAGGCTGTCGGCGTTGATCGAGGCGCGGATGCCGTCGACGTCCGATCCGTTGGCGATCAACTCGGCCCGGGAGGCGAAGTCGATGCCGTAGAAGCAGGGCCACTTCACCGGCGGGGAGGAGATGCGCACGTGCACCTCGATCGCCCCGGCCTCGCGGAGCATGCGCACGAGAGCCCGCTGGGTGTTCCCGCGCACGATGGAGTCGTCAACCACGACAAGGCGCTTGCCGCGGATGACGTCGCGCAGCGGGTTGAGCTTGAGCCGGATCCCGAGCTGCCGGATCGTCTGCGACGGCTGGATGAAGGTGCGCCCGACGTAGGAGTTCTTGACCAACCCGAGGCCGTACGGAATCCCGGACTCCTCGGCGAACCCGATCGCGGCGGGCGTCCCGGACTCCGGCACGGGGATCACCAGATCGGCCTCGGCCGGGTGCTCCCGCGCCAGCCGGCGGCCGACCGCGACGCGGGTCGAGTGCACGCTCCGCCCGGCGATCGTCGTGTCGGGACGCGCCAGGTAGACGTACTCGAACAGACAGCCCTTGGGCTCGGGCGCCGCGAACCGCTGCGAGCGCAGCCCGTCCTCGTCGACGGCGATCAGCTCGCCCGGCTCGATCTCGCGGACGACGCTGGCGCCCACGATGTCGAGCGCTGCTGTCTCCGAGGTCACCACCCAGCCCCGCTCGAGCCGGCCGAGGACGAGCGGACGCACCCCCTGCGGATCGCGAGCGGCGTAGAGGGTGTGCTCGTCCATGAAGACCAGGGAGAACGCGCCGCGCAGCCGGGGCAGGACGTCCATCGCGGCCTGCTCGACCGAGACGTCCGGACGTGCGGCCAGCATGGCGGTGAGCAGGTCGGAGTCGGTGGTCGCGCCCATCCCCGGGGTGAGGCTGCCCTCCTCGCGGGCGAGGGCGTACAGCTCGGCGGTGTTCACGAGATTGCCGTTGTGTCCGAGCGCGAGGCCGGTGCCGGCGCTGGTGGTCCGGAAGCTGGGCTGCGCGTTCTCCCAGGTGGTCGACCCGGTCGTCGAGTAGCGGGTGTGCCCGATGGCGATGTGCCCCTCGAGCGTGGCCAGGGTCGCCTCGTCGAAGACCTGGCTCACCAACCCGAGATCCTTGAACACGAGGACGGAGGCCCCGTCGCTGACCGCGATGCCCGCAGCCTCCTGGCCGCGGTGTTGCAGTGCGTAGAGGCCGAAGTAGGTCAGCTTGGCGACCTCTTCGCCGGCGGCCCAGACGCCGAAGACGCCACAGGCGTCCTGAGGCCCCTTCTCGCCGGGCAGGATGTCGTGGCTCAGCCGTCCGTCGCCGCGGATACCGCGGATCGACGGGGGGATCGCGCTGGACGGGATTTCGGGCAGTGACTCGCGGGGGGCCTGCGGCACCCGGCCATTCTACGGGGCCGCCGCCGGGCGGCCGGTGCGCCGCGACCGGACGACGCCGCGCGGGCGGGCCGTCGGGCGGGCGGGCCG
>JAICIE010000080.1 GCA_025924515.1 Jatrophihabitans sp. | reverse complement strand
TACACCGTCGACCGCGTTCGCGACGGTCGCTCGTTCAGCGTCCGTCGCGTCGTCGCCGTGCAGCACGGAAAGGCGATCTTCTCGCTGTCCGCGTCCTTCCAGTTGCAGCAGGACGGGATCGACCACCAGACGCCGATGCCGGAGGTCCCTTCCCCCGAGTCGCTCGAGCCGCTGGACGCCCAGTGGGCCGACATGCCACCCCAAGCGGCGCGGTTCTTCCGGTCGTTGCCGAGGCCGGTGGATGTGCGCTACGTCGACGAGCCGCCGTGGCGGCAGCGGGCCAAGGGGCCGCGCGACGGTCCGAGCCGGGTGTGGCTGCGCGCCGACGGGACGCTCCCGGACGACCCGCTGCTGCACGTCTGCGTGCTCACCTACGCCTCGGACATGACCCTGCTCGACTCGGTGCTGGCGCGCCACGGCATCGCGCCGGGGCTGGACGACCTGTCGATGGCGTCACTTGACCACGCCATGTGGTTCCTCCGCCCGTTCCGCGCCGACGAGTGGCTGCTCTACGTGTCGACATCGCCGTCGGCCTCGGGCGGCCGCGGGCTGGCGAGCGGGCGGTTCTACTCGGCCGACGGCCGGCACGTTGTCAGTGTCGTGCAGGAGGGTCTCATTCGCGTGCGGAGTTGATCGCGGTCGAGTAGGACGGCCGGACTCCTCCCGCCGCAGCGAACGGAGCACGAGCATGGCCGCGCCGTCTGTCGACCCGATTGCGACATCGCCTTCCGGGAGCGGTCGCCCGTGCCACGGATCCACGGTCGCCTGGCCGGTGGTCGTGCCACCGGCCGTGCTGATGACACTCCTGCTCCTGACCACCAGCGGCGGGTACGGCTACGAGCGCGACGAGCTGTACTTCCGCATGCTGCCGCTGGCCTGGGGCTACGAGGACCAGCCCCCGTTCGTCCCGGCGCTGGCGCACCTGATGCGGTTGGCCGGCCCGTCGCTGACGGTGCTGCGTCTGCCGTCGGTCTTGTTCGCCGCCGCGACCGTCGTGGTCGGCGTCCTGGTGGCCTGCGAACTGGGCGGCGACCGGCGGGCTCAGGCGATCGCCGCCTGGGGCATCGCCTTCAGCGCAGCGCCGCTCACCTTCGCGCACACGCTGCTGACCGCGACGCCCGACATGCTGCTGTGGCTGGCGGCGCTGCTGTTCGCGACCCGGGCGCTGCTGCGCGACCCGCGGTGGTGGCTCGCGGCGGGTGCCGCGGTGGGACTGGCGACCTACGTCAAGTTCCTGATCGTGTTGTTGGTCCTGGCCGTGGTCGTCGGACTGTTGATAGCGGGACCGCGGGCCGCGCTCCGGAGCCGGTGGCTCGCGCTCGGCGTCGCGGTGGCGCTGGCGGTGGCCGCCCCGAATGTGATCTGGCAGGCCGCGCACGGCTGGCCGCAGGTGACCATGACGGGTTCGATCTCCCAGGACAAGGGGGGTGCGGACCGGGTGATGCTGCTGCCGTTCCAGCTGCTCATCATCGGACCGCCGCTCGTGCCGGTCTGGGTCGCCGGATTCGCGGCGATGCTGCGCCGCCCGGGGTGGCGGCCGCTCCGCGGGCTGGCGATCGCGTACCCGGTGTTGCTCGTGCTCGTCCTGCTGAGCGGCGGCCAGATCTACTATCCGCTCGGCCTGCTGCTCTACCTTCTCGCGGTCGGGGCCGTGCCGACCGCAGACTGGACCCGCCGCGCCCGCTCGAGGACCCGCTTCGGCTGGGTGATCGCCGCGCTGGCCCTCACCGTGGTCGTCTCATCGGTGATCGCGCTGCCTCTTGTGCCGGAATCCACGGTCGGCAAGACGCCGATCCCCGCGATCAACCAGGCGGTGCGCGACCAGGTCGGCTGGCCGCAATACGTCGCCGAGGTGCGGTCCGCTTACGAGACCGTCCCGGCCGCCCAGCGCGCCACCACGGTCGTCCTCGCCGAGAACTACGGCGAGGCCGGCGCGATCGACCGGTACGGCCGTGACCTGCCGCGGGTCTACAGCGGCCACAACGCGCTGTATTTCGTCGGCCGCCCACCCGCCTCGACGACAACCGTCGCAGCCGTCGGGTTCAGCTCCTCGTACCTGTCCGCCCGGTTCGCAACCTGCCGGCGCGCCGGGACCCTCGACAACGGCGTAGGGGTCGACAACGAGGAGCAGGGACGCCCGATCGAGATCTGCCGCGGGCCCCGGCGTCCGTGGCCGAACCTCTGGCCGTCGTTCCGGCACGACGGCTGAGGCGCGCACCCGGCGGGTTATCCGGCGGTTGACGAGACGTCCGGCCGCCGCGACCGGTCGGAGGATCAGCTCGCCAGCACGTCCGACGCGGCCCGGGCCAGCTCGGCCGAGGCCGCGTCGATGTGGCGTTGCTCGGTGAGCGGCGACCCGACGGCCAGGCGCAGCGCCGTCTCCCCGTTGACCACCGTGTGGGTGAGGAACATCCGACCCGACGCGTTCACCCGCTCCATCAGCTCGCGCGTCGCGTCGCTGCCGGCCCGCAGCCGGAATGTGACCAGCGCGAGGGGATGCGGCGTTACCACCTCGAACCGGTCGTCGTCGGCAACCTGCGCGGCGAAGCGCTGCGCGAGGGCGACCGACGAGCGGACGTGCGCGCGCAGCCCCTCCGCGCCGTACCAGCGGATCACCGCCCACAGCTTCAACGCCCGGAACCGGCGGCCCAGCGGGACATGCCAGTCGCGGTAGTCGATCACGGCTCCGGACTCGCTCGCGGCGTTGCGCAGATATTCGGGCAGCACCGACAGCGCGCCGATGAGCGGGCGCCGGTCGGCGACCCAGAAGGCGTCGCAGTCGAAGTTGGTGAGCAGCCACTTGTGCGGGTTGGTGCAGTACGAGTCGGCGAGCTCGAGGCCGTCGTCGAGCCACCGGAACTCGGGCGCGACCGCCGCGACGCCGGCCCAGGCGGCGTCGACATGCAGCCACGCGCCGTAGTCCCGCGCCAACGCCGCCAGGTCGGCGACCGGGTCGACCGCGCCGGTGCCCGTGGCGCCCACGGACGCGACCACCATCGCGGGCACCACCCCCTCGGCGCGGTCGCGTTCGAGCAGCTCGCGGAGGTGCTCCGGCCGAGCCGACTGCGTGGCCGGGTCGACGTCGAGCTTGCGCAGCGCGGCGCCGCCGAGCCCGGCGATCCGGCACGCCTTCTCGACGGAGGAGTGGGACTGACCTGAGGTGTAGACACCGAAGCGCTCGACCCCGACGCCGTCGCGCGTCGTGCGTGCGTCGCTGACCCGGTGCAGCGCCGCCAGCAGTGCCACCAGCGCCGAGTCGGACGCGCTGTGCTGGATGACGCCGCCACCGTCGCCGGTCGACCGGAACCGCTGCGGCAGGCCCAGCAGCTCCGCGAGCCAGTCGAGGACGTGCGTCTCGAGCTCGGTCGCAGCCGGGCTGGTGGCCCAGAGCATGCCCTGCACGCCCAGCCCCGAGGCCAGCAGATCGCCTAGTATCGCCGGTCCGCTCGCGTTGGCAGGAAAGTACCCGAAGAAGGACGGGTGCTGCCAGTGGGTGACGCCGGGCAGCAGCAGGTCGTCGAGGTCGCGGAGCACCGCGTCGAACGGTTCTCCCTGTTCCGGGGCCGAGCCGGGCAGTCCGGCTCGGACGTCCCCCGGCTTGACCTGCGCCAGCACCGGCAACGACTCCAACCGCTCGTAGTAGTCGGCGATCCAGTCGACGACCTCGCGGCCGTAGCGGCGGAACTCGTCGGGCGTCATGTGTCCGGCCACGCCGACACGGTAGCCATCGCTCGACCGTATTGAGGCCATGGCAGCCGTCAGGGTGGATCAAACCGGGGATGAGTGGCCACGGATCCGCGTCGACCAGCTCCTGCTGCCAGCCGGTCAGGACGATCGGCCGGGTGTGCTTTGCTCCCGGTCAGGGCGGGGGGAACACGCACGGCCGGTGCTTCCGAGATGCAGTGACCGCTGCAACTTGCGTCGGACACCGCCGGTGTTCAGCCGGCTACGTGCCCGCGGTGGTGCCCCCGGTGGTGCCCCCGGTGGGATTCGAACCCACACGCCTTTCGGCAATGGTGTTTGAGACCATCATGTCTACCTGATTCCATCACAGGGGCTTAACACGGTCCCGTGCCCGAGGCAACATCGTATCCCGGTAGGCTCTGGCTTCGCGCCGGCGCGTCGAACGGGGGAGGTGCAGCGTGGCTTCCGCTGCGGATCCACTCCCGGCGGCGACAGGCCTTCGGGTCCTCATCGCCGAGGACGAAGCGCTCATCCGTCTCGACCTGCGCGAGATATTGACCGAAGAAGGCTTCGACGTGGTCGGCGAGGCGGCAGACGGCGAGCAGGCGGTGGCCCTGGCCGAGGGCCTGAGACCCGACCTCGTCATCTGCGACATCAAGATGCCGAAGATGGACGGCATCGCGGCCGCAGCGATGATCACCGAGCGGCGCATCGCACCGGTCGTCATGCTCACGGCCTTCAGCCAGCGCGACCTCGTCGAACGGGCGCGCGACGCCGGCGCCATGGCCTACCTGATCAAGCCGTTCGAGAAGCGCGACCTACTGCCCGCGATCGAGATGGCCACCGCCCGATTTGCCCAGATCACCGCACTCGAGGCCGAGGTGCAGGGTCTCGCCGAGCGCCTCGAGACCCGCAAGATCGTAGAGCGGGCGAAGGGCGCCCTGATGACCGCACACGGGCTGACCGAGCCGCAGGCCTTCCGGTGGATCCAGCGCGCCGCGATGGACAACCGGACTACCATGCGCGCGGTCGCGGAGGTCGTTCTCGAATCCGACTCGGGTCCGGGCAAACCGTCGGACGAGGCCGACGTCCACGCCGCCGGGCGCAACGGCACGTCCTCCTGATCACGACGGGAACGGGCCTGCGCCGGTTGAGATTTGGTTACGACCGTGAGCCCAGGACGAGGGGAAGCGCGCTCTACCGGCCGGTTGAGCTAACTTGTGCCGACCAGGACCACACTCCCCGGCGCCACGAGCGCCACAGAACAGTCCGCACAACAGTTCAGTAGGAGGCACGTAGTGCACAAAGGATTTTTCACTGTCACCGCCGTGATGGCCACGGCGGGCGCGGTGGTTCTCACCGGCTGCTCGAGCGGTAGCAGCGGAGGCGGCGGCGGCGGCTTATCCAGCCCCGCCGGCAGCTCGAGCTGCACCGGCGGGGGCGGCCTCGGCGGTGGCGGCGCCACGAGCGGCGGCGCAAGCAACCAGAGCTACAAGATCGGGTTCCAGGGTGCGCTGTCCGGCGACAACCAGCAGCTCGGCATCAACGAGATCAACGCGGTGAAGCTCGCGGTGCAGCAGTTCAACGCCAAGGGCGGCCAGCCGTTCAAGCTGTCCGTGGAGACCTCCGATGACGCCGGCGACGCGGCGAAGGCTCCGGCCGCGGCCCAGCAGCTCATCCAGGACTCCGCCGTGGTCGGCGTCGTCGGACCGATCTTCTCCGGCCCGACCTCGGCCACCGGCAAGGCTTACGCGGCCGCGAACATGGCCCTGATCAGCCCTTCGGCCACCAACGAGGACCTGACGAAGTCCGGATTCACGACCTTCCACCGGATCGTCCCGACCGACGGTGTGGAGGGTGCCGCGGCGGCCGACTGGCTGGCCTCGAAGTTCAAGAAGGTCTTCGTCGTCGACGACACCACCGTGTACGGCAAGGGCGTCGCGGACGTCGTGGCCGCCGGACTGAAGAAGAAGGGCGTCACCGTCCTGCGCCAGGGCGTTCCGCAGAACACCCAGGACTACGGCGCGATCGCCCAGAAGGTCACCAGCTCCGGCGCTGGGGCCATGTTCTACGGCGGCTACGACGCGCAGGCCGCGCTCTTCGCCAAGGCGCTGACCGCCGCCGGCTACAAGGGCCTTCGCATGACGGGTAACGGCGGCAAGTCCGAGGTCTTCACCAAGGGATCCGGATCTGCGGGCAACGGCTGGTACTTCAGCTGCGGCTGCCAGGACGCCACCACGGCGCCTGAGGCCAAGGCCTTCAAGGCCGCCTACCAGCAGGCGTACCACACCCCGCCGTCGACATACTCGCCCGAGGGGTACGACGCGACCAACGCGATGATCCAGGCCATCGAGACCGCCGCGAAGAGCGGCTCGGTTACCCGCCAGGCCGTCGAAGCTGCGGTCAACAAGCTCGACTACAAGGGCATCACCACGACGGTGAAGTTCGCGCCGAGCGGGGAGGTCGCGCAGGCGACGGTCAACCTCTACGAGCAGAAGAACGGCAAGATCGTCGAGCTCGGCGACATCAAGAAGCAGAAGTAGCCGGGCACGCCCGGACAAAGAGGGGCAGAGGGGTGTCGTCGGTCCGTTCGGACCGGCGGCACCCCTCCGGTCGCCCTGGGAACCACGTCGGCCGGAGAGGCGATAGATGACCCAGTTCTTGAACTACCTGGTTCTCGGCCTGACTCGCGGATCGCTGTACGCGCTCATCGCACTCGGCTACACGCTGGTGTACGGCGTCCTCCAGCTGATCAACTTCGCCCACAGCGAAGTGTTCATGTCCGGGGCGTTCGGCAGCTATCTGGTTATCAGCGCGGTCGTCGGCAACGGCAAGGGCACCTCCTCGTGGGAGGTGCCCTTCGTCATGCTTCTCGGGGTCGTCACGGGTGCGGTCACCGCCGGAGCGATCGCGTGGTCGCTCGAGCGGGTCGCCTACCGGCCCCTGCGGCGAAGGAACGCGCCGAAGCTCGCGTTCCTGATCAGCGCGATCGGAGCGTCGTTCTTCTTGTCGCAACTCTTCGGCAAGATGTTCAACCGGTTCACGAACAACCAGTTCCCGCCGTTCTTCAACGACAATTCCGTTGCCTTCACCATCGCCGGGGCGCAGGTGCGGGTGATCCAGGTGGTCGACATTCTCGCCGCCCTGGTGATGATGGTGTTGCTCGATCGCCTGGTGAACAAGACGAAGCTGGGCCGCAGCATCCGGGCCGTGTCCGAGGACGCGCCCACCGCCGCGCTCATGGGCATCGACATCGACCGGACGATCTCGCGGACGTTCGTGATCGGCGGATTGCTGGGCGGCGCCGCGGGCTTCCTGTTCGGCCTCAACTTCAGCTTCTTCAACACCATGGGATTCCTGCCCGGCGTCAAGGCGTTCGCGGCCGCAGTGCTCGGCGGCATCGGCAACATCCGCGGCGCCATGATCGGCGGCCTGCTGCTGGGGATCGTCGAGAACATCATTCCGACGCTGCCGTGGGTCGGGACGGAATGGACGGACGTCGTGGCGTTCATCGTGCTGGTGCTGGTGCTCATGTTCCGGCCGACGGGGATCCTCGGCGAGCGGCTCGGACGCGCGGCATGACCACCGCGGACTCCCGTGCGCTGGCCAAGCGCCTGCTCGCATGCCTGGTCGGCGGCCTCGTCCTCGCGGTCATGTGGGGACCGCAGGAAGGCAGTCAGAACGACTACTACTTCGAACTGCGCACGTCGCTGGGCTTCCCCCGCGTCCTGATCTTCCTTGGCATCGGCGTCGTGGTCTTCCTGGCCATGACGTTCTGGCCGGTTCTGCGGCCGTTCCTCAGCCGGCCGGGGGTCTGGCCGTTCCTGTCCGGGCTGCTCGCCGTGCTGGCAGGGCAGACCCTGATGCACTGGTACGACCCGCTCGGCGACGGCAAGTTCGGCACGGTCGCCACGGCCGTGAGCCAGACCAAGGGCATCTCCGCCCTGACCTCCGCGTACTTCGGCTGGCTGGCCTGGACCGAACTCGCGCTCGTCGTCGTCCTGTGCGCCGTCGGGATAGCCCTGCGGCTGCGACTGGCCGCCTGGATCGGCGGCGCGCTGGCCGTGATCGCCGCGGTGCTGACCTGGTATGCACAACACTCGGTGGTCGCCAAGGGCGGCGGGATCGACCACTCCCTCGGCTGGGGCGCGGTGGTGGTGGGTTATCTCGTCATCGCCTTCGCGGCGGGCGTCATCGCGCTCTCCGACGCCCAGGTCGCGACCGGACGCGCCTTCGCCGACCGGCTGCTCGGCTGGCGGCCGGGCCTGCCGCTGGTCATCGCCGGCGTCGTCCTCGGGCTACTGGCCTTCTACGTCGGACGGTGGTTCGCGCCGTCGAGCACGCAGTACAACACCGACTTCGGCGGTCTGCACGCGGTCTTCGCGCCCACGGCCCTCGCCTCCTGGGCGATGGCATATCTGTCATGGGCGGGCTGGGTGCTGCTGCCGGTCGCGGTCGTGCTGGCCGGGATCGCCGCCTACCTCCGGTCGCGTCCGCTGGCGTGGGTCGCTGCGGCGGTCGGCACTCTGGCCGCGATCTACACCCTCGCGACGCTGTACGAGTTCAGCAAGATCGCAGCCCGGGTCGCGCCGACCTTCGGGTCGACCTGGCAGAACCTCGGCACCGGCGGCTGGATGGCCTGCGGGGCGTTCCTGCTCCTCGGCGGCGCGGGATACGTCGCCGCGACGGCCGAGTCCGCTCCGCAGCAGGGCAGCGAGGAGGCGGCAACGGTGTCACCGGCAGCGCCCGCGCAGGTCGCCGACGAGGCGCGCAGCAGGAGCTTCCTGACCGCGCCCGGCGCCGCCCGCAGCCTGGTGATCGCCACCATCGCCTTCGCGTTGTTCTATCCACCGACGGCGACGAGTTTCTGGCAGTCCGTGCTGGTGTCGGAGATCGGCATCTACGTGCTGCTGGCCGTCGGCCTCAACGTGGTGGTCGGATGGGCCGGCCTGCTCGACCTCGGCTTCATCGCGTTCTTCGCCATCGGCTCGTACACAACCGCCTATCTCACGAATTCGTTGCCGATCCATCCGCCGTCCTGGCTGGTGCTGCCACCGCTCGCTGCGATCCCGTTCGCGGTGGTGATCTGCCTGATCGCCGGCGTGCTGCTGGGCGCGCCGACGCTCCGGCTGCGAGGCGACTACCTGGCCATCGTGACACTCGGGTTCGGCGAGATCATCCGGATTATCGCCAACAACGCCGACGCGATCACCAACGGCAGCCGGGGGACGGCGGTCGACCCGTCCCGGGGCGTGAACAACGTGCCGCACCCGTCGATCCATATCGGGCCGCTGCACATCACCTGGGGCCTGAACCAGCTGCAGTACTGGTACCTGCTGCTCGTCCTCGTCGTGATCGTCGTCGTGCTGTTCCGCCGCCTGGAGAACTCCCGTCTCGGACGCGCCTGGGCTGCCATTCGCGAGGACGAGGTCGCCGCGCAGGCAACCGGCATGAATACCTTCCGGGTGAAGTTGCTCGCTTTCGCCATCGGCGCGTCCACGTCCGGTCTCGCGGGCGTGTTCTTCGGCAGCTACATCGGCTTCTTCACGCCCGACAACTTCGTCCTCAACAACTCGATTCTCGTGGTCGCCTACGTCGTATTCGGCGGAATGGGCTCGCTGCCCGGCGCCATGGCCGGAGCAGCGCTGCTCACCTGGTTGCCAGAGTTCCTGAAGAATCAGGTGCCGGCGCCCGACCGGCAGATGTGGATCGGCGCGGTCGTCCTCCTCATGATGATCTTCCGTCCGGCGGGTCTGCTGCCCGCCCGGCGCCGGCGGATCGAACTGTCCGCCGACCATCTCGAGGAAGCCTCCAGCGCCGAGACGATCGCCGTCCCCAGTCATGTCGGAGGTGCGGTGTGACAACGCCGACGAATTCATCGCCGGGAACCGCGGCATGAGCACCGCGCTGGTCGAGTCGCACACCGCCATGAGCGACGTCGTCTTCGACATCGAGCACATCACGCTCCGCTTCGGCGGCGTCGTCAGCCTCAACGACGTCTCGATGCGGATGTACCGCGGCGAGATCCTCGCGGTCATCGGACCCAACGGCGCCGGCAAGACGTCGCTGTTCAACTCCCTGACGGGGGTGTACACGCCGCAGCAAGGACGGATCACGCTGGCAGGACGGCCCGGCGACCCGCCGACCAGCGTGCTGGGAAAGAAGCCGCACATCGTCAACCACCTCGGCGTGGCCCGGACCTTCCAGAACATTCGCCTTTTCCCCGCCTTGACTTCGTTGGAGAACGTCAAGATCGGTATCGAGACGCGGCAGAAGACCGGCCCGATCTCGGCGATGCTGGCTCTGCCGCGCCAGCGTCGAGAGGAGCAGGAAAGCACTGCGGGCGCGTACGCCCTGCTCAAGGAGGTCGGGCTCCTGAGCCGGGCGAACGACCTGGCCGGGTCGCTGGCGTACGGCGAGCAACGCCGACTCGAGATCGCCCGGGCGCTGGGCACCAACCCGGGAGTCCTGCTTCTCGACGAGCCTGCGGCGGGGACAAACCCGGTGGAGAAGCGCGAGCTCGCCGAACTGATCAAGCGGATCAATCTCGAGCGGCAGGTGAGTGTGCTGCTCATCGAGCACGACATGAAGCTGGTCATGTCGGTGGCCGACCGCATCGTCGTCCTCAACTTCGGGCAGAAGATCGCCGAAGGTGCTCCCGGCGAGATCCAACGCGACCCGGTGGTGGTGGCCGCCTATCTCGGCACCTCGGCAGAGGAGGCCGTCGACGAGGCGCAGCGCCACTCTGAGGTTCATCTCATCGACGTGCATCCCGGCGACCCGTCCTCGCCCGAGGACGGGACCGACCGATGAGCGCACCGCAGCCGCTGCTCGACGTTCGCGAGATCGAGGTCCGCTACGGCGCGATCCGCGCGCTCAAGGGCGTCTCCTTCTCGGTCGGCGCCGGCGAGGTCGTCGCGTTGCTCGGCGCGAACGGCGCCGGCAAGACGACGACCCAGAAGACGGTGTCCGGAATGCTGCGCCCGGTCGCGGGCACAATCGAGTTCGAGGGGCGCCGCATCGACGGCACGCCGGCGCACAAGCTGGTGGATCTCGGTATCTGCCACGTTCCCGAAGGCCGGCACGTCTTCCCCCGCATGACGGTGGCCGAAAACCTCGACATGGGGGCATTTCGGTTCAAACAGCCCGATCCCGCCGATCTTGAACGCGTGTTGGAGCTGTTCCCCCGCCTCAAGGAACGTTACGGACAGCACTCGGGCACGCTCTCCGGCGGCGAGCAGCAGATGCTCGCGATCGGACGCGCGCTCATGGGCAAGCCCAGGCTGTTGCTCCTCGACGAGCCGTCGATGGGCCTCGCGCCGTTGATCGTGGCGCAGATCTTCGACATCGTCCGGGAGATCAACCGGTCCGGTGTCACGGTGTTGCTCGTGGAACAGAACGCCTCCCAGGCCCTGTCCCTGGCCGACCGTGGCTACGTGCTGGAGACCGGGGACATCGTCCTGGAGGGCGCCGGCCGGGACCTTCTGGCCGACGAGCGGGTCCGGGCCGCCTACCTCGGTGAGGAGATCGCCGCGTCCTGACCCGCTTCTCGGGACAGCGCGTGCCAGCCGCCTCACTTGCTTTCCGAGGCAGCATCTATGGTGGCCCTCGGGGGACCCGAGGGCCACGCACAAGTACGCGCGAAAGGCGGTCAGACGTGTCTCGACTCGGCGTGCGCATCCGTCCGGCCACTCCGGCCGACGTCTCGGCGCTTGTCGAGCTCCTGCATCAGATCGACACGACCGCTGGCACGTTCAGCGGGCGCGCGCCTCGGGTCAACGACGCCGAACACCTCGCCGAGCGGCTCGCCGCCGTGCTGGAGGAGGCGGTCCGGACCGTCCTCATCGCGGTCGAGGACGGGTCCGCGGAGATCGTCGGGCTGCTTGCCGCCCGCACCGACGAGATCGGCATGATCGACGTGATGCCGGCGCTGCACGTCACCCACCTCCTCGTCGCCCCCTCGCACCGCCGCCGCGGTGTGGGGCGGGCGCTGCTGGCAGCCGCGGTGCACCTCGCCGACGAGCGGGGTCTCGACCGGATGCTGGCGACCGTGGCAGCGTCGTCGCGGGAGAGCAACCGGTACCTCGCCCGGCTCGGATTCGCCCCGATGGTGATCGATCGCGTCGTCCCCACGGCCGGACTGCGCAAAGCTCTCGGCCTGGCCGACGGTTCCGAACGTGTCGCGGTGCTGCGCCGCGCCATGCTGGGGCGGGCCCGCCGACCGGGACTGGCGGCTCCGCGGGTCGCCCGCCGCGGCGCCTGAGGACGTCTCGTCGTCGGTCCGCGAACCTAGACTCGGCTCCCGTGAGCCCCGCCGCACCACCCGCACCCGCCCGACCCAAGCTGTTGTTGCTCGACGGGCACTCCCTGGCCTACCGCGCGTTCTACGCGCTGCGCGAGGTCGACATGTCGACGACCACCGGCCAGCCGACGAACGCGGTGTTCGGGTTCACGTCGATGCTGATCAACCTGCTGCGCGACGAGGAGCCGTCGCACGTCGCCGTGGCGTTCGACGTGTCGCGCACGACCTTCCGCAGCGCCGCCTACGCCGAGTACAAAGCCGGGCGCAGCGAGACCCCTGACGACTTCCGCGGCCAGGTCGAACTCATCCGTCTCGTCCTCGACGCGCTGCGCATCCGGTACTTGTCCGCGGACAACTACGAGGCCGATGACGTCATCGCCACGCTCACCAAGCGTGCCGAGGCGGAGGGCATGCAGGTGCTCATCTGCACCGGCGACCGCGACGCCCTGCAGCTCGTCGACGACGACGTCACCGTGCTCTACCCGCGTCGTGGGGTCAGCGACCTCACCCGGTTCACGCCGGAGGAGGTCCAGGCCAAGTACGGACTCTCACCACTGCAGTACCCCGACTTCGCGGCGCTTCGCGGTGACCCCAGCGACAACCTGCCGAGCATTCCCAGCGTGGGCGAGAAGACGGCGGCGAAATGGGTGCGCGAGTACGGCAGCCTCGAGGACCTCGTCGCGCGCGTCGACACGGTCAAGGGCAAGGCCGGCGATGCGTTGCGCGAGCACCTCGGCAGCGTGATCCGCAACCGCAGCCTCACTGAACTCGTCGTCGACGTGCCGCTCGACCTCGACCCGGCCGACCTGTCCCGTGAGCAGTGGGACCGCGAGCAGGTGCACAAGCTGTTCGACGACCTGCAGTTCAGGGTGTTGCGCGAACGGCTGTTCTCCTCCGTGTCGGCACCGGAGCCCGAAGCGGAGCAGGGCTTCGACGTCGCGGTGTCGCGACTCGGCGTCGACGAGGTCGCGCAGTGGCTCGACGAGCACGCCCGCGACGGGTCGCGGGTCGGCCTGGCCTTCCGGGGCACCTGGGGCCGCGGCATCGGCGATCTGACCGGGATCGCGCTGGCCAGCAGCGACGGAACGGCCGCCTACCTCGATCCGGCCGCGCTCGATCCGCACGACGACGCGGCGCTGGCGGGGTGGCTCGCCGACCCGGCGATGCCCAAGGCGGCGCACGACGTCAAGGGCCCCGTTCTCGCGCTCCGGCAGCGTGGCTGGCACCTGGCCGGGGTCACCAACGACACCCAGCTCGCGGCGTACCTGCTCCGGCCCGACCAGCGGTCATTCGACCTCGCCGACCTGGCGCTTCGGTATCTGCGGCGAGAGCTGCGCAGCAACGTCGAGGAGTCCGGCCAGCTCACCCTCGAGGGCGGCATCGACGAGGCCGACGATGCCCTCGCACAGGTCGAGACCTTGCGCGCGAGCGCCGTCCGCGACCTGGCCGAGGCCTTCGACGGGGAGTTGCAGCGCGGCGGAGCGTCGCGGCTGCTGGCCGAGGTCGAGCTGCCGCTCACCTTCGTCCTCGCCGACATGGAGACGACCGGGATCGCCGCCGACGTCGACGCCCTGTTGGCGCTGCAGGCCGAGCTCGGCGGCGGCGTCAAGGAGGTCGAACACGAGACGCACGAACTGGTCGGCCGCGAATTCAACCTCGGCTCCCCGAAACAACTACAGGAAATACTGTTCGACCAGTTCGGACTGCCGAAGACCAAGCGCATCAAGACCGGCTACACCACCGACGCCGACTCGCTCGCCGACCTCTACGTGAAGACCGGTCACCCCGTTCTCGAACTGCTGCTGCGGCACCGCGAGGTCGCCCGGTTGAAGACCGTCGTCGACGGGTTGCTGCCACTGGTCGACGACGCCGGACGGATTCACACGACCTTCAACCAGACAGTCGCCGCCACCGGACGATTGAGCTCCACCGACCCCAACCTGCAGAACATCCCGATCAGGACGGCCGAGGGTCGCCGCATCCGCGAAGCGTTCACCGTCGGGGAGACCTTCGAGTCGCTGATGACCGCCGACTACAGCCAGATCGAGATGCGGATCATGGCGCATCTGTCCCGCGATGCCGGGCTGATCGAGGCGTTCACCACCGGGGAGGATCTCCACACCTTCGTCGCCAGCCGCGCCTTCGAGCTGGCTCCGGAGCAGATCGACGCCGAGCTGCGGCGCCGGGTGAAGGCGATGTCGTACGGGCTGGCGTACGGCTTGAGCGCTTTCGGCCTGTCCAAACAGCTCAAGATCAGCACTGAGGAAGCGCGGACGCAGATGGACGCGTACTTCGCCCGGTTCGGCGGAGTGCGCGATTACCTGCGCTCGGTGGTCGAGGAGGCCCGGCAGACGGGATTCACAGAAACGATCATGGGACGACGCCGGTACCTCGACAACCTGAACAGCGACAACCGCAATCTGCGTGAGATGGCCGAACGCGCTGCGCTCAACGCACCGATCCAGGGCAGCGCCGCCGACATCATCAAGGTCGCGATGCTGGGCGTGCACCGCGGATTGCGCGAGGCCGGGCTGCGCTCGCGGCTATTGCTGCAGGTGCATGACGAGCTCGTCCTGGAGGTCGCGCCGGGGGAGCGCGAGCAGGTCGAACAGCTCGTGCGGCGGGAGATGGGCGGCGCATACCCCCTTGACGTTCCGCTGGAAGTGTCGGTGGGCGCCGGACGCACCTGGCACGACGCGGCGCACTGACCGCGGATCGGCATCGCCGTGCGGCGCAGCAGATGGACGTCGTTCGTCAGTGACCCTGACCGTCCGCGGATGTTGCACGAGGACGGCAACCCGGCGCACCGGTTGCGGGTCGAGCACGACCGCGACCGGCTCTTCGTCGAGCTCACCGGCGAGGACGGGTCGGGTCCGTGGACCGTCCTGGCGGTCGACCGGGCGAGCCGCCGATATTCGGTCGCCCAGGGGCGGACGAAAGAGGAAGCGACCAGGGCCGCGGCCGAGGGACTGAGTGAATTGCTTGGACCTCGTGACCGGACGCGGTGACGAGCGCACAGCGCCTTTTCGACCTGACCCGGGAGGTCGGATTCCGTCATCGCCCGGGTGACGCTGTCAATCCGCCCGTGAGCAGACGTAGATGGCGGTGCCCGGAAATATCGCGCCGCGTAGCGGTGACCACTGTCCCCACTCGTCGGTCAGGTCGGCGGGCCATTCCGGTTCGATGAGGTGTCGCAGGACGAACCCGGCGGCGACGATTTCGTCGATCCGGTCGCCGAGGGTGCGGTGGTGCTCGACGTAGGTCGGCGTCCC